>JBJMXF010000196.1:0-3647 GCA_045809725.1 Candidatus Udaeobacter sp. | reverse complement strand
GGCGGAGACGATGGAAATGTGTATGCCGTCGACGCCCTGACCGGTCGTCAAATTTGGAAGCGAGCGACAAGCGGACCGGTGCCCGCCACGCCGGCGGTCGTCGACGGCACGGTTTACGTTGGCAGTTACGACGGAAAATTTTACGCATTCAACGCGCAGACCGGCGCGTTGAAATGGAAGTTCATCACTCGGGGCGAGCGCCGCTTCGAAGCAAAAGGCTTGCACGGAATGCAACCGAAGGATCAGACCATTGCCGACCCGTTTGATACTTTTCTCTCCAGTCCCGTTGTTGCGAACGGCGCGGTGTATTTCGGCAGCGGAGACGGAAACCTTTACGCGCTCGATTCGGCCACAGGCGATCTGCGGTGGAAATTTAAAACCGGCGATGTTGTGCACGCTTCGCCTGCGCTCGCAGACGGCGTTTTGTTTTTCGGAAGCTGGGACAGCTATTTCTACGCCGTGGACGCGATGTCAGGAAAACAGAAATGGCGTTTTCATGGAGGCGAAGACCCGACGATGCACAATCAGGTCGGATTTCAGTCTTCACCCGCGGTGGTGAACGGAATAGTTTACACCGGCTGTCGTGACGCGAATCTGTATGCACTCGATGCGGCAACGGGCAAAGAGAAATGGAGATTCTTCAACGACCTGAGCTGGGTAATTACATCGCCAGCGGTTGCTGACGGGAAAGTGTTCTTTGCCACATCGGACTCCAGTTTGTACCACGTTCTTGACGCAAACAGTGGCAAGCCCATCGTGCGTCAGCAGGGAAAAGCGTACATGTTTTCGTCGCCCGCAGTCGCTGGCGATGTCGTCTTTATCGGTGTGCTGAACGGAACGTTGGAAGCGCGCGACGCGAAAACTGGCGATCTGCTCTGGGATTTTCAGGTCGAGAAGTCGAAGAAAAACAACGGTTGGGTGCTTACCGGCGATCGAAAGTTCAATTCGCCCTTTCTTTTTCATTCCAATTGGCGTGAAGCGCCGCTCGTGGCCACCGATCAACAAATTCGGGTTGGCGGGATTTACTCATCACCGCTCGTCGTGAATGGAGTCGTTTACTTCGGCAGTGCGGACGGGTTTCTCTACGCGCTAGAATAATTCTCACGTCGCATTGTCACCTCGGTCTCACGCGACGCTTGCGACGAACAGCACATATGCTTGCTAAGGGGACGGCGCGCGTTGAAAGTTTGCCGCATTTCGAATGACGCAACTTTCTCCAACTACCATTAAGAACGCATTGCAGAGCGCCGCACCTATCGACGCAATTCGTGTGCAGGGATGGGTGCGCACGCGGCGCGATTCGAAAGACTTTTCGTTTATCGAGCTGAACGACGGGTCGTCTTTGCGCAACCTTCAGGTCATCGCGAAGAAGGATGCGCTGCCGAATTACGCAGACATCCAACGGCTTAACACCGGTGCTTCGCTCGTTGTCGAAGGCGCGCTGGTCCCGTCGCAGGGCAAAGGACAAAAATGGGAGCTCGTTGCACGAGATATCGAGATTGTCGGTGGCGCCGACGAAAGTTATCCGCTCCAGAAAAAGGGACACACGCCGGAATTTTTGCGCGAGATCGCGCATCTGCGTCCGCGGTCGAATCTTTTCGGTTGTGTGTTCCGCGTGCGCAGCAGACTCGCGTTCGCCGTTCACCAGTTTTTTCAGGATCGCGGATTCGTTTACGTTCACACTCCCATTATCACTGGCAGCGATTGCGAAGGCGCCGGCGAGTTGTTCCGAGTTTCAACCATCGACGTCAAAAATCCGCCGCGGAAAAACGACGACATCGACTACACGCAGGATTTTTTCGCGCGCCAAACTTACCTCACCGTCAGTGGACAGCTGGAAGCGGAGGCGTTCGCCTGCGCGCTTACGAATGTTTACACCTTCGGCCCGACATTTCGCGCTGAGAATTCAAACACGTCGCGACATGCCAGCGAGTTCTGGATGATCGAGCCGGAAATGGCGTTTTGCGATCTCACCGGCAACATGGATCTCGCCGAAGAGTTGGTGAAGTATTTGATCGCCGACGCGAGAAAGCAGTCCGCCGAAGATTTGGAATTATTCGCAAAATTCGTGGACAAGGAGTTGCTCGCCCGACTCGATTTCGTCATTGAAAGACCGTTTCAGCGGATTACCTACTATGAGGCAGTCGAGCTCTTGAAAAAGAGCGGCGAAAAATTCGAGTTTCCGATCGATTACGGCTCAAACCTGCAATCCGAGCATGAGCGCTGGCTCACCGAGAAACATTTCAAATGTCCGGTCACGGTTTTTAATTTCCCAAAGGAAATCAAACCGTTTTATATGCGTTCAAACGACGACGGCAAAACGGTAGCGGCCATAGATTTGCTGGTGCCAGGCATTGGCGAGATCGTCGGCGGCAGTCAGCGTGAAGAACGACTGGAACTGCTGGAGGATAACATGCGGCGTCACAACATGGATCCTGCCGATTACAAATGGTACCTCGACCTGCGTCGCTATGGAACTGTGCCACACTCCGGCTTCGGCCTCGGCTTTGAACGCATGCTGATGTTTATCACAGGAATTTCCAACATTCGCGACGTCATTCCGTTCGCGCGCACTCCTGGCAGCGCCGAATTCTAGGTAGGACGTCGCGCTGCGGCGCTCGGTCCGCGCGGCGCAGCGACGCTACTATTATCGTACCCTCGTGAACTCGAGCTTGGAACCGCCGAGGTCCTGAAGCACGAGCTGGTCGTTCGAAAGCGTCAACAGGTAAACTGTTGTTGCGAACGGCGTCTCGATTTTGAGTCGGTCCTGATCGCCGAACTTATACCTGCCGCGCACTTCCCCCACCAGCACGGAGCCGTTACTCGAAAATTCCCAAATTGTTTGATTTTCAGTTCCCGACATCCGCCATTTGCCGACGAGGCTGGAATTCCCGCAGGCGGACATAACAAAAAGCAGAACTGCCGAGGCGGGAATCAATAGCAAACGGAAGCGTCGATGAAAACTAAATTGCATCAGCCGAGTTATAACATGCGCGATTGGCAGGTCGAGCCAAAGCGAAATGTTATTTCTCGATCCCTTGCGAGTGGGATGGCGGGAGCACATACGTGTAGAACAAGTGCTTGCCACGCCGGCTTGTTACTTCGCCGTGCTTGCCGCCAGGAAAAAGCTCATGTGTCGTCTGTTCATATTGCTCGTTTCCTGGGAAAAAAAGGAATGACATTCCTTCGGTGTTGCGAGTTATGGACACCAGTTCCGTCGCAGGATTAGTTAGCAGCGCCCACTTTTGCTCTCTCACGAGGTATCGCGTAGTCACAGGATCATATGGCCATTGACTCTGGCCTACTGTGAAAACTTCGTAGTTACTGCCCAGCGACCCCAGGTAACGGCTTTGAGCTGTTTGGATTTCGTAATTCTGTTGGGCCGATTTGTACGCTTTGCTCTTGAGGGTCTCAGGGTCAGCGTAATAACGCTGGAAATAAAAATTCAGATTGCACCAGCCAAGCACCAGTAACGCAATTGCGATCGTTGCCGGCAAGATCCAACGCGACTGAAATTTTAATTCCGATTTAACAGCCGTCGTCCACGCGCCTACAGGCAATGCCAATGCGACGTAGAAGGCTGGAAAGGCGGGAGTCCAATGATTGATCAGAGGTGGCACGCTGTTCGGATAGGCGACGAGCGTTCC
>JBJMXF010000195.1:0-8074 GCA_045809725.1 Candidatus Udaeobacter sp. | reverse complement strand
CAGCAATCACATTGTTGGTGTTGCTCGTTCTCGGTCTCGGACCCATTAGCGCATTCTTAGGGATCGTTCTGCAACAGGCGCTGACGATGAGCGACCAGGCCATCCCGTGGCTGAATCAACACCTTGGCGCCGCTACTACGTTCAACGTGCACGAGTGGTTGGTGCAAAGATTTCCAGCACTGGCTAAATACATGCCGAGCCAGGAGCAACTGCTGGAACAGGTCGGCACCGCCGCGAAAACGACCGGTGCGTTTCTTGTCGGGTTCGCGTCGCGCATGACTGCCACTACGGCCGCGTTCGTCCTCAATTTGTTTGTGATGCTGTACGCGATGTTTTTCTTTTTCAGAGACGGCCACAAAATCCTGGAACGCATTTTTTATTACACTCCCTTGAGCGATGAGGATGAGGCACGAATGCTCACTCAATTCGCTTCGATCACCCGAGCCACCATCAAAGGGACGCTGGTGATCGGCATCATTCAAGGCGGATTAGCCGGGATAGCGTTTTGGGTAGCGGGAATCGAAGGAGCGGCTCTGTGGGGAACGATCATGATGATTCTTTCGATCATCCCCGGGATCGGTGCGGCCCTGGTGTGGGTGCCTGCAGTGATCATTCTATTTATCACGGGGCAGCATCTAACGGCAATCTTGCTGGCGGCGTGGTGTGCTGCTGTGGTTGGCACTGTCGATAACTTCCTCCGGCCTGTGCTTGTCGGCAGAGACGCGAAAATGCCAGACCTTCTCATTTTGATCGGCACCCTTGGCGGACTGTTCCTGTTCGGTCCGATCGGATTCATCGTGGGACCGATTGTCTGCGGATTATTTCTAACTGTTTGGGACATATACGGTACTACTTTCAGGGAAATCCTGCCGCCGGTAACGAGCTTCCGTCGATCGGACCAGGATGAGTCGGCAATCGCCCCGCAGGAATCCTCGGATCAATAAATTGCGGTTTGTGGTAATCGGAAATGTGCGTTGCGTTAGTCCATCAAGTCGGCCAGTAGATAGGCGATGAACGAAAGCTTCAAAAGCGAACGGGCACCCGAACCAGTGGGTGCATTTCCGCACGCCAAGCGGGTGGGCGAACTTTTGTTTCTGTCAGGGATCGGACCACGTGTGCGTGGCAGCAAAGAAATCCCCGGCGTGACGCTCGATTCCTGTGGCAATATCGTGAGTTACGACATCGAAACCCAATGCCACGCCGTATTCAAGAATGTGCGGCTCGTCCTCGAAGATGCTGGCGCGACGTGGCAGGACATCATCGACGTCACTGTGTTTCTCACTGACATGAAAAAGGACTTTCCCATCTACAACCGCATTTACGCCGAGTATTTCGCAGGCTCCGGCAAACCAAATCCGACTCGCACCACGATTGAAGTGGGCGCATTGCCAACGCCGATTGCCGTTGAGCTCAAGGTCATTGCGGCGGTGGGATAATGCCTACCCCTTGCATCGCGATCCTGAATTTAGTTTCGCGCTTGCGGACATTCGAAAAATCGCCGCGCAAAGCTTTCAAGGCATACTGCTCGATGTAAGACTCGGCTTTTGAATCCCCAGGAGCCAGCATTTCAAAATGCCTGGATTGGCGGCGTCGGTGGCGAAATATTCGTCGATGAGTTTCTGATACAATTCGTCGCGATCGCGTTCGCTTAGACTGTAGCCGGGCGGCATGTGTCCTCCCTTCACAAAAGATTTCACGACCGTGCGGCTCATCGGCCAGTTGAGTGCGCCAAGGTCTTGATCGTTGTGACAACGCGCGCAACTCATCGCGTCCGCTGTTGCTGTGTGATCAAAGGCTTCTCCGAAACGTTGCGTTCGATCTGACGGTGTGGCGTCCGCAAGACCGGGGCCAAATTTTCGTTCGTCCAAATATTTATCAAACCGCGGGGTACCGTACGTTAACAACCGATTATTGGCATCTCGCAGAGATTGCCGTTCACTTGCAATTACGCTGCCATCGGCGGGGAAAATCGGGAGGACGCCGTTCTTATGGCATTTGGCACAATTGTCGCTGCCTTGGTTCATTTCCCAGCGCCCTTTGATTTGGATTGGCGCGTCGCTGCGATAAGTGCGGAAATAATCCTTAAAATAGGCGTTGAATGTTCCATCTGAATTTGGCAGCGCCGACACGACTGAAACGTTGCGAACACGCACGCTTTTTCCCGGATCAGTCACACCAAATTGCACCCACTTTTCGGGAATTCGCTGGCTGGCATCTCCCGGCACGACAACTAATAATCTGCGATAGCTATTGTGGTTGTCGGGAGTGCCCAAGTGGCGTGACCGGTAACTAAAAAAGATAAGCTGGTCTGATGGCGCCCTGGTTGAATTCAGCGACTTCAAGAACGCCTTTGCTCTAGGCAAAGTCTCGGAGCGGCTAGCCCAACCAAGGAACTGTTGCTTGCAAAGAAATGGCGGGACTTGCACGTACCGCTGCGTCTCCTCAAAATACTGTTTATCGGTCACATTAAACCCGAGTTTATGATCTGGTTTTAGGTCGAGCGACGCAGCCTCCATGTAATCGACAAATTGCTGACACTGACTAAAAAACTCCTGATCTCCCGACAGACGGCGCTGCTCGATCGTTTTTGTTATTTCGGCGACTAACTTTTTGTAAGCTACAAGCGCCTTAGGGCTTTGGTAGGCAGCGTGCGCAGCCGCGACGAAAAGATCAACTTGCTTACAAACCGAGGCATCTGATGGAGACTCAGGTGTTGCGAAGGCAAGATTTCCAAACACACCGAGAAAAAGTACCAGCGGCCCGAGATAGAATCTCATTTAACAAACCTCGTTACATGCGCCACCACAGCAGTTGATCCCAAAGTGGATTACGTAGCGAATGCCCCGCGAAGATGGGGAAAATAATTTGATCGTGGATGCCCCCGGATGAATCGATTACAAAAAGAGGGATGCGCGCTGTCGCGCCCCGGGATTTCGTCATAGAGATGATCCATGAATGACTCGCAGATGTTTCCTCGAAGCTTGAATTCGAATAGATGGTAGGCGGTGAACGTTGGATTTTCCTCTTGGCGTAGTAGCGAGAGCATGAGCAACAGGAGACAGTTTTTTATTTCCGCCGATCACACCGGCATCACTGTTTCAAATCTCGAACGTTCGCTCGGATTTTGGCGGGATGTGCTCGGCTTCGAGCTTTCACACACCGCGCATCAAACAGGTGAACTCGCCCAGGAGATCACCGGTGTTAAAGGCGCTGAGATCAAACTTGCAGTGGTAAAAGCTCCCGGCGGTCACAAGATCGAACTGCTCGAATACCTCGCGCCTGCGGATCGTAAACGCACAAATCTCCGGCCATGCGACGTCGGTTCCGTACATGTCGCGCTGCTCGTTGAAGATCTCAATGCCGTGCTCGCACAGATTGTTGCGTCAGGCTGGGAAGCAGCCGGCGAGCCGCAGACACTCACGAAAGGGCCGAACGCCGGCAAGCGTGTGGTTTACGTCCGCGACCCCGACGGCACAACCATCGAGTTCATGCAGCCAGCGAACTAAACTGTTCATCCGCAGACGGCGCGCTGCGCCGTCCGGACATCGCAGCGCGATGTCCCTACCTCTGAATTCAGTGTTGGACGTTGGGCGTTGAGCGTTGGACGTTTGCTGTTCATTCATGACAATGCGTTTCTCTGCCGACGAAAATCTCGCGCAGCAACTCGACTGCGAGGATCCGCTTCGCGATTTCCGCGAAAAATTTGCGCTGCCGCTCGGCAAAGACGGCACGCCAGTCATCTATTTCGCCGGAAACTCGTTAGGCCTGATGCCGAAATCTGCGAGGCAAATCGTCGATGATGAGCTGGATAACTGGGCCAGGCTCGGCGTCGATGCGCATCATGCTACCGGCACGCCGTGGTATTCATATCACGAAGTGCTGCGCGAACCGACAGCGCGACTCATTGGCGCGAAGCCGCTCGAGGTGATCTGCATGAACAGCCTCACGGTGAACCTTCACCTCATGATGGCGACGTTTTACCGGCCAACCAAATCGCGCTTCAAAGTCCTGATGGAAGATCCGGCGTTTCCTTCCGACACCTACGCGGTTAAGACGCAGCTTATTCATC
The DNA here is from genome assembly GCA_045809725.1 of Candidatus Udaeobacter sp. GTDB lineage: Bacteria > Verrucomicrobiota > Verrucomicrobiia > Chthoniobacterales > UBA10450 > Udaeobacter. The sequence goes on along the minus strand of JBJMXF010000195.1, from coordinate 4,005 downwards.
ACGGACTGGATCCAAAAGACGCGCTGCTCCTGGCGCGCCGGCGTAAAGGCGAGTTCACCGTCCGCACGGAAGACATTCTCGATGTTATCGAGGAGCACGGCGATGATCTTGCAGTGGTGATGATGGGCGCGCTGAATTTTTTCACCGGTCAATTAATCGACATTCAAAAGGTTACGGCTGCAGCGCAGAAACATGGAATCGTCGTTGGGTTCGATCTCGCACACGCCGCCGGCAACGTGCCGCTCTCGTTGCACGAATGGAATGTCGATTTCGGCGTGTGGTGTTCATACAAATATTTGAACGCCGGCCCTGGCGCGGTTGCGGGTGCGTTTGTGCATGAACGCCACGCGACGAACACAAAACTGCCGCGGTTCGCCGGTTGGTTTGGCAACGATCCCAATACACGATTCAGATTGCATCTCGAGCCGGAGTTCGTTCCCGTTGCGTCCGCTGACGCCTGGCAGATTAGTAATCCACCAATTTTCTCGATGGCACCTTTGCGCGCATCGCTCTGCCTTTTCGAAGAAGCCGGCGGGATGGAATTGCTTCGCGCAAAATCGATAAAGCTCACCGGCTATCTCGAATTTTTAGTCGAACAAATCGGTTCAAAGAAATTCTCGATTATCACTCCGGCTGACCCGAATTCGCGCGGCGCGCAGTTGTCGATTCAGGCTCACGAGCATCCGAAGCAGTTACACGAAGAATTCATCGCAGCGGGTGTGAAATGCGACTTTCGGGAGCCGAACGTGATTCGGGTCGCGCCGGCGCCGCTCTACAACACCTTTCACGAAGTCTGGCGGTTCGCCCGGATTCTCAGCCAGCACCGCTAAGAGAATCGCACAAATGACATAATGCGATCGATTCGCTACACGCCGCGTCGTGCAGTGTCATTCTGAGCGAAGCGAAGAATCTCGGATCAGCTTTGGACCAATGCTCGCAAGAGAAATAGTCCCGAGATGTTTCGCTCCGCTCAACATGACAGGCGACTTTATTGAATGGGTTGTAACTCAGCGCCTGGCGAAAAGATCACGGTTATGACTGAACAGTAGGATGGAAAACTTCATCTGCGTGCAATGCGGGACGCAGTTTGCTGAGACTGCGGAGCCGCCGTCGCACTGCCCAATTTGCGAAGATGAACGGCAATTCGTCCGTCACGCGGGCCAGGAATGGACGACACTTAAACCGCTCGCTGCGAATCATCACAATCGCTGGGAAAATGAAGCGCCGCGGCTTCTGGGCATCGGCACAGAACCGGAATTTGCGATCGGCCAGCGCGCGTTGCTTTTGCAATCGCCCGGAGGAAATCTGCTTTGGGATTGCATTACTCTCCTCGACGATAAAACCGCTACGGAAATCGATGATCGGGACGGCGTACGTGGCATCGCGATCTCCCATCCCCATTACTATTCCGCGATGGTGGAATGGGCCGAACGTTTCGACGCAGAAATTTTTTTGCATGCGGCGGATCGCGAATGGGTGATGCGCAAGAGCGACGTATTCAATTTTGGGAAGGAACAACGCTGTCGCTTTGGGATGATCTAACGTTGATCAACTGTGGCGGTCACTTTGAGGGCGCCACCGTGCTGCACTGGCCAACTGGAGCAAACGACCGGGGTGCGTTGCTCACCGGCGACATCATTCAAGTGGTGCAGGATCGCCGATGGTTGAGCTTTATGCGGAGCTATCCCAACTTGATTCCGCTCGGGCCGGCCGCGATCCAGCACATCCTCAACGCGATCGAGCCGTTCGCATTCGAACAACTGTACGGCGCGTGGTGGAACGCCAATGTTCTGGCGGATGGAAAAGCAGCCGTTGCGCGATCCGCCGAACGCTATCTGCGGTGGATCAGTCGTTAGGCTGATATTCCTGTAGCCACCGGCCTGTGGCCGGTCTCATCGGCGGATAAGGAAGACGGCCCACAGGGCCGTGGCTACAACTTCGTTCATCAACAGGCGATCAGCTCGTCCGCAATGCGCGGCAAGGCGACCGCAGCCGGCTCACGCACTAATCGAGTTGCGAATGGTGAGAGCGGTGTTTCCTCAGGATTCACTTCAATGAGTTCGCCGCCCGCCGGGCTGCCACGGAGTGCCCAATCAATGATGTAACCAAACGTGGCAGTCGTTCCGACAACGATGACGACGTCGCAAGCTCCGCCATGGAGAAAATCTTCAACTCGTTCGAGTTCGTTCCGCGGCAGTTGTTCGCCAAACCACACAACACCAGGCCTCATCAACGCACCGCATTTAGAGCATGTCGGAATACCGAGTTCATGCTCATGTTCGCGCTCCTGCTCAATACCGCGCCGACGAAAGTCGCAGCGCGAACAGCACGTGACGAAAATGTCACCGTGAATTTGCACCATTTTTTCTGCGTGCACACCAGCGCGCGCGTGCAGATCGTCCACGTTCTGTGTAACGAGCAGGAACTCATCCGTGTATTGGGCAAGTCGTGCGATTGCTTCATGCGCGGCATTCGGTTGCGCATTGCGGATGCGCTGCCGCCGTTCGCGATACCAAGCCCAAACTAGCTGCGGATCGCGCGCGAACGCTTCCAGTGTCGCAAGTTTTGTCGGATCAAGATTTCGCCAATAACCATCTTTCCCGCGAAACGTCGGGATGCCACTTTCAGCCGAAACACCCGCGCCGGTGAGAACGAGGACACGCACGATGTAAGATTGAGAAGACGCAGCGATTTCCAAATCCGCCATTGTCGAAATCCGCGCTGCGAGACTCAGCGTTGCCAGCTCAAGCCCGCCTTGCCACACTCGCGCCCATGAGTAACGGCACAACAGAGATTGTAACGGGCGCTGTGCGCCGACATGAGCTGGAACTTCGAGAACGGTTCCGTTGGTAATGAAAAACTAGGAGCCGATCCCGCAATGGCGTCCAGCATTGTCGTCACAACTTTCACCGACGTTGGTTGCCTGCTCGTTTTTGTTGGGCTCGCTGCCGTACTGATCTAGATCGACGGAAATCAGCGGATGCTGAAAAAGATCGCCTTGCTGTCCGCGCTGCGTTATCAATCGCGCACTATGAAACAGAAATTTGTCGTTTTGCTCCTTCTTACAATGTCCGCATGGTCTCCGCTTTTCAGTGCGGCTGACACTCCCGAAGCGCGGCGCAAGGAAGCCGAACGTTATCTCCAGGTTAGCCCGCCTAAGGCACTATTCGAGGACATGGCCGACAAAATGGCCGAAACGATTCCGGCGGATCAACGGGAGCAATTTAAGAAACTTATGACTACGCAGGTGGATATTGCCGCGTTATCCAAAGCGATGGTAGATGCGATGGTAAAAAATTTCACAACGGACGAGCTGAAGGCGTTGGCTGATTTTTACGGCTCGCCAGTCGGAAAGTCGGCGATGCAAAAATTTGGTGCTTACATGGCAGACATCATGCCGGTGGTACAAGCTGAGATCATCAAAGCCGCCGGAAAGATGGAGCACTGAGTTTCGCGAATTAGTCGGCTCGCTATAGCTGGAACGCGTTGGTCCTCAAGCGTTCGAAACGATCAGCTTCGCTGCGCCAAGACAAACATCGTGTTGAGGACACGCGATCCAGCTATTCCCAGCCGATCTGACGGCCTTTATTTTGTTCTTCGAGCCAGCTCATCAAAGGCTTGAAGTATTCCATCATCGCGCGCGTGGAGATGTCTTCGCCGGTCGCTTCCTTCAACACTTTGCGCCAATCTTCAGTGCCGCCTTTTTTCAAAATATTGTTCAGCCAAGTACCGACTTCTTTGTTATCGGCGTAGTTACATGATTGCGGCGGCTGATGCAGAATTTTGTGGGCGATGTAATCGTGCAGCTGAAATTTAAAGACCGTCGCGAAGGCGTAATTGTAATAATACGCCGGGGTATCGTTGATGTGCGTTTTCGTGGCGGCATCGCAAAATTCTTCGCCACGCGGCAACGGCGGTTCGATGCCTTGAAAATCGCTGACGTATTTCCACCAGCGCGCGTTCCATTGATCCGGCGACAGATTGTGCGCGTAGATGTCGGCCTCC
>JBJMXF010000194.1:0-5520 GCA_045809725.1 Candidatus Udaeobacter sp. | reverse complement strand
TCCTCGCCGTAGGAGGGAGCGAACTGCACATTCGCCTCTTCCAGAGCTTTCCACGCCTCCGGACAAATCGCCGCCGTGTTGTCGCTGGCAAATTGATGACGAATCGTGTCGGCGCGCATCGGCCCTCTATTACGCGAGTTTTGCCGCCTGAACAATCAGCACAAGAGATTGCCTGACAGCGGAGCCCTGGGCCTCCGAATCTGTCAGGCAAATCCCTTTTCTATTTTGCTCCTCGAGTTGCGTTCAGCAGTTACATTCTTTATTTCGGAAAGCGCATGCCGAGTGATCGTGTTTCCTAGTGAATTTTTGCACTTGATCATCGCTTTGCGTTGCATTTTGCCTAACTCGCGGCGGCAGACTAACCTTCGCCATGAGATCGCTCCAGAGCGACGTCGAGCAGCGCGGGACGCGTGTTTTTGAGCTGGTCGACAAACATCCGGAGCGACTTTTCAGCAAGGCCGGATTTTACCAGCGCTTAATGGCGCTCTCGATGAATGACGAGCGATTCAAGACACAACTGTTTCGCTTTGTCGCCGTCCTGCCATCACTGCGACGATCACGCGAGATTATTCAGCATCTCGAAGAATATTTTAGCGACAATAACGATGATTTGTCCCCGCTCATTGGCATCGGGGTTCGTGCGGCGCGCCTTGTCCCGTGGATAAGCGCTCCCGTCCTGCGGTGGAATGTTTCGGAAATGGCTCGCCAATTCATTGCAGGACGAAATTCAGATGAAGTCATAGCCACATTGCGCAAGCGGCGCGCACAAAAAATCGGGTTCACGGTGGATGTTCTGGGAGAAGCCGTTGTGAGCGAAGCGGAGGCGGACGAATACGCAGCGATTTACGGGGATTTGCTGGAGAAACTGGCGCGCGAAACCAAAGACTGGACCGACCCTCTTGGAAAAAATGCAGAGCTTTTCCCGGTCGTAAATCTGTCGGTCAAAATCTCTGCCCTGTATTCACAAATCAGTCCGGCTGCTCCAGCAGATGCGGTCGCGCATCTTAGTACGAAACTCCGGCCGCTTCTTCGCCGCGCGCGGAAGCTAGGGGCATTTATCAATTTCGACATGGAAAGTTACGCGCTCAAAAACACGACTCTTGAGCTTTTCAAAACCCTGTTGACCGAACCGGAGTTCAAGGACTGGCCGAATGCCGGGATAGTCATGCAAGCTTATTTGCGAGATTCAGAGGCCGACCTGCGCGATTTGATCGAGTGGGGTCGCAGACGCGGCACTCGCTTTGCAGTCAGATTGGTGAAAGGCGCATATTGGGATTACGAGACCACCAAATCGGGCCAGAATGGATCGAATCCTCCGGTCTTTCTTCAAAAACCAGAGAGCGACGCGAATTTTGAAAACGTTACGCGGGTGCTTTTTGAAAATAACTCGGTTGTGACCCCTGCGTTTGGGTCGCATAACGTTCGCAGCATCGCGCATGCGCAAGCCGTCGCGGATGAGCTAGGTATCGATCGCGGCGGGTTCGAGTTCCAACTGCTTTACGGGATGGCCGGCCCAATCAAGCGTGCGCTGGTTCAGATGGGGTATCGCGTTCGGGAATATTGTCCGGTCGGCGAGTTGCTGCCGGGCATGGCCTATCTTGTTAGGCGCCTGCTCGAGAACACTTCGAACGAAGGATTTTTGCGAGCGAAATTTGCCGAGAACGTGCCTGCGAAAGAATTGCTGCGCAACCCAAGAGAGCTCATAAAATCCGCTGTCGCCGAGAGCGGCTTGTCCGCCGAAGCCTCGGCGAAGGCGGGCGATTCGGCCGCATCTAGTGAATCGAATGACAAAAATGGCGCTTCACTTAACGCAACTGTTGGCCATAGTTTCCGAAACGCACCGCTTGTGAGTTTCATTTACAAAGACAGTCAGGACAAAATGCAGGACGCACTGCGCCAGGTGCGCAAGCGCCTGGGCGAAAAGTATCCGCTATACATCGGAGGGGAAAAGATTTGGTCCGATAATTTGACGCCTTCGGTCAACCCAGCCGAACCGACGGAGATTGTCGGTTACGGAACTGAAGCCGGGATCGACGAAGCAGAGCGTGCCGTTAAAGCTGCGCGTGCTGCGTTCGAAAAATGGAGATGGACGCCGGCCGAGGAGCGGGCGCGGTTGCTGGAACGGGTGGCGGATATTCTGGAGCGTAGGCGCTACGAGCTCTCGGCACTGGAAGTTTTCGAAGTCGGCAAGCCGTGGTCGGAAGCCGACGGCGATATTCGCGAAGCGATCGACTTCTGCACGTTTTACGCACAGCAAATGCGGCGACTTGGACGCCCAAAACTCACGCAGCAGGTGCCGGGCGAAGAGAGTTATCATCATTATTGGCCGCGGGGGGTGGCGTTGGTAATTGCGCCTTGGAATTTTCCGATCGCAATTCTCTGCGGGATGGCGTCGGCGGGAGTTGTTACCGGAAACGCCGTGATCATGAAACCGTCCGAGCAGTCGATTGTCTGCGGCGCCATGCTCATGCAGGTGTTCGAGGAAGCTGGTGTTCCGCCCGGTGTGTTGAATTTCTTATCGGGGCACGGCTCCGTGATCGGAGCGCATTTGGTCGATCACAAGGATGTCGACTTAATCGCGTTCACCGGTTCACGTGAAGTAGGGCTGAAGATTTGGGAGTCGGCCGGAATCACGCGTCCCGGGCAACGCGAACTGAAGCGAGTGATTTGTGAAATGGGCGGCAAGAACGCAATGATCGTCGATGCGGACGCAGATCTCGATGAGACGATCATGTATTCAATTTATTCCGCATTCGGTTTTCAGGGACAAAAGTGCTCGGCGCTGTCGCGTTTGATTCTGCTCGAAGAAAACTACGATCGCGTGATGGAACGTTTAATTCCCGCCGCCGCGAGTCTGCGAGTGGGCAATCCCGAGGAACCAGGCATAATGGTGGGCCCGGTTATAGATGAACCTGCGTATCGGCGGATTCTGGAATACATCGAAACCGGAAAAAAGGAAGCCACACTCGCTTACCAGGCAAAGGAAGTCCCGCCGCACGGATACTTTATTCCGCCGACAATTTTCACGGACGTAAAACCGAATATGCGGATCGGGCGCGAAGAAATTTTCGGTCCGGTGCTAAGCGTCTTGAAAGTGCGGGACCTCGACGAGGCGATCGAGGTGGCGAACGGAACCGACTACGCGTTGACAGGCGGCTTTTTCTCGCGCAGCCCCGACAACATCGAGCGAGTTAAAGCCCGCTTCGAAGCCGGAAACCTTTACATCAACCGTTCGTGCACGGGCGCGATCGTCGGCCGCCATCCCTTTGGCGGCTTCAAAATGAGCGGCAGCGGTACCAAGGCCGGTGGCGAAGATTATCTTCTGAACTTTCTTGTCCCGCGCGTAGTGATCGAAAACACAAGCCGTCACGGCTTCGCTCCAGAACAGTCGCCGGAATATCGCGACGAATTTCTCTGGCCGAAACCCCGCCAGTAACCCGCGGGAACAGCGAGACGATCAATTCAGCGGCCGTGTTTTGCTGAGCAACTTCACGACCGTCACAATCATGTACACGACGGGCCAGGCTGAGGTGAGAACAATCACGGCGAACGCCGCCATCTCCCTCGCTCGTTCCCGCGCTGCTTCGATACGGTATTCTCGCCCCAGGTTAAAAAGATTCCGAAAGCGAGATCGATCTTCTCCGTCGGAAGACCAGAACTGGCCGCGCCATTGACCGAAACCGGAATGAAAAAAATAATCCGTCTGCGGAAAGCGCTCCTTACCGCCCCTGGAAGGACTCCTCGGTTTCATAGACTCTGACCGACAACGGGTTTCGAACCAGCAACACAATACCACGTTCAAAAATTCAATCAGCCTGAAAAAATAAATTTCCGATCGACACAAGCGGCGGCACACTCGAAACCCAAAGATGAACAGAGCCGTCTATTACGCTGGCAAGTTTTTGGTGAGAGCCGTGTTTGGCTGTATCGCGCGTATTCACGTAATTGGCCGGCAGCATGCAAGATGCGCCAACGCATTCTTATTGGCATCGAATCACATCAGTCATTTCGATCCGTTTCTCATATCGTTAGCGGTCCGCCGTAAGATCGATTGGATGACCATGGCGGAGTTTTTTCGGCCGCCCGCACTCGGCTTTTTTCTACGTTCGATCGATGCGTTTCCGGCGGAGCGAGACCGGGCGGATCTGAAAACGATTCGCACTGCAATCAACCGGCTAAAGAACGGACGCGTCGTAGGCCTTTTTCCGGAGGGGGGCATCCGCGATGGTGCGAATTCTTTGCTCGAAGGCGCGCCGCTTCGGCCCGGTGCAGCCACACTCGCGCAGATTGCCGGTGTACCTATCGTGCCGTGCGTAATTCTCGGTACGGATCGTTTGTACGCCACTAAGCAGTGGCTGCCATTCCGGCGCACGCCGGTCTGGATCGCCTTTGGAAAGCCGATTTCATATTTTCCAGAGTTGGAAAAATCTCAGGCGCGCGAACGAATCGAATCGGCACTGCCTGCCGCTTTCAAAAATCTTTATGCTGATTTACGCGAAAAGTTTTGCCTCACGGCAGACGATCTGCCGCAGTCGCCGCAAAAACGGATGAGCAAAACGGCGTGTCATGCGGAGCGAAGTCGAGGGATCCCGTTGCAATACTCTAAGGCAACGCCGCGGGATTCCTCGACTGCGCTTCGCTCCGATCCTCGGCATAACACCTGGCGCCGCGCGAGCGCAAAAACAGTCGATTCGCTTCTCTGCGCATCTATCAATTGGCTTCATCGACGCCACTCGTTGAATCGGCACAGTCGACAAGCGATGGAGCAGTATCTCACGGGGTGCGAGAGCTTCTCGCCACAGGAATATTATGTGCCTCCGCAACCGTTCGCTTCCAACGGCACCTCGCATTCAAAGCCGACTGTGAATGGAGTGCGCGAATCAGGTATGGCAACACTCTGGTGGCGCAGCCCAATCGAAACTGCTTTTCCAGCAAACAATACGGCGCGCGCGGATCTCTTCCGAACAAATGCGCGGAGTTGGACTGGAGCGCCGACGGTGTTTCTGCTGCATGCACTGATGTCATCTAGTCCGACCGGTTATTACCGCTGGGCAGAGAAATTCAATCAGATCGGCTGGAACGCGTGTTTTGTTCATTTGCCATACCACTTTTCGCGTGTTCCAACTGGTTACTGGAATGGCGAATTGGCGATCACACCGGATCTGATTCGGAACGCGGAAGGACTACGGCAGGGCGTAATCGAACTGCGGCAAATAATGGAATCATTGCGGGGACATGGCTGCCATGAGTTTGGCGTTCTGGCTACGAGTTACGGCGGATGGGTTGGCGCGCTGCTGACGCTCGTGGAGAGCGATTTCCGATTTGTAGCGTTAATGTCGCCGATCGTAAATATCGAGCAGGCCATCTGGCAAAGTCCGGCAGCGCGTCGTATTCGGCGGGAACTGGTCCAGGCAAACATCGAGCGCGCTCTGGTTGCGCGACATTTTCATTTGAGTTCGCCTTTGCATGCGCGTCCCGTGTGCGATCCGACAAAAATTCTTTTCGTGACGGGGGAATTCG
>JBJMXF010000193.1:0-18328 GCA_045809725.1 Candidatus Udaeobacter sp. | reverse complement strand
TCATCGGTGAATCCGGTCGTCGCGGAAAAGCCCGCCTCGTTCAAAACTTTTGGCAGATCGATCGAGCGTCTGATCGTGGAGAAACCGTGATCCGACACAACAAAGACGTCGGTTGTTTGACGCGCTTTGCATTCATCTAATGCAGAAAGAACGGCAGCGAGATTTTCGTCAGATGACTTTATCGCGGCGAGGGCCACCGGCGCTCCCGGTGCGGTTTCATGTTGGGTCAGGTCCGGCTCCCCCAGCCACAAGATCGAGAACGGCGGAATCCCGTCTTTCCAAAGAACGTCGAGCAACGCTTTGGTGGTCCAGGAATCTTTTTGCAGATGAGCAGATGGAAATGGACCAAGCCTTTTGGTGATTGCATCGATTGCCCCGCTCGGCAACGCTTTACCTTCAAACAATGTCACACTGTCCTTCGCGCCGGCGCCATTCGGATGCCGATCCAACAAAAGCCCCACGCTTTTTGCAGCAGCAATGACGCTGCGAGCGCCTGCGCGTTCCGCGAGATCAGCAATTGTTGGAACTGCAATGTATTTTCCGCCCGACAGGTCATCGCCCTTTTTTACGGTAGGCGACAGTTCGACGTCCACCGCGTGGTGAGGATTGATGTCCGGGCGATAGACATGGTTCGCAATGATTCCGCTTCTGCCGGGATAAGCACCGGTCACCATGGCCGTGCCGTTTACCATCGTAGAACTGGGATACACCGCATGATGGTTTCGAAAGGTCACGCCTTCGCGTGCGAGCTTCCAAAGCGTCGGAGTATTTTGCTCGGTCACAAAATCCGGACGCATTCCATCCCACACAACCACCACAACATGACGCTCGAGTTTGGCGGGCACGGCCGTTGCGGCAGACGCGCAGACGATTAAAAACAGCAATGAAACCATTCGCCGCATTCGCGAATGATAGAACAAGGAGCGGCGGTCTCCAGTCCGCCGTGCAATGCCAACATTGTAGGGCGTCTGTGTCAGACGCCGAACCTTGGCCTGGCGTTTCACAGAAACGCCCTACAAAACTGGCGATTATTTCTTCGGCCTCAGCAAAGGAAACAGAATCACGTCGCGGATCGATTCCGCGCCCGTAAGGAACATGGTGAGCCTGTCTATGCCGATTCCAAAGCCACCAGCTGGCGGCATACCGTATTCAAGAGCGAGCAGAAACTCCTCGTCCATGTTTTGTTTTTCTTCGCCCGCCTGTTCGAGCAGACGCTCGCGTTGCACAAGCGGATCATTCAACTCGCTGTAACCCGGCGCGATCTCCACACCATTGATGACTAGTTCAAACACATCGACGAGCGAACTGTCTTCCGCATTTTGTTTTGCCAGCGGCACGAGTTCTTTCGGACAATGCGTTACGAACAGAGGATCCATCGTTTTTTCTTCGATGAGTTTCTCGAACACATGCTGCGTCACCTCGAAGTCGGCGAGTTGCGGTAGAATCTCGAGCTTAAACTCGCTCATGGCGCGTTCGCGCCGCTGCTCGGGCGAAAGCTCAAACCAATCGCTGCCCGCGACTTCGCGCATTACATCGCGGTAACGCACGCGCCGCCACGGCCGATTCAAATTGATCGTGCGCGTCAGGTTTGCGTTAGCGTCGCGATGCTCAATGCTCAGCGACCCGCAGACTTTCTCGGCGAGATAACAGATCAGTTCTTCGACGAGGTTCGCGATCTTCTCGAAATCGGCATAGGCCCAATAGGCCTCAAGCATTGTAAATTCCGGATTGTGCTTCCTGGAGATGCCTTCGTTGCGAAAGTTGCGATTGATTTCAAATACCTTGTTGAACCCGGCTACCAGCAGACGTTTTAGATAAAGCTCCAGCGCGATGCGCAGATAGAGATCTATGCCGAGTGCGTTGTGGTGTGTCTTGAATGGTTCGGCTGCCGCACCTCCAGCCGTGGCTTGCAAAATCGGCGTCTCCACTTCAACAAAACCCCGTTCCTCGAAAAAGCGCCGCGTTTCGCGGACAATAGAGATCCGTTTTTCGAAAACCGCGCGTGAACGTTCGTTGGTTAGAAGATCAAGATAACGCTGCCTGTAACGCGCTTCGATGTCCTGAAGTCCGTGCCATTTTTCCGGGAGCGGCCGCAACGTCTTGGAGAGCAACTGGAATGTTTGGACCTTTATTGTCGGTTCGCCGCTTTTTGTGACAAAACATGTCCCTTCCACGCCAATGAAATCCCCTATGTCGAGCAGGCGAAAAAGGTCGGACAATTCCGGGCCAATTTCCTTGGCGTGAACATACACTTGGATTCGACCTGTGATGTCACGCAGGTCGAGAAAATGGCTTTTTCCCATGTCGCGATGTGCGGTGATGCGGCCGGCCACACGACGGGTTTCACCTTCTTTAAATTGCTCCCGCACCTCTTCGATCGAGCCGCTGACATCAAAACCAGTGCCGAACGGTTCGATGCCTTTCGCGCGCAGTGCTTCAAGTTTTTTTCGTCTGAGCGCGATCAGCTCGTTTTCGTCTTCCATATTCGGACAGCGACTGTAAGGCGCGACCCGTGGTTAGCCACGTCAAATCGTGAAACGGTCTGCTACTTGCTCGCTTCAATGCTCCACACCAACATATTACGTTTGCCAACGAAACACCTACCATGGCATATTTTGAGCTGGCGCGCGCACATGAGCTTCCGTCGCGCCGCCATCATTCACATGACTGCTAACTTGCCGGAAACGATTTCCAAGCTGGACGGGCCGCTGGTCAAGCAGTTCTCGGTTTTTCTGCCGAACAAAGTTGGGGCGATGCTGGACATTGTGAAGTTGCTTAGCGCACATCACACCCACGTTGTGGCCCTCAGCGTATCCGAATCCACTGACTCAGCCATTGCGCGGATCATCGCGAGCGACCCGCAGGGCGTCGAAAGATTATTCAGGGAAAACAACATTGGGTTCGGCGTCAGCCAGGTGGTGGTGGTTGAGATGCGGGAAGTAGCGACGCAACTGGTAAAATTGCTCGCAGCATTGGTCATGGCCGAGGTCAATGTCCATTTCGCTTACCCGCTCCTGATTCGTCCGCGCGGGTTTTCCGCGATCGCTCTGCACCTGGATGACACCGAGTGCGCCTCATCTGTGCTCAAGGGCGAAGGATTCAAAATGTTGAGCCAGGACGATATTTCACGGTAAGCGACTCGCTAACCATGCTGTTGTCATTCTGAGCGAAGCGAAGAATCTCTGATCTCTTTCTTCGGTGCCCATCCGTCCACAAACGAAACTCCAGAGATGTTTCGCTCTGCTCAACGTGACAGACGGAGGAAAGTTCCCATTCTAACGTTTTAACGTTCGAACGGTCAAACATCCGGCACATTGTTGACAGGCTGGCAACAGCGCGCATAACAAGACGGGGTTATCCTCCCATGCGGACTCTTTTCTCACGGGCTATTCAAATCGATCCAAGCTTTCACATCGCGCTCGGTGCGCTTGTGGTTTTTGCGATAGCCGAAGTTTTCTTTGCGACGTCCTACTATGTCGGCCGGGCACGAGCGAACCGCGTCGCGGCGCAGCCTGTTACGCAGACGATCGCAAGTGCGCCTGCGACTTCGGCGGCTTCAGCATTAGCCCCAGCGGCTGCGCAGCCAAGCGTTGCGCCGTCGACGCCATTGAGCACACCGCCTGCATCCGTCGTTGATCAGTTGCTGCGACAAGGTAAAGAATTTCGCGAACGCGGCGACACGACAAACGCGCTGGCACGTTTCCAGGAAGCGTTGGACACCGAACCGGACAATATTGGCGTGCTCCAGGAGACGGCGCAGACTTACGAGTCCATGCAAATGTTCGATCGCGCGAACGATGTCTGGCGCAGAATCAAACAAATCAGTCCGTCCGATAGTGCGACATACGCTTTAGCCGATCGTCGCTTGAAGGTCGGAGTTCCCGCTCCGCCGAGCGTCGAGCCGGGCGGCGGCGCTGCAGAACCGGATGTTACCTCAAGCAAAGATGTTGGCGGCAACACGGAGGGTCCGATCATGGGAATTTCCGACGTCAAAACCAACCAAACGTCCGATCCGGAAGTCGAAACGAATCTGACATTGGAGATCGGGATAAAAAAGCAACCGGGCGCCGTTATCGATCATAACAAAGTGAAAATCCTGGTGTTTCTTTACGATGTTGTGAACGACAAAGACATTAAGCTGACAGATGCCGATGTGAGTAACGAATGGCTCACTTCGAAACACGATTGGTCGGACACGAATCCCGAAGTGCTCCTCGTGCGTTATGTGCGTCCAAAAAGCGGCGGCGCTTTATCCGAATCATCACTGTCGGAGGCGGCGGCAAAAGTTCGACCCGGTCAAAAGGCTCGCGGCTCAAAAGGCTCTGCTGACATCGGACAACGCAAATATCTCGGTTACATCGTTCGCGTTTATTATGGCGACGACCTGCAGGCTGTTCAGGCGGAGCCATCGCGGCTGTTGCAGCAGTTTCCTGCTTTAAAAAGTCCCTCGGCACGATGACGCGATTGCTTCGAAGCTGTGTTGCTTGCGTCCGAACAAGACGGAGCCACACAGACACTCTTCGACGCGTTCTTCCGTGCTTTTCTATTTTTCTTTGTGCCGTTGGAGCACAAGCGCAGGTTCAGGTCGACCTGAAGTTCAAGCGATTGCAGTACATTGCGTACGAGCCGGTAGTCGCGTCCGTTGCCATCACAAACCTGGCCGGACGCGACATCGAACTTCACGACGCGGAAGGGCAATCCTGGCTGGGCTTCGAGATTACAGGAAGTGAGGAACAGCCCATCGCCCCGCTTAGTGGTGCAAATCGAGAACCGCCCCTGAAAATCCAAGCCGGCCAGAGAGTCACCCGCCAAATCGATCTCACGCCGCTGTATCCCGTAAATGAATTCGGCGCCTATCATGTGCGCACGAACATCTACTTCGCAGATCTCGGAAAATTTTTCTACTCCGGCACCCGAGTCTTCGAAGTCACGGACGCGCGGCCGATCTGGCAGCAAACGGTGGGAGTTCCAGGAGGCGCGGGTGGCGATGTCCGCACGTATTCGCTTATGACCAATCGCTTTCCGGACCACACTTCTTTGTACGTTCGGGTGCAGGACAAAGACACGGGCGTCGTTTACGCGACATACTCGTTAGGCCGCACAATTTCTTTCGAGCAGCCGCAGGCCGAAATCGATCGCACGAATCAATTGCATGTTTTGCATTGCGCGGCTCCGCGCGCATGGTCGTATGCGCGCATCGGACTAGACGGTCAATTACTGACGCACACCTCTTTCATGGAAACCAAAACGCGGCCTCGCCTTGTTCATTCAGGTAACGGCGAAATAGCCGTACAGGGCGGCGTTGCCGAAACGCCTGCGCAGCGCTCAGGTAGCAAGGCACCAAAACTTTCGGCGCGCCCGCCCGGCGTACCCACAAACGACCGGTGATGCGCAGGAATTTTTTCCGGCTTTCTTTATTCGCTGGTGGCCTGCTGACGATATTTCTGGCATACAGCTCGTACGCAGCGAGCGGTGACAGCTCACCTATAACTGTAGTGATCGATGCAGGACACGGTGGGTTTGATCGCGGAGGGATTCCAGGCCAGAGGGTTTCAGAGAAAGACATGACACTCGACGTCGCGCGGCGACTTAAAAGTGTCCTCACAGCCAGCGGTTATAGAGTTGTGATGACCAGGGACAGCGACGACTTTATTCCCTTGGGAACGCGGTGCTCAATCGCCAACTCCAATCGCAATGCGATTTTTGTATCCGTCCACTTCAATTCAGCGACACGAGCTGGAGCAAGCGGCATAGAAACATACTTTTACAGTCGCGACAGTCTGGCCCTCGCTTCAGCGATTCATCATTACGTTGTCGGAGGTGCGCCATCATCGAGCCGCGGCGTGCGTCGCCGTGGCTACTACGTGTTGCGAAAAACAAGCATACCAGCCGTTCTGGTCGAATGCGGTTTTCTCACTAACCCGACCGAAGCTGCGTATGCTCAGAATGCTTCTTATCGTCAAAAGCTGGCCGAAGAGATTGCAGCCGGCGTCCGGAGCCGCGGTTCCGTCGCGAGTTCCTTTAGTACAACCCGGGTCGCGACAGACGAAAGCATTCCGCTGCAACCGTACATCGACCAAACCAAGGTCAGCGGCCGGTCTAAAAAGAGCCGGTCGAAGCGTTCGGCCAGGAAAAGCAGTCGACACAAAAAGAAGACTTCATCGAAACCAGCCGGGATAGAAGCGCGCGTGGCGTCATCGGATCGGGAGGGTTGATTGGACCTGCCAATTTTGACGTCGGCGCAGATGCGCGCCGCGGAACACACTGCATTTGCCAGTGGGGTGCAAGTGGAGGCGCTAATGAACAAAGCCGGCGCTGGTGTCGCTCAGGCTGTAACGAAATTTTTCGAGAAACCCGGTCGATGCATTGTGTTCGCCGGGAAAGGACATAACGCGGGTGACGCCTTATTTGCCGCGCAATGTTTAGAGCAGCGGGGATGGAAAGTCGAAGTGCGTCTTGCTTTCAAAGAAGCTGATTGCAGTGATCTGACGCGCAAAAAGCTGGGAGACTTGTGCAGGAGGTCGCCGGAAATCCTAGGCGGTGTGCGATCAGAAACCGCGCGTCCAGATGCCGTCGGCATGCTCATTGAACTTTCGCCACGTGGTACACAACAGATAGCTGCGACTCCGAACTCGACCGGCACGGAAGCGTGTTCGGACGTTTCCGCTCCGCTCGTCATTCTGGATGGTTTGCTCGGCGTTGGTGCAAAACCACCGCTCCGCGAGCCGATCCGTGCTGCGTGTCGCGCTATCAATCAGCTGCGCACAACAAATCGCGCCTACGTTTTTGCGGTAGATCTTCCAACTGGTCTCGACACCGATTCAGGCAAGGCAGATCGCGACTGCGTAGTCGCCGATTTTACCGTTACGATTGGTTACGCGAAAGCGGGTCTTGTCGCTGACGGTGCGCTGAATTATGTCGGCCGGATCGAGGTTGTGCCGCTCGAGCAATTGCGGCCGCCGAAAACGAAACCGAAAGGAATCATTGCCAGTCCGACCGCGTTTCGCGCCTTGCTGCCGAGACGCAAATATAACTCCTACAAGAATCAATTTGGCCGGATCGGCGTGGTCGCCGGATCCAGGGGATTTGTGGGAGCGGCGCTCATGGCATCACACGGTGCGCTCAGAGCCGGCGCTGGATTGGTGGAAGTTTTTGTTCCCGAAGAAATCTACGAAATTGTCGCCGGCGCGGCATTCATGGAAGCGATGGTAAAGCCGGTGACGTCGTATCGTCACTTGCTCAAGGAGAAAGTTGATGTCTGGGCTGTGGGTCCGGGTCTTGGGAAATCGCGCGCGCCCGAGATGCTTGACCTCATTGAAAACATGAAGCAACCCATGGTGCTGGACGCCGATGGCCTGAACATCCTGTCTGAAAAAATTTCGGTGCTCCGCCGTTGCAAAGGCGAACGGTTGCTGACCCCGCATCCCGGCGAAATGAAACGCCTTTTCCCCGATGACCAACAGTCACGCGCCAAAACAGCGACGAAATTCTGTGGTCGCTTTCCCGTTACGCTTTTGCTCAAAGGCAGTCGCACCATCGTCGTTGAACGCGGTCGGCCATTGAGCTACAACACGACGGGCGACCCCGGTATGGCCACCGGCGGTATGGGCGACGTTCTCACAGGAGTCTGCGCCGGTTTGCTGGGGCAAGGCTTGTCGCCTTACGATGCCGCGCGAGTGGGCGCATGGTTATGCGGTCGCGCCGCGGAGATGGCAATCTTCAATGGCAATCAAACCGAGCAATCGCTTTTACCGCGTGATGTTCTCGAACACCTCGGCGACGCGTTCAAGGAACTGTAGGGCGTCTGTGTCAGACGCCGTGAAACGCGATCGGGCGTCCGGACTGTGTGGTTTTCCTGGTTTCCTGCGTTGCTGATTCGTAGATTCTTGGGGAGTGGCGAAATTTGTTCTGATCGGCAGCGGATTGGCGGGCGGCTTGCTCGCGGCATATGTCGGACGGCGTGGATACAACGTAGATCTTTACGAGCGGCGCGCTGACCCACGAGAAGGAAACATCGTCGGCGGACGTTCGATCAATCTGGCGATTTCAACGCGTGGGATTCACGCGCTGGAACAAATCGGCATCGCCGAGAAAGCGATGGAACACGCGATCCCGATGCGCGGCCGGATGATTCACGATAGATCCGGCGAGCTGCATTTTAGTCCGTACGATGTCGATCCAAAAAAATGTATCAATTCGATCGGACGCGCAGCGCTTAACACCACGGTGATTGAAGCGGCACAGCATTATCCAAACGTTCGCGTGCATTTCAATCACAAGTGCACCGAAGTCCACCTCGAGTCAGCCAGCGCTCAGTTGGAAACGGCAGAGGGCGTCATTACCGCACGCGGCGATGCTGTGATCGGCGTCGATGGCGCGTTCTCCGCAGTGCGCGAATCAATGCAGCTGAAGATCGGCAACTTTCAATATGACGAAAGTTATCTCGCTCACGGCTACAAGGAATTGACCATTCCGCCCGGGGCCAACGCCTCATGGCGAATGGAAAAGAACGCCCTTCATATTTGGCCACGAAAAAGTTTCATGATGATCGCGCTGCCGAATCCAGACGGATCTTTCACCTGCACGCTCTTTTGGGAATTCGAAGGACCACGCAGCTTCGCCACGGTGAAGACCGACGACGACGTGCGTCGATTTTTCGAGGAAGAATTCCCGGATGCCGTGCCGCTGATGCCAGGTTTCGTCGAAGACTTTTGGAATAATCCAACGGGTTCACTCGTGACGATCCGCTGCGCGCCATGGGTTTATCGGGACAAGGTTTGCCTCGTCGGCGATGCCGCGCATGCGGTCGTACCTTTTTATGGCCAGGGAATGAATGCTGCCTTCGAAGATTGCGTCGTGCTCGATGAGTGCTTCGAAGAATTTCCGGAGAAGCGTGATCACGCGTTCTCGGAATACTTTCGTCGCCGAAAAGAAAACGCCGATGCGCTTGCCGATCTAGCGATCGAAAATTTCATTGAGATGCGAGACAAGACCGCGTCGAAAACATTTCGCGCCAAAAAGAAACTGGATCACGCACTGGAAGCTGCTCTGCCTGGAATATATCTGCCGCTTTACACAATGATTACTTTCACAAGGATGCCTTACGCAAAAGCGGCGAAGCGGGCGCAGATCCAGGACTCATTGGTGTATTCGGGCCTGCTCCTAATCGCTGCCATCTCGGTTGGAGCGATCTTTTGGTTGTTCGCGACCTAACCCCAGCTACGAGCGGGAATTCCGTGGCAAAAATCGCCCAGACTGATTAACCTCGCCGCATCAATTTAAAACGTTCGCAACATCCGGAGCGAACAGGCACTCCGTATTGCCTAACAAATGGC
Source organism: Candidatus Udaeobacter sp. (assembly GCA_045809725.1). Taxonomy (GTDB): domain Bacteria; phylum Verrucomicrobiota; class Verrucomicrobiia; order Chthoniobacterales; family UBA10450; genus Udaeobacter. The sequence continues at coordinate 8,993 of JBJMXF010000193.1, read as the reverse complement.
TGTCATGTTGAGCGGAGCGACAACATCTCTGATCCAATTCCACGATGTGTGCACCTGGGTCGGACATTCTTCGCTTCGCTCCGAATGACGTTGTCGTACTGCTTGTAGCGGAGCAGACGTTTCTCAACGCGCCCACTTGCATTCCGTTCGCGCCGGGATTACCCAAATTGGTACTATGGCTGAAACATATGTTCCATTAATCAGTTCCGGCATTGCCGGCCCACTTGGCGTCCTTCATCTTCCGCGTCTATGGCAGAAGGTCTCGCTGGAACAATCGGGTAAACTTGCTTCCGGTTACCCCGGCATTGGCCACGGTTTCGACGCGATGACAATCGGCGCGCTCGGACTCGAAGAGCCGGCAGTGCGAGATTACATCAGGCAGAACAAGCCGACTTATCCGCAGTTCGAGGCGTGGGTGAAGCAGAATGCCAAGTCGTTAAATCAGGACGCAATCGAAAAGCACAACGCCGCAGTGCGCGGTTACAATCATGACGACGACACGCGCACGAAGATTCTCGGCGCATGCAAGATCGCTGATGACGCTTCTTCACCAAAAGACGCAGTGAACTTGAACAATCTTGACGATTGGTACGAGTTTCACCAGGCAGTGCTGGCATAGGCAAGCGCACGCGCTTCGCGCGGTGGCGTCCTCGCCACGTGTGTATCTTCGCCTGAACTATCCCAGTTTTCCTCCTGTTAATCCGACACGAAGCGCACGGCGTCCTTGCATTTTTGATCCTCATCTGATCTTGGGAGTTCGTCTCGGCGGCGACGCCGAGACCAGCACGTGAGCCGGGTCCGCTCCCCAGATTGACGCGGACGCGTCACTCGCGGAGTTTGCGCGATGCCAGTTACGCAGACCAAACCCGGCAGTAACTTTCTCAAAGCGGCTGCGACTTTTCAGCCCGGTGCGAAGACGCTGCCGCAGCGGTATTTTGTTTCACCGGAAATTTTTGCTGAAGAGTTGCAGAAGATATTCGCGAGCAATTGGGTGCTTGTCGGTCACCAAAGCCAGCTCCCCAAATCCGGCGACTACTTCCTTGCGGAAGTGGCCGGCGAAAGCTTGATCGTGGTGAAAGATCAACGATCGACGATCCGCGTGTTTTACAATGTTTGCCGTCACCGCGGAGCGCGACTTTGCGAAGAGCAAAATGGACACGCCACAGCGATTCAGTGTCCCTATCACGCGTGGACCTACGCACTCGATGGGCGATTGCTTGGCGTGCCGCACATGGATGAGATGCCGGGATTCAACAAGGCAGAGTATCCATTGAAGCCGGTGCGTCTCGGTCTTTGGGAAGGTTTCATTTTTGTGAACCTCGCCGATGCATCTGCTTCATTGGAGAAATGGTTTGAGCCGCTCGCCGGAAAGTTTTCTGCGTGGAAGATGGGGACGCTGCGCTCTGCAAAACAAATCGCGTACGAAATCCGGGCTAATTGGAAGTTAGTCTTTCAAAATTATGCGGAGTGTTATCACTGTCTGGGCGTGCATCCGGAGTTGTCGAAGATTTCACCGTACGATTCCGCAGAGAATGATCTGATCGAAGGACCGTTTCTAGGTGGATTCATGCGAATCGCCAGCGACAAAAGCCTGACGATGACCGGCAATGCCTGCGCCTTGCCCCTCGGGAATTTCGCGGACGAAGATTTTCGGTTTGTTTTCTATTACTCCATTTTTCCAAACATGCTGCTGAGTCTGCATCCCGATTACGTGATGGTGCATCGGCTTGAACCTCAGTCGCCGGAACGAACGCTGATCTTCTGCGAATGGTTTTTTAATCCGGAAGCATTCAAGCGTAGCGATTTTCATCCCGAAGATGCCGTTAAGTTTTGGGACATGGTCAATAAGCAAGACTGGCACGTGTGCGAACTGAGCCAGCGAGGCATTTCCTCGCGCGCGTATGAGCCAGGGCCGTACTCGGCTCGGGAGAGTATTCCGGCAGCGTGGGATCAATATTACTTGCGCGTGATGCGCTGAGTTTCGCCCACGCAAAAGCAAAACGGTTTGTCATTCGCTCAACATGACAGGCTGAATTGACCTCACTTTTGCTTATCGTTTGTCTAACCCGCGCAAATCTGCGAAATCTGTGAATCACTTGCTCCCATGCCCCCACTGACGTACGCCAATTATCTCGATCTCGAGAAACTGCTCACACTTCAGAACCCGCGCTCAACGCCCGCGGAGCACGACGAGATGCTGTTCATCATCATTCATCAAACGTACGAATTGTGGTTCAAGCAGTTGCTGCATGAGTGTGAAAAGATTAACCGCGACTTTTCTGCAGGCGAACTCTTCGGCGCGATCCATTCGTTCAAACGTACGCGCACGATCATGAAAACGCTGGTCGGTCAGCTCGATATCCTGGAAACCATGACTCCGTCGTCGTTCTCCAGTTTTCGGGATCGGCTCGAAACGGCATCGGGATTTCAATCGGTGCAGTTTCGCGAATTAGAATTTCTCCTCGGCTACAAACGTTCCGTTGCACTCGCACATGTGAAGCCGGATTTTCCAGGCGCAGATCGGCTGATCGAGCGGCTGCACGAACGGACGGTGGTGGATCATTTTTATGATTTTTTGGAAACACGAGGAGCACAGATTCCCGTTGAATTGAAGAGTCGCGACGTGACGCAACCGAATGGGCCAGACGAACGGTTGCAGAAGGAGATTCTGCGCCTGTACAAAAATTCGCCCGAATGCTCTATCCTTTTCGAACTGATGACGGATTTTGACGAAGGATTGCAGGAGTGGCGTTACAGGCACGTGAAGCTTGTGGAGCGTACCATCGGGGCGAAGAAAGGCACAGGCGGATCGCCGGGTGTCCCGTTTTTAAAGGAATCGCTATTCAGACCGATCTTTCACGATCTCTGGGCAATCCGGCACGAACTGTAAGATTCGTCATTCCGACCGCAGTGGAGGAATCCCGTTGAATTAGTCTTCGGTGATATCGCGGGATCCTTCGACTCCGCTTCGCTCCGCTCAGGATGACTGCGGACGATTCACCAAATCTACAAGTTCAAACCGAGAAATTCGCGCACCGTCCCGGAAAACAGTTGCGCTCTCTCTTTTTCAGCGAGCTTCATGGAGTCAATGAGTTTTCCCGGATGGATCTCGCCTAACGAGAACGGGTAATCCGAACCGAATGCGATGCGTTCGGCGCCAAACAATTTGAGAAGCAAGTTCAGCGCGTCGGCGTCGTGAACAAGTGAATCGACATAAAATCGCGCAGGCATGCCGTCATGCGCGAGATAATGACGTGGACTGGTGGTGTTCTCCGGCGCCACCACATCAGGGCGCACATGAAATGCGTGATCGATGCGTCCGATGGTAAATGGAAAAGCGCCGCCGCCGTGCGCAAACGCAACCCGCAGTTTCGGAAACCTTTCGAACACGCCTCCAAAAATCATGGAACAAATCGCGAGGGAGGTTTCTGCCGGCATTCCAACCAGCCACGGCAACCAGTATTTCGGCATGCGCTCGCTGCCCAGCATGTCCCAGGGATGAACAAAGATTGCGGCATTGAGTTCTTCTGCGGAGCTCCAGATCGGCTGAAGCGCTGCGTTATCTAGGTTCAGAGTATCTACACGCCCGAAATGCCGATTTGCGTCCACGTGCGTTCCAATCTGCGCGCCGCGCAGACCGAGTTGCCGCACGCAACGCTCCAGTTCGCCTGCCGCGAGGTCGGCATCCTGAATTGGAATAGTTGCGAGACCGGTGAAGCGCGTAGGATGATCGCGAACGACTTCGGCGATGTGATCATTTAGCCGCCGGGAAAGATCCAGCGCATCAGTCGGTTTTGCCCAGTAGCTGAACATCACCGGAACTGTGGAAAGGACCTGCATCGAGATCCCCTCGCCATCCATTTGTTCGATTCGGCGACTTGGCTCCCATACGTTGTCGCTGATTTCGCGAAACAGCCGATCGCCGCGCATGATTCGCGCGCAGCACGGCTTGTAATGATCGAGCCGCACAAAACCGCCGTAACCATATCTTGCGTCGAGGTCCGGCCAGTCTCGCGGCAAAATGTGGGTGTGCAGATCGATCTTCACGGGCTGGGATTGTAGGGCGATTCTGTGAAACGCCAATGTCCAAACGCGCGTGATTCAGACGCCCTACGGTAATCGCCTTACAGCGCCTTTACGGGCTGCGCTTTTTCAACTTTTTTACCGCACTTCTTGCAGGTCCGGCGCGCATCGTCGCTCCAGAATTCGAGCATTGCCTTGCTAAAATGATCAACGATGTCTTTGCAATCGAAGTTGATGTCTTCCACCAGTGCTCCACAATTTTCGCAATAGAAAATTACATGCTCCTTTTCGCCCGGCGGTCGGCGGCGCTCTACAACCATGCCAATCGTGTCCGGCGGGCGCTGAGGCGAATGCGGCACGTTCGGCGGAATGAAAAACGTTTCGCCTTCACGGACAACGTGATCAACGATGCGATCGCCTTCGCGGATCCGCACCTTAATGTCGCCTTTGAGCTGATAGAAGTACTCTTCCGAATCAACGAGATGAAAATCGTTCCGCGCATTGGGACCTTTGACGACCATCACAAAAAAATCGCGGCCGTCATAAAGATACCGGTTGCTTACTGGCGGCTTAAATTTCTCAGCATTCTCTTCAATCCACTTCTCTACATCAATCGGCGATTGGACTCTGGTCATAGACATGAGCGTATTTCTGCGGGTGCAAAGCGTCAAACTGCGTCATCGCCGGCCGAAACCCGGCGCTTTTTCGAGGCGACCACCCAGCCTATTAAAACCGACTTTACAGTTGAATGCATACTCTTCCGTTGAATAGTATCCGCCGCTTTGTGAATAACGGCCGATTACTGAGAATTGCAGGCGCGCTGCTCGCAGCGCTGATTATTTGCAGTTGCGAAGAGTACCCAGAGCCGTACGGGGCGGGAGCGGGATTCTACCCGCGCGCCGCTCCCGCAGGCTGGTGGCACGACGAAGGCGCTTCCGGGAAGCCACGGATCGTCGTGCGCATAGGCGAGCAGAAGGCTTACTTTTACAAAGGCAAAACTTTGGTCGGCTGGACAACTGTCTCCACGGGCAAACCCGGTTTTGGCACTCCACCTGGTCACTATACAATCCTGTCAAAGGATGTAGACCATGTCTCGACCGCATTCGGCGATTACGTGGATGGTTCTGGAAATGTCGTTAGGTCAAATATCGACTCACGTAAGGACCAACAGCCAAAGGGAACCCATTTCGATGGCGCGCGGATGCCGTACGCGATGTTCTTCAGGAGCGGTTACGCGATGCATCAGGGATATGTTCCACCATTTGCTGCATCGCACGGTTGCATTCGCATTCCAAAGGGAATGGCAAGTCAGTTTTACGAACACGCACCCGTAGGAACGCCGGTCACGGTAACCGAGTAGTCTGGTCACTGGTTCGACTCGGATCGGTCAAACATAGTCGGCAAGCCCGGCTTCTTCTTCGGTACTCATCCGCGGATGTACAACGCACGGGTATGCTCCAAATCCCACCCATGCTAACTTCTAGCGAGCCATATGCATAAAAGTGTTATCTCGGCAGAAAGACTTTCCGATGCCAGCCTAACGAAGGAGGAACTGCAACGGTATTCGCGGCACCTGATCATGCCCGAAGTGACTGTCGAGGGACAGAAACGACTCAAGGCAGCGCGCGTTTTGTGCATTGGCGCCGGTGGCTTGGGTTCCCCTGCCGCACTGTATCTCGCAGCAGCCGGTGTGGGACGACTGGGGCTCGTCGATTTCGACCGTGTCGATCTCACCAATCTGCAACGGCAGATTCTTCACGGAACAAAAGACATCGGTCGCAGCAAACTTCAATCGGCGCGAGATCGTCTGCGCGACATTAATCCAGACATCCAAATCGAACTGCACGAGTGCCACTTCTCTAGCGAAAACGCGCAGAGAATTGTAGCTGATTATGATGTGATTGTGGACGGGTCGGATAATTTCGCCACGCGCTATCTATCCAATGACGTCTGTGTCTTTGCCGCAAAGCCAAATGTTTACGGATCGGTGTTCAGATTCGAGGGCCAAACCACTGTGTTCGCGCCGCAGTTGGGCGGTCCTTGTTATCGTTGTCTGTTTCCTGAGCCGCCTCCGCCGGAATCAGTTCCAAACTGCGCGCAAGCGGGTGTGCTCGGCGTTCTGCCCGGCATTATCGGCATGCTTCAGGCGATTGAGGCAATCAAACTGATCGTGGGCATCGGCGAATCCTTGATTGGACGCCTGCTGCACTTCGACGCGCTTAAGATCGCATTTCGCGAGCTAAAGTTGCGGCGCGATCCGCAGTGTCCCGTCTGCGGTGAAAACCCAACAATCTTTGCGCCGATTGATTACGATCAATTTTGCGGAACGCGGGACGGCGCAAACGTTCCTGAAATATCCGTACAGGAATTGAAAAGGAAAATGGACGCACGCGAAGCGTTCGAGTTGATCGACGTGCGGGAGCCGTTCGAATTCGAGATCGCACGAATCGATGGCGCGAAACTGATCCCTCTCGGTGAAATCGCTGAGCGCGCCGACGAGCTGCACCGCGAGCAAACGTTCATCATTCATTGTCATAGCGGACGCCGCAGCGCAGAGGCCGTGCGACTGCTGAAGCAACGGGGTTTTGCGAAAGTGTATAATCTCGAAGGCGGAATCGATGCCTGGTCGGATTTTATCGATCCAGCCGTGCCCAAGTACTAAGAGAATTTTCATTAATACCGAGGCTTTAACCCGTGTGTCAGGCGCACCTGATCGATCAAACCGTTTCAACGGTTTGCCATGCCTCAAAGCCGTTGAAACGGCTTGAGCTTCTAACCTACAGTACAATCACCGGGCTGAAGCCGCGGTGTTAATCAGATTTCTTGACCGCAGCAGCGAGTTGTTCCTCGCTGGGAACGCTGTGCCATTGCGCTAATAATTCGCCATTTTGTCCAAAGACGAATACGCAGAAATCCGTCGCTTCCGGCGACTGACCTAGCTGTGAAGCGATTGCGCCGTGAAAATCAGTGACGACGAATATGTCGCTTTTAGCGTCGCGCGAGATTTTCTGCGCGTCGTACCGCGCCTGAAGCCGTTTTGCTGCTTCGCGCACGCGGTGCCGGATGAACCCGGTCGCCATTCGGCGCCCTAATGCCAGGTGTTGGCGCATGAAATGAACAACGGTAATCATTCGGTAAGCCGGATTGCCGAGACAAAAGTCTGGAACATGATCGCCCACGGAGCGCGCCTGTTCGCGATCAGCACTCGTTGTCAACACGACGATCGTGATGTGTCCGTCGGCTGTAGAAAGTTTGTTGCCGTCGATATCAACAAGGCTAATCGAATAGGTGTTTCCCTTTGAAAGCGCGCCATGGGCAAGAACGGGAGGGAGGATAAAGGTCGTCGCCAGCAATAAAAAGATTTGAAGTGCACGCACACTCACAAGTAAGCAAATTGCCGAGAATGCGCCGCACTGCCAACTCCCAGCTTCGTCGCACCTGTTCTTTTTCACTGCGGCGCATAACGGCTAAGTCGAAGTGGCTTTGCCTGTCGCTGTTTTTCACTTGCGCGTTGGCTGGGTGCGATCAGATCGGGAATTCCCGTCACAGTCAACTGACGCAAGATGCAGACAGTAAATCAGCTCAGGGTGACTTCGAACGAGCGGTGAACCTCTATGAAGCTGCACTCGATGACAGCCCACACGGTGCCGAGATCCATTATAAGCTGGCTCTTATTTACGATGACAAACTCAACGATCCCGTGAGTGCCCTGCATCATTTCAAGCGCTATCTCGCGCTAAGTCCAAATGGCCCGCACGCAAAAGACGTCAAGACTTCGATCAAGCGCGACGAGGTCGGCGCGCTCACAGCCTTGTCCGGCGATTCCGTTATCACTCGCGCGGAAGCGGCGCGGTTGCGCAACGAAAATCTAACGCTGCACAAACAACTGGAAGAAGGCGCGGTGTCACGGACGGCATTAGAGAGGTCCGAACGAAATGACGCCGGCAAATCAAAGAAAGCGGGCCACACCTACGTCGTGCAGTCGGGCGACACGCTGTTCTCCATCTCGCGAAAGTTTTATAAATCTCCGAAACGATGGAAAGCCATACTTGAAGCGAACAAGAAGGATATTCACGATCCAAAAGATCTCACGGTCGGCCAGACGTTGATCATTCCGTAAATAATTGCTGTAGCTGTTTATCCGAGACCGAAGTCTCACACTTCCAACCCAATCAACTCGCGTTGCCAGGGAACAAGCAAGGCCGTCGCGCGCGCAGGATCAGCTGCAATAGCTTCCAGAGCGCCACGCGATGCAACGAAAGACCGCTCCAATCCAAGTTGTTCGGCCACTTTGTCACGCCGTTCGCGCAGCTCGTCGGCGCGCTGACGCATTTCGGCGGTCGGTCGAGAACCGGCGCGGCGACGCATGACTGGCCACTCCGATTGCGGCGATCGCAACGCAGTTTTTGCTGCTTCGCAGAACGTCTGCCGCCGTCGAGCAGAAAAATGTTTGTAATCGGGCACGTGACCGGAAGCGAAACTTTCAGCCGCCTTCAAGAGATCGCGGTTTTGTAAAATATGGAATGGCGGTCGATCTGCCATTTCGGCTTCTACGTCCCGCCATCGCCAGAGTCCGCGAAGAACCGCTCCCGTATACGAATCCAGCGCGCCGGCTCCTCCGATGCGCCAAAGTTCATCCTGAATGCGTTCGCGTTCGGCGGAGGCCAATTCAATGGCGCGCTCACAAGACTGGCGAAACCAATCGCGGCGATGAACTCGTTCGAGCTCGTCCTCTAATTTTGCGGCAAGCGGCAATAAATAATGCACGTCGTCCATTGCGTATTGCAGCATCCTCGCCGGCAACGGTCGCAGCGCCCAATTTGCCTTCTGCGAATGTTTGTGAAGCTCGACATCGCAGATGCGCTTCACCAGGGCACCCAGGCTGAATTCCCGGATCCCAAGCAATCGCGCGGCAACGACTGTAACGAAGAGTTTGCTCGCCTTGAAATCCAAACCGCGCCGGAGCATCC
>JBJMXF010000192.1:0-7319 GCA_045809725.1 Candidatus Udaeobacter sp. | reverse complement strand
GCTCCGACGCCGCGGTTTTTTTCGTTCGTTACGCCAATAAATTTCTCGCTGCGACCACCGATTGTAATTCACTCTATTGCGCGCTCGATCCACGCGAGGGCGGTAAAATTGCTGTCGCTGAAGCAGCGCGGAATCTCACCTGTTCCGGTGCCCGGCCTTTGGCCGTGACTGATTGCTTGAATTTCGGAAACCCGTACAAATTGGAGAACTTCTGGCAACTGCGTGAGGCGGTTGAAGGTGTGGCCGAAGCCTGCCGCGCGTTTGGAACGCCTGTGACTGGCGGAAATGTCTCGTTGTACAATGAGAGCCCGCTCGGCGTCGTCGATCCAACCCCTACAATCGGGATGGTCGGACTGATTGACGATGAAAAGCACGTCACAACTCAGTGGTTCAAAGACGAAGGCGACATGATTATTCTCGTCGCTGAAGGCGTCACGGCTCCAAGTCTCGGCGGGTCCCGCTATCTGAAGGTGTGCCATGGATTAAAAATTGGTCCGCCGCCACACGTCGATCTCGCGCATGAAATCAAGGTGCAAAATGCTGTTCGCGATTTAATTAGCGAAGGTCTTGTGCAGAGCGCACACGATTGCTCCGAAGGCGGACTTGCGGTCGCACTCGCTGAATGCTGCTTTAATCCCGAGCGGTTATTCGGCGCGAACATCATTGTAGCGCGAGCCTCCGGCTTGCGTGGCGACGAAGATCGCAAGCGAGACGCATGCGCTACTCTTTTTAACGAATCGCAATCGCGCATCGTGCTCTCGGTCCGGCCGGAAAACCTCGACAAGGCAACTGCGATCTTACGCGAGCGCGAAGTTCCAGTTCAGCAGCTTGGGAAAGTCGGTGGCGACGAACTGCAAATTAACATCGACGAACAGACCTTTCGCTGGCCAGTTACAGAGATTTACGACCAGTGGTGGAATGCGATTCATCGCGCAGTCGAACAAGACGAAAACATTCCGAGCTTGTGAATCGCCAAAAGGCGCGATTGAATCCATGGCAATCTGATGAATTATTTGGTGTGACCAGCCCCTCGAACAGAGCGGACCCGGACCAGTTGCCTGACTCGGCAGTTCTGCCGCAGCACGAGTGCGGCCTTTTCGGCGTATTCGGTCATCCCAACGCCGCAGTGCTGACCTATTATGGTCTGTTTGCGCTGCAACACCGCGGACAGGAGAGCGCCGGGATTGTCACAAGCAATGGACCTGGGACGAGCTTTCTCATGCATAAGGACATGGGTCTGGTGTCGCAAGTGTTCGGGCAGGAAGAACTGGCAAGGCTGAAGGGAACACGCGCGCTCGGGCACACCCGGTACTCAACGACCGGCACCAGCACGATCAAGAACGCGCAACCTTTCGTGGTCGATTGCGTGCGCGGCCAGATGGCTATTGCGCATAACGGAAACCTGATTAATGCCGACATGTTGCGCGATGAGCTCGAAAGGAAAGGCTCCATTTTTCAGACTACCGCCGATAGCGAGATTATTTTGCATCTTCTCGCGCAGCCTTTGAACAATGGTGGAAATATCCTCGCGGCGTTGCGTCGCATTGAGGGTGCGTTTTCGGTTTTGATTATGAGCGAACGCGAACTCATTGCGGTTCGCGACCCGTTCGGCTGGCGACCACTCGCCCTCGGCAAACTCGGTGACGCGTATGTGCTCGCATCTGAAACATGCGCGTTCGACCTGATCCACGCCGAGTTCATCCGCGAAGTCGAACCAGGCGAAGTGCTGATAATCAATGAACACGGATTGCGGTCGGAACGGCCATTCCCGGATGCGCCTCCCGCGTTCTGTATGTTCGAATACGTGTACTTCTCGCGACCGGATAGCATCATGGGCGGCGTTAACGTCGGAAGAGTCCGAATGGAAATGGGCCGCGAACTGGCTCGCAGATTTCCTGTCGAGGCCGACATTGTTGTGCCTGTGCCCGATTCTGGTAACTACGCCGCTCTCGGTTTTGCTGAAGAACTAAAGATTCCTTTCGCGCACGCGTTCGTCCGGAACCACTACATCGGCCGCACATTTTTGCAGCCGACCCAACTTATTCGCGATTTCGACGTGCGCGTGAAATTGAATTTGATCAAGGAGATGGTTGCCGGAAAACGTGTCGTGGTTGTGGACGACTCGATCGTGCGCGGCACTACCGCGCGTGCGCGCGTAGTCAACCTGCGCGAGGCCGGTGCGAAAGAAGTGCACATGCGCGTGAGTTGTCCGCCCCACCGCTTCGCATGCCATTACGGCATCGACTTTCCTGACCCTGAAAAATTGATCGCGAACCAGATGTCGATGGAAGACATCTGCAAGTATCTCGGCGTGGACAGTCTCGGCTACCTTGATGTGGAAGGGATGGTCCGCGCAACGGGAAGACCGTTGAACAGTTTTTGCCTTGCGTGTTTCAATGGCGATTATCCCCTGCCTGTTGATCCCGCGTTGGACAAGTTCATCATGGAACGTCGCGAGCAGCGCGCCAAAGCTCTGGCCGACCAGGAAGCGCAGCCTACGCTATTCACCGACCTGAAGTAGCGCGGCGGCTTTTTTTGTAGGGGAAGACATTGCCTTACCGAGGGAAGCTGACAGCTTCCCCTACAGAGATGACTAAGAAGGGAAAAGCTTATACGCGCGCTGGCGTTGACATCGATCTTGGCAATAAGCTCAAGCACGGCATTCAGGCACTCGTTAGGCAAACGCATGGTCCGCAAGTGCTCGGAAAGATCGGCGGATTCGGCGGCTTATTTCATGCGAGTTTTCCCCGGATGCGCGAACCAGTGTTGGTCGCCAGTGTTGATGGCGTCGGCACGAAATTGAAGATCGCCTTCGCCATGGACAAGCACGCGACCGTGGGCATGGATCTCGTGAACCATTGCATTGACGACATTGCAGTTCTGGGCGCGCGTCCGCTTTTCTTCCTCGATTACATCGGCTGCGAGAAACTCGAGGCCCGCGTGTTTCAGCAATTGCTCCGCGGCCTTTCTCGCGCCTGTCGGAGCGCAGGTTGCGCGTTACTGGGTGGTGAGACCGCGCAAATGCCCGGGATGTATCGTAAAGGCGAATATGATCTCGCAGGCTGCATTGTTGGTGTTGTTGATCGAACGAAAATCATCGATGGAAAGAACATTAGACCCGGCGACATCGTTCTCGGTCTGTCTTCAAATGGCCTGCATACAAATGGCTACTCGCTGGCTCGCAAAATTTTGTTTCAAGGAATGCGGCTCAAGGCGAATTCGCCTTTACCTGGTTCGACAATCACTGCCGGCGAAGAATTGCTGCGCGTGCACAAAAATTATCAGCCGGTGTTAGCAAAAGTTCGCGCTGGCATGATCAAAGGACTAGCTCATATCACCGGTGGCGGCCTCATCGACAATGTTCCGCGAATTTTGCCGTCCAATTGCGACGCGTTAATTGAAACTAGAAGCTGGCGCGTGCCGTCGATCTTCCAAATCCTGCAGAAAAATGGACCGGTCGATGCTGAGGAGATGTATCAAGTCTTTAATATGGGAATCGGAATGGTGGCGATTGTCGCGGAGCGCAATGCACGGACGGCAATGTCGATTTTAAGAGCGAAACGAATAGGTCGGATCGAACGCGGCACGCGTAGAGTGCGTTTGAAATTCTAAATGGGATTGCGCACGCGAGACGCGTGCTCTACCCCGGCAACTGCGGCGACGCTGGATCGGTGGCGTTCACCGCAACCTCCAGTTCCGGTTCCGCTGTTGGCGTAACGGCTTTTCCCTTGCGCAAGACACGCTGCAGGCCTCCTTGAAAGGCAGCGAGATCAACTAGTTCGGCTACGCGCGATTTCAACGCGCGCGCTCGAGTGGCAAGAAAACCCAACGCAGCGCCGTAAAACGCGATTGGCCAGAGATCGACGCGAGAGATATTCACTTCGTGGTAAATCAACAGGCTGATCGCGATGAGATTGAAGATGATCATCGTAATAACCATGCGATTGCGAAGCCGCACCCGGGTCAAACATTTCCCGCCGCCGTGATATTCGGTGACTGTCTGAAGTGCGATGCTCCACCAGAAATTGCCGTAAATTTGAACGTCCCAGTCGTTCCAGCCGCTATCAGTGGAATAGCGCCAACCTTCTTCCTCAAGAAGCCGAAACATTTCGCCCAGGAAAAAGTGGCGGTCCCTTCCCTCCTCGCTCCAGAATGCGCGGCGACCCAAGCTCCCTCGCGACCGCGCGCGTTCGGGTAAATGTTCGTGCTTCCGAATGACGTTTGCCGGTGTGCGTTTGAAACGGAGCCAGGTGAAATAACGGGAAAATCCGCGCACGAGCGGTTGGACAAACGCGAGGATCATCACCAGCAGACGCGCGTGCACCGTGTCGAATTTTGGTTCGATCCGTGCCCGCACCATGTACGAAAGAGCGACGCAAAAAGTGCCGCCCAGCATCAGGTATGGAACAATGCGCAGCCCGGGGAGAAAAATTCCGAGGCCAAACAGAAAAATCGTGAGCGCAAACCATTCGATGCTGCTGAGGTATGCTGCGACTTCTGATTGCGGCGCGGGATAGACCGATTGGAAAAATCCTTCACCGAAGATCCCGTGGTAAATGACTGGACGATTAATAAACCAGCTGAAACGGGTGGCGCCGTAGATTTGACCGCGCCATTTCGCCGTGCCGGTCGGGCCGAAAAAGATCAAGTGTTTAAACCGTAGCAAGGATTCGGCTTCGCCGTAACCATCTTGCTGTTTGAGAAAAGCGCGCAGAGTAAACCGTCGATGATGCCACACGATCGCGGTCGGACTAAAAGAGATTACCCAGCCAGTCTGCTGAATTCGCCAGCAAAAATCGACGTCATCACCGGCCTTGCGATATTCGGGATCGAACCCTCCTACAGCTTCGAAAGCCCAACGGTAAAACGCCATATTACAACCGGGAATATGCTCCGCCACTGTGTCCGTAAGCAGAACATGGTTTGGTCCGCCTGGCGCCCCAGCAACGCACGCCTGAATCCAATTTTGTGCCGGCGGTGTGATGTTTGGTCCGCCTACTCCGGCATAGTCGCCACTGACAAGCGTGCCAACCAGGTAATACAGCCAATCGACGTCGGCCATGCAGTCGGAATCGGTGTACGCAAACACATCGCCCCTGGCAGCAGCCGCACCGGCGTTGCGGGCGTAACTTAATCCATGGTTGGTTTGATGAATGTAACGCACCCACGGGAACTGCGCAGCGACGTAAGCAGTGTCATCGGTCGAACCGTCATCGACCAAAATGACTTCGTAAGCAGGATAATTTAGTTTGCCTAACGAGTCGAGACAGGCTGCAAGGGTGTGGGCTCCATTGTACGAGCAGACAATGACGGACACGAATGGTGTCTTTGGCAATGGAACATGAGGCGCAGTCGAGTTGTTTCCTCCGAGCTTTTCCTGAATCGTGTAGAACGCCTTCTTCGGCTCGCGCTCCCGCGTGACGAGCCCGAATGCCCAGTCCATAACTTCCTGGCCGCCGGTGAACCATTCGTCCGTCCAGGTGAAAAAAATTGTTCCGGCAAGACCGCATTTTACTACGCTGTCGATGTGCCAGCCGAGCATCTCGGCCTGCTCCTTTTGGGAATGCCGGATCGTATCCATGCCGAATTCGCCGAGAATGAGCGGATGTTCGCCGGTGAGATTTTGTAAACGCAGCAGGTAACCTTCAAAATCGCGCTGGTTGTGAAGATAAACGTTGAAGCAGGAGAAATCGGAATTCTGCGGGAGTAAATATTCCGTCGGCGGATACGTGGCATACGAAAAGAGCGCATCGGCATCAATTGCGCGCCCGATCCGTATTAGCTCCTCAACAAATTCAATCACTCTTCGCGTGCCGAGCCAACGCGCCATCGTGCTGGAAATTTCGTTCCCAACGAGATAACCAAACATCGCAGGATGCTCGGCATGCGCTTTAACGGCAGCGCGAACATTTTCGGCAATCTGTTTACGGGTGGATCGTTCACGGAGAAACTCGATGTGTTTTTCCCAGGGGAGCGTCACCAGAACGCGCATCCCGGCAGCAGCGCAAGAATCGAGGAACCAGCGCGGTGGCGAATGATAGATTCGGACAACGTTTAAACCTGCATCGCGCATCAGCGCCAGATCGGCATCCACCTGTTCAGGCCGGCCGACATAATTTCCGTCTGCATCCGGTTTGAACGGACCGTATGTGACGCCTTTAACGAAAAACTTTTTGTCTCGGTCGAAAAAGAACTTCGCCCTGGGACGAATTCGCGAGATTCCGTTTTGTGTCATCTTGGGCGTTTTATCCTGTCATCCATGCGCAGCGGGGAATCTCGGATCATTTCGCTTAGTCAGCCAACAAAACAACAACCAGAGATTCTTCGCTTGGCTCAGCATGACGAAAACAACACGAACGGGGCTGGGAAACGCCTGGCTGCTACAGCCCTTTTAGTGCTTCACGCACGACAGCCCCCGTGCGTTCGACGTCTCCGGCCGAATGCGCGGTAGAGATAAAGCCAGTCTCAAATTGCGACGGCGCGAAATAGACGCCGGCTTTCAAACAAGTGTGGAAAAAACGCGCGAACATTTTTAGATCGCTTCGCTGCGCACTCGCGAGATCGACAATCGGGGGGCCAGCAAAGAACAAACAGAACATCGAACCTAGCCGGTGAAACGTGGCGTCGATGTTTGCGCTCCTAATTGCATCATCCGTGAACGCTTCAAATTGCGCGCCCAACTCCTCAAGCAATGTCCAGCCATCGATCCGCTCCAGTTCGCGCAATTGCGCAAGACCTGCAGCCATTGCGATCGGATTTCCAGATAACGTTCCGGCCTGATATACCGGACCGTCCGGGGAAAGTTGGTCCATAATTTCAGCGCGGCCGCCAAATGCGCCGACCGGTAATCCGCCTCCGATTATTTTTCCGAGCACAGTCAAATCAGGTTTCACTCCATAAAGTTGCTGTGCGCCGCCGCGGCCAACGCGGAAGCCGGTAATTACTTCGTCAAAGATTAGAAGCGCATCGTTGCTCGTGCATTCGTCGCGCAGGATCGACAGAAAGTTCTGTCTTGGAAAATAGAGACCCGCATTCGCTGGAATCGGCTCGATGATTACCGCCGCAATTTCATTTCTGTTTTCCTGAAACGCTTTCCTCAACAACTCGGGATTGTTGAACGGCAGCGAGATTGTCAGATCAGCAAATGCCGACGGAACACCTGCGCTGCTCGGTTGGCCGTGCGTGAGCGCGCCGCTGCCGGCCCTCACCAGAAGGGCGTCTGCATGCCCATGATAACACCCGTCGAACTTAACGATCTTGTCGCGCCCGGTGAACGCCCGCGCGAGGCGGATGCACGACATCGTCGCTTCCGTGCCGCT
>JBJMXF010000191.1:0-6546 GCA_045809725.1 Candidatus Udaeobacter sp. | reverse complement strand
CGTTCGAGCTCGTCCTCTAATTTTGCGGCAAGCGGCAATAAATAATGCACGTCGTCCATCGCGTATTGCAGCATCCTCGCCGGCAACGGTCGCACGGCCCAATTTGCCTTTTGCGAATGTTTGTGAAGCTCGACATCGAAGAAGCGCTTCACCAGCGCACCAAGGCTGAATTCCCGGATGCCAAGCAAACGCGCGGCAACGACTGTATCGAAGAGTTTGTTCGCCTTGAAATCCAAACCGCGCCGGAGCATCCGCAAATCGTAATCGGCCGCGTGCAAAATAATCTCTCGCGGTTCCAATGCTTGACGTAGCGGTTCTAAGTCGAGATCGCTCAATGGGTCGACAATGAAATCGCAAACCAACGCGGCGGACGGAACACTGATCTGCACCAAGCAAAGTTTTTCCCGGTACGAATGCAGACTGTCTGCCTCTGTGTCTATTGCGATGCGATCGACCGCTTGAATTTGCCGAATCAAACCGGCGAGCTTCTGCTCCGACGCGATAACGTCGTTTGACGCAGATTTTGCGGGCGCCATCTCTCTCACCGCAGTCCGCTCAACAGCAACTCGGCGTTCGTTTTCGTCGCGTGCAAATTATCGATCAGCTTTTCCATCGACTCGAGGGGCGGCAGTGCGGCCATTGTTTTACGCAGCATCAGCACGCGCTCCCATTCCTCGGGATGATACAGCAATTCCTCGCGTCTTGTCGCAGAGAGCATTGGGTGGATTGCCGGATAAACTCTTTTCTCCTGCAGCCCACGGTCAAGATGCAATTCCATGTTTCCCGTGCCCTTGAACTCTTCGAAGATCAATTCGTCCATCCGGCTGCCGGTCTCAGTCAATGCGGTCGCCAGCACCGTTAGGCTGCCGCCTTCTTCGGCATTGCGCGCCGATCCGAAAAATTTCTTGGGCTTGATCAGTGCTTTCGATTCGACGCCGCCCGACATGATGCGGCCTTTGCCAGGCTCCAGATTATTGTAGCCGCGGGAAAGCCGCGTGAGGCTGTCGAGCAACAGCACCACGTCGCGTTTCATTTCCACCAGGCGTTTCGCGCGCTCTATTACCATCTCCGCCACTTGCACATGCCGCTGAACATTTTCATCGAAGTTTGAATGGTAAATCTCGCAGTCGATCTCCCGCTGCAAGTCCGTCACTTCTTCAGGACGTTCGTCCACCAGTAGCAGGATCAGAACAATCTCGGGATAATTTGCCTGAATCGCCTTCGCGATTTCCTTCAGCAAAATCGTCTTGCCGACGCGCGGCGGCGCAACGATCAGGCCGCGTTGCCCGCGACCGAGCGGCGTCAGCAAATCAACCGCGCGCGCACATACGGAACTCATGTTTGGGTTCTCGAGAATGATTCTGCCCTGCGGAAATTGTGGCGTTAACTTGTCGAACGGGATCGATTGCTTCCATTCCGTGGCAGGTTGATCCTCGACGTTCGTAACTTTGTCGAGTGACAGGAACTTCTCACGTTGCACCGGCAATCGCACCGTTCCGGCAACTTTTTGCCCGGGCCGCAGATCGTATTGTTCAATTAGGGTACGCGGAATGGCCACGTCCTCAGGAACCGGCAGAAAATTCAACTTCGGCCAGCGCAACATCGCGAACGAATCGCTGACTTGATCGAGAAATCCCTCGGCCGAAACGGTTGCGCCACTATTTATTGCCGCGCGCACAATGTCGAGAATGTGCTGATGCCGCGAGCGCGCCGGATGAAGATGCAGATCGAAATCGCGTGCGAGGGCTTTGAGCTGCTTCTCCGAAAACTCATGCAGCTCGTTCAGATCGACTGCACGCGGCGCTGTAGCGGCGGCTGTGACGGCCGCATCTTGTTGCTGCGCATGCGGTACCTCGTCCACCGCAGTTTCCATCTCTGAAAGTGATGCTTCTACTTTTTCGTCCATGTTTGCCCTTGCCATGATGCAACCAAAAATCGTGCCTGTTCCATGAAGGACGTTTGATCCCCGTTGTTCCAAACGACGTGATCGGCACGTCTCATTTTTTCATCGAGCGGCATTTGCGATTTAGTCATTTGTTTGGCTTCGGCGCTGGTGACCGACATCCGTTTTCGTAAGCGAGCTAACTGCACCTTCTGCGAACAGGCGACCACAACCACTCGATCGCACAAGCTTTCACCGCCGGTCTCATAAAGAAGTGGAATGTCAGCAAAGAAAAACTTGGGAGAATTGCGATGCTCTTTCGCCTTTTTCCTCCACTGGCGGCGAATCCGCGGATGAAGGATCTGCTCAAGCGCCAGTTTTTTGGTCGCGTCGGCGAATACTATGGCGCGAAGCGCCGTTCGATTCAAGTCGCCTGTCCTTGAAAACACTTGCCCCCCAAATTCGCGACGGATTTGTTTTCCAACTTCGGGCCGATTCAGCAGCGCATGAGCCGCCTGATCTGCATCGAAGAATGCTGCGGCCGGCTGAAGCTTGCGCAGGTATTCCACGAACGTGCTTTTACCCGTGGCAATTCCGCCGGTAATTCCAATTGAAGGCATGATTCAGTAAAGGGGGAACTTAGTAACGCCACAGCTTTGCGCTGCCTGAAATGCGGGTATCATGCAGAATTTATGACGCAAGAAATTTTGGCAGGAAAGATTGGGCTTGTGTTCGGCGTCGCGAACAAGCGCAGCATCGCGTGGGCGATCGCAAAGGCCTGGGCTGCGGCGGGTGCGCGCCTGATTTTCAATTATCAAGGCGAACGGCTGAAGGAAAATGTCGAAGACCTCACCAGCGAGTTCGGAGAAAAGACTCCCCTGTTTCCCTGCGATGTTACGAGCGACGATGAGATCAAAGCATTTTTTGCCAATGTGCGCGGGCAAACTGATCGAGTTGATCTGATGCTTCACTCGCTCGCGTATGCCCCGCGGGAGGCGTTGGAAGGCGATTTTGTCAGCACGACTCGTGAAGCCTTTCGTATCGCGCAAGATGTCAGCGCCTATTCGTTAGTCGCTCTCGCACGCGAGGCGGCGCCGCTGATGACCAACGGCGGCAGCATCCTGGCAATGACTTATTACGGCTCGGAAAAAGTCGTGCCGCATTACAATGTGATGGGCGTGGCCAAGGCCAGTCTCGAGGCCAGCACGCGTTATCTCGCCTACGATCTCGGCCCGAAAAAAATCCGAGTGAACTGTATTTCCGCCGGGCCTGTGCAAACGCTGGCCGCACGTGGCATCAGTGGGTTCACCTCCATGCTGAAACATTATCAGGAACGCGCGCCGCTGAAGCGCAGCTGCGAACCAGCCGAGTTGGGCACTACCGGAGTTTTTCTTGCCAGCGACGGGGCTGCAGCAATTACCGGCCAGGTCATCTATGTCGACGGCGGGTATCAGATAATGGGCATGTGACGGGTGTCTTCCGCGTCCTCTGCATCTTACTCTTACTCCTCCTCGTGCTCCTGCTCGTGATCGAAACACATCGAACACCATTACGATCATGAGCACGAAAAGAACTGACCGATGATTGCGCGCATTTGGCATGGCTGGACGAAACCTGAAGACGCGAAGACTTACGAACAATTGCTGCGCGATGAAATTTTTCCGAGCATCGCCGCACGAAACATTAAGGGCTACCGCGGCGCGGAATTGTTCGTTCGCGAAGCCGGCAACGAAGTGGAATTCGTCACGCTGCTTCGCTTTGATTCAATGGATGCGGTAATGGAATTTGCTGGCCCAGACGCAACTAAGCCAGTGATTTATCCAAAAGCCGAAGCGCTCATCACGCGAATGGAGCCGGCTCAGCATTATCGCGTCGCAATCTAGGTGCAAAGCGTTGTCCTCAACGCGTTGGCTGAGCACGGCGGCTTTGCCGCCTGACATTGCGCCACTGGCGATTTTCATCGTCTTCAGGAGAAGCCGATCCACCTTGAATGCGCAGGCTTGCCCTACAACTGACGTTCGCGACGTTCTCGAAGTGGAACTCGCTTCGAACCTTCGACAAATCCTCGGCCAGGAAATTGTCGCGGACGATCCGGAAACGATTGCTGCCCACAGTGGCGATAAATGGTTCGCAACGAATCCACCGGAAGTTGTCGTTTTTGCAAAATCAACAACTGATGTTAGCAAACTGCTTCAGTTCGCCTCGCGCGAGAAAGTTCCGGTGACCGCGCGCGGAGGTGGATTTGGTTACGTAGGCGGTTGCGTGCCGGTGCACGGCGGGATTGCGCTGTCGCTTATGCGCATGAATCGCATCAAGGAAATCAATTTTCCCGACGCCGTCGCCATTGTTGAACCCGGCGTTTTCACCGGCGAGCTCAAAGCAGCCGTGCGGGCGCAGAAATTGTTTTATCCACCCGACCCCGCAAGCATGAAGGATTGCACGATTGGCGGAAACGTCGCTACAAACGCAGGCGGCCCGCGGTGTTTGAAATATGGTGTCACACGCAATTACGTCCTCGGTCTCGAAGTCGTGCTGGCCAATGGTGAAGTCCTGCGCACCGGCGGGCGGGTGCACAAGAACAAAACTGGCTTCGATTTAATCGGTCTTTTTGTTGGCTCCGAAGGAATGCTGGGCGTGGTTACTGAAGTCACGTTGCGTCTGCTTCCGCTTCCGCCGGCCTGCGCGACTTTATCCGCGGCTTTCGCCACAGCTCCGCAGGCTGCCGAAGCTGTGCAGGCCATTTTTGCGGCGGGATTTCTGCCGTCAGCGCTTGAAATCGCCGATCATTTGACGCTCGAGGCGGCGCGGCGCGATTTGGGCGAGAAGATCGTGCCCGCAGTGAGCGCGCATTTGCTCATCGATCTGGATGGGCAACAGGAAAGCGTCCGCAGCGAGGCCGCGGCCATTTGTGAATTGATCGAGATGAGAAAACGAATCGCCCTTCAAATGGCGAACGGTGAAGCCGATTGCGAGAAACTCTGGGCGTTGCGCCGCCAGTTCAGCAACTCGCTGCGCGCAACTGGCCTAACGAAACTTAACGAGGACGTGGTCGTGCCGCGCAGTCGTCTCGTCGAGCTGATGGAATTCGCGGAAAAGCTGCAGGCGAAACATGGATTTCCGATTGCCTGCTTTGGCCACGCCGGGGACGGAAACATTCACGTCAACATCATGGCAGAACGCTACAATCGCGACGCTGCTGTACGCGAAAAGGTCGAACACGCGCTCGACGATCTTTTTGCGCAAGTACTGGCGTGGGGCGGCGTGATCACAGGCGAACACGGAATTGGTCTGGCAAAAAAACGATGGTGGCCGGATGCAACGAGCGAGTTGGCGCGTGAGCTGCATCATCAGCTCAAGCAGGCGCTCGATCCTGACGGAATTCTAAATCCAGGAAAATTTGTTAATTCAGGAACCCAGCCGCGCAGTAGTGATAACGCTCGAATATCCTGAAATTTAGATTGACTAAAGCGGGTCAGCATCCACATTGAGCCACTTTTTAGGCGCATCCTAATTCGCATCGACTGACGCGCATCCGCGTCCTCGTTCACGAAGTATTAAGAAAGGCTACGCCGTTCCGTTTTGCGCCGGCTGTTACACCACCATGAAACCTGGAAAATTTACTCACGCGATTGCGGTTCTGCTTTCGTCTGTCGCATCGCTATTCGCACACGGCGGCGGCGCCAAGGCCGAACCTGCGAAAACAAAATTCAGCAAAAAATCTCAGAAGACGGCGGAGGATCCGGTGTTCGATATCAGTTCAATTGGCTTCACGCCGGGACGCTTGGCCCCAGAATTCCAACCGGGACAGCGTTACCCGTGGAAGAGCAACATTGTAACTACCATTTTCTGGATCGGCGAAAAACCTTCCACCAATAATCCAGTCCCGAATCGCGCGAGTTCGTGGGATACCGAATGGACTAAAAATTACGGTGGGACAGATGATCCTAATCCTACGCATCGCAGCAATTATATGCCGGTGAATTTCACCCCGGGGCTTAATCCCTTCTACTGTGCTTTGCCCTACAATGACAAAGCCAAGGAGGGCCACCGTCCGGAAGCGCCCTATGTTGTTCCATGGTTCAACGAAGCATATCAGGGCCCTGCGGTGTCTACCTGCAAAGGCCGATGGATTGCGATCCGCAAAGGCAATCGAACCGCGTACGCACAGTGGGAAGACGCCGGTCCATTCCGAACCGACCACTGGCAATATGTTTTCGGTAACGAACGGCCAAAGCCAAATCTTAACAAGGGCGCAGGCCTCGATGTTTCGCCTGCTGTGCGCGACTACCTGGGATTGCAACCGACTGACGTCACCGACTGGAGGTTTGTAGAGTTCAGTGAAGTGCCCCGCGGTCCGTGGTCAACGCATGGCGAAAACAACACATTCGTGATCAACGATCGCGCAAAGAGCAAGATGCTTGTCGAACAACTGGGAGCGATCGTGCGCTAAAGACAAACGAGTCGGTCGGACCGAAAAGCTCTCTTTTAGCAACACATTACGATACTTTATCCGAATAACAGGTGTGATCGCAATGACTGCCGCTCAGCGGAGGGAGTCGTCAGTTCTGACGCCAGAGGTCAGATCCCCATGCCGGAGAGCACTGCGGAATATTCGGTGACGAACGTTGTCAGCTGTGGATGAGAGGCTTCGAACTTTTCGACTG
>JBJMXF010000190.1:0-14788 GCA_045809725.1 Candidatus Udaeobacter sp. | reverse complement strand
CACTCTTACCTGGACGGGACTGAATGCTGATAGTCAGCCGAAGGGGCCGTTCAGAACTTCACCTGGTGCAGGACTTAAAGGTCTAAACTGCGATAATGAATCCACAAGTCGGCGGTCTGGGTCCAAGTGTACTCCGAAAGGAACGCGTGCAGTAGAAGGCTTCCAACGAAGGCTTAACAGCGAACCTCGTGCTACGTACGTTACGTGGTTTATGCAACGCCGAGGTATCGCCCTTCATTATTTCCCAAGTGTGCCTGAGTACGCAGCTTCCCACGGCTGCGTGCGAATTGAGTTGCAAGATGTAGCTCGACTTATTCAGGACAACTCACTTGTGGATGACACAGAAGTTGTAGTAAGCGGAACCTGGACGAAGCCACGGAAGCAATGGGACTAACACCTCACTGCTAAGTTTGCGGGAAGCGAACCTGCCACTGAGTCAATCGAGAAGTAGGATCGATCAGATCGGTTCGGCGCATAAACGGAATCCCATCCGATCTTTTCTTCGATCGGTTTGCATCGGTAATTGTTAGCGGCCCCGATGCAGTCTTGTCGTATAACTCCAGGTGCAACATATCGCTTGGGACTCGGATGCCGATCAAGTGTCCCACCTTTGCGATCTGCTCTCCTGCACGGACACTATCGCCTTCCTTCACAGTTGTTGTTTTCTGGATCTCTCCGTAACGCGCGATGAACTCGCCGTGATCGACCTCCAAGGCAAATGTTTCGCAGTAAAACGGGTACGGTCCGCGTGTGACAATGCCGTCGGCAATCGCGTGAATCCAGGTGCCTTTCTCAAAATACAAGTCGCAGCCAGCATGCGCACGACGGCCGTTGTTTCGGTTAGAACCAAAGGCACGCGGCGAATGAGTCCAGTCTGACACGGGCAGGATAGGAAAGGGGAAGAAACATTCTCCGGCGTTGTCGGAAACCTTCGGCTGAGTCGGCAGTTCCGGGACCTCCACTGTCTTCCCTATGGCATCCAACAGTGCATGCCAGGTCTGGCTGTCCGGCTTGATCAAGCCATCCACCGAAGTGGTATAACGGCTTTGAAACGCTTCAATTGCCGCAACCGTGTTCGAAGTCGCAGGCGGATGTGCAATTTTTCCGTCAACGCCTTTAGGATCGAGTTGGGGAGCCTGTAAAGCGTGTGCCGCCGTTTCTAACAGGCGCTGCACTATTTCTACATCGGGCGGGCAGTTACGCGCTCGACGTTCCCAACGGCCGACTGATGCCGAGAGAGTTGAGCTCATGTTAACAAACGCGGTAACATCGCGCTAACTACCGCCGGCAGCTTGCAACAGTGCCAGCCACGTCTGGCTGCCAGGCTCGATCAGCCCATCAACCGAAACGTTTGAACGGCTCTGAAAAGCTTCGATTGCATTGACGGTATTCGAATTCCGAGGCGGCCGCGCAATTTTTCCATCGACGCCCTTGGGATCAAGTTGCGGAGCTTGTAATTTTTGTGCTGCTGTTTGCAAGAGGCTTTGCACTGTCTCTACGTTCGCTGGAAGATTGCCCGCGCCTTTTTCCCACCGACCGACAGAGCCGGTAAGTACTGGGGGGGAAGTGCTGCCGATAATGCCGGAGCCAGGCGTGGCCCCGGTGCCTGTCGCCTGATTGTCTGCTGCACCAATAGCGGCGCTCACATTCGCATCCAGAAAAAGCCCGTTACCCTTGCGAGCACTTAGAATGGCTACAGCCTGGTCCACGTTATTCTTCATCGTGTTAAAGTCAGCGGACGTAAAGAGAAGCTCGCTCTGATACCACTGAGCAACTTCCGGCTTTTGTAGCTCTTTCTGCAGATCGAGAAGCCGGTCGTAAGTCTTGGAATCCATGTGGCTGATTTTTTCGAGCAAATGATTAGTCTTGGCCAAATTGCCGCTGATCAGGCCGGCATCGTTATCTTTCATGATCATCCTATTGACCAGAACTGCGCCGTCAGGGATCTTTTTCAACTGTTCGGCAGCTTTTGCAGGATCGTCCTTTTTGCTCTCGCTTTTCACAACGCCATTGTCGATCCAGAGGTAGACCTTTTGTGAATGCATGTTGCCACTGAACCGATCAGCCTGGCTCATGATGTAGTCCATCAACACCACGTCGGAGAGATCCCTTATCTGTACAATTTGCTGGACGGCATCCTGATTGAGCTTACCAGCGGCGTCTTTGTAGTTCAGTTTAAGCGGGCTTGAACTGGTTACTCTTGCAAACTCGGATGAAGCTGCAAAGGCGCTCGCGCCTCCGAGATCGCTCAAATGAGGATAACTCTGTTCTCCGGTAGGGTTCGCTTGTAACACGCCGTAGAGCTGTTTCCCATCCTTTGTGTAGAGTGAGGGATTACTGTGGGCATCATCCAAGGCTCGTAGTTCGGTCCACTGTGTTCGGTTGTTCGATCCACTTGCTTTTGCCTTGCCCAAATCAGCCAGAGGCTTGTGCGCTTCCACGTCCATTGTTCGGACGATGGCAGGCTCGACATGACCCGCATCAAGGAAGCGCGACAAATGGTAGTAACCGATAATAGAGGGGCTATAAGTGAAATGAGTCGGAATCGTTTGTTTATATTTCGCTATCAACTTTCCCTGGCCGGAATCGTTCTTTCCTGAATGCGCAGAGGCATAACTGAGACGGCTCACCCCAACGGGTAACTTGATTGCATGAACATTTAGTCCTGGTGAAGTGCTGTAGGTCTTGGGAATCAGAACAATATCCAGGTCATCCTTCGTTTTCCCGTTATAAAAATCGATCGCAGCAAGTTCCTTCTCCTTTTCGATGTCCTTTTGACTGTAGATTTCCGGGTGTCCCGGAAAAGTCGATGGCCGGGTTGCGAGCTCGATCGTTCCGTTCGGAGCAGTGTGTTCGGTGATTTCCTTTGCACGAAGCGCGCCAGACTCTTGCGGCGTCGGATCACCCGTTGGAGTTGGCGTCGGTGTAGGAGTCGGCGGGACGTTCTCTGAAGGTGGCGGCGTTGTGCCGGACGACGCAGTCGATTGAGCAGCTTCTATCTCCTTGGCGTAAAGCTTCTTCATCGTTCCCTCAAAATCCAAATCGACCAGAACATCCTTGGCGTCGACTCGACTCTTCAGTGAAGAAGCCTGCTTAAGAACACTCGCTTTTAACTTGTCATAGTTATCGCCTGAAACATGAACAATGTTAACAAAGTAATCCTTTATCTTCGCGTCCGACCCCGGTTCACTGTCCTGCATTAGACCTGCCAGCCACTGTAACCGGTCGTAGATCGTTTTGTCGACGTGGTGGGCTTCGTTGAGAATCGGAGTAACAGAGATGGAATTCATTCCCCACATCATTCCATCGTCGTTATCCTTGTACATGATTCGCTTTAACGCGAAAATGGGGCTGACAGCATCGGCTTTGTCCTTATCACTAAGTTTATCGTCCCATTTTACTTTACCGTCGCGGTCCACGTAATGTTGTAACTGTTCGACGCTGATGTTGCCGAGGCGATCCACCTGACGAAAAATCGAATCGAGGATTACTCCTCGAATCATATCTTGTGCGAGCGCCAGATCTTGAAGGCACTTCGGGTCGTTTAGATTTAGAATGTTTGCTACGGGCGACTTCGAAGAGAGGACCTTGTAGAAACTGTGCCCTCTGATTGCACCAACGGTCCAGTAGTCTTCAGGGCTGCTGTCTTCTCCCCGCGGGTTCTGCGCCAGCGACCCATAGACCGTTTTTCCATCAGGCAAAATCAATTTTGAGCTGCCGGATTTCGCCATAGCTCGCAAATCGGCCCAGGCCTGGGTGCAACTCGGATGGCCGGTCGTTCGGGCTTGATCTCCGACTTTCTGGAATTCCTGGAGATCCATGGTCCGATATGTTGCAGGCGGCACTTCGACCAGGTGACCGAGAAGACGAGACATGTGAAAACAGGCGAGGCCGGACTGCGCCATGCTTCCCGCCTTGAACTTCGCAATTTTTTCGCCTGACCTCTTGTTACTGTACTTCCTGGTTACGCCCGAGCGATACGGGCCCTCCGTTCTTTCGAATGTCTCTTTAGTCAGCGCCGGAGAAAGCTGATAGATTTCGATTCCGGCTGAAGTGTTATGAAGTTTTGGAACAACACCCACGCTTTGCGGGCCGCTCGAAGCATAAAAATCGAGACTGCCAAGCTCGTCAATTTTCTTCTTATCATGCTTCGTGAACCAGTCGTTCGAGCTTGAGAGAGGCTCCTTTTCTTTCAGCTTCACATCGGGAGGGGTGAACGGAAATGCGGCAAGCCGCTGGACTACTTCCGTGGCGCCTGTAGGCGTCGGGTGTTCGAGCACAGCTGGATCTCCCAAGGGAAGCGACTCGTCTCCTCCATTCATCGTTTAATCCTCCACCTGCGCGGTCGAACGATTCTCTTACAAGGATGTCTCGACGACCAGCAAAAAAATAGCAAGATTTTGGAACGCCTCTGCGTAAAGGCAGATTCGCGCGATCAAATTAGAGCCTATGCCGAAAGAATGGTACCTCAGCTTTCACGGCGGCGAAGAGGCTAGCTCGCTGAACAATATTCACGTTTATTCGAGTGACGGGAAGAGATTACGAAAAGCTTTAAATAAAAAGAGTCTTCCTGCAGGCATCAAACTTCGTGAGCTCCGTGGATTCATATTTGGGCCGGATCGGAATCTGTATGTCGTTAACGCCTATTTCGAATACAGCGAAATCCTAAAGTTCAACGGCACCCTTAATGAAGATGGACGACACGATTTCGCCGGGGTCTTCGTCAAGCGCCACGCCGAGATGAATCCCGGTATCGATCATCCGTTTAATCTGGCATTTGATTCTGAGGGCGACCTCTACGTTTCGAGTCAGAACACGAGTCTCATTGCGAGATATCACGGTCCCGCGAGCACAACAGGTAAACCAGGAACGCCAATGCCACTTCCTGAGAGCCTGCATTTGGAAAAAGCGAATTTCCCGCCGGGAACTTTTGTTCCATCGGCGAAGCTTGCATCGAACGGTCTGCTGGAAGTCAGAGCAGTGATTTTTGCGCCAAATAACGAGATGTTTGTCGCGGATCGCGCTGCCGATTGCGTACGAATTTATGAGGCTCGCACGGGGCGCCATTTGCGAAACCTCAGCCAGCAAAGCGATCAGCTTGATAGGCCGATCCATCTTTTGCTCAGCCCGGACGGTCGTCATCTTCTCATCGGAAGCGGCGGCAAGGATTCAATTCTGCGACATGATCTTCAGCACGGCTCCACAAACGTGTTTGTCGAGCCAAAGTCCGGCGGCCTTGATGGCCCGGCAGGAATGGCATTCGGCGAGGATGGATTTCTCTATGTCGCCAGTCGCAATTCAAAGGAAGTTCTTCGTTACAGACAGACCGACGGGCGACCACACGGCAGGCCTTTCATCAACGACTTGGCCGACAACCCCGAGTTTTTGATGCTCGTATCGCACTGAGCTTTTGTAGCAACCGTTGAATCGACGTCGTTTCGCGCCGTTCCATAGGATTGACTACCACCTCGAAATTTGGCATCAACCAATGCCATGAAGAACTACGTCACAATCGTATTGCTCGTTGCCTCTTTGGTCTTGGGCAGCTGCGCCTCTGTAAACACGGCACACACTCCGCCCGATGGCAGCGCTGAAAGGAATGGCATACTTCAGGCAGTTCATCACGCGTTGGCGCGTCAGGGACGAAAAAACGTTGTGCTGGCTGTTCCGTACCTCAAGGTCCATAACGGGTGGGCGTGGATACAGGTGAACCCGAAATCAGCAGACGGGCGGCAACACTACGAGTCGCAGTCCGGACTCCTGCAACAAACTGGTAGCAAATGGACGCTACTGGAGTGGATGCCCGCTGAGGAGGGAACCGACTACACAAAGTATTTCCAAAAGCTGAAAGCCAAATATCCCTCGGCACCTCCGGATATTTTCCCTCAGTAATCGACTGTCGCTGGTCTTCGTTGCTCAGTCAGTCGGCGACCCCGCATTTGTTAAGGGTCGCCGATTGAGGCAGCACTATCGGTGCGCTGGTAAACTTTGGGGTACGATCACCTGAGTTTAACATTTCATGTCAGGTGTTACGGGCCATTCACCGTAACCGGGCGCTCCTTTCATCCGGTCCACGGTTGCAGGTTAAAAATTAGCCATGTCGAGCAAGTCCAGAGCTGGCTCGAAAAGCAAAATAACAGCGCATACGGCTAGTTCGGCTTCCTGATACGAACCGGATTAAACATCAACCCCACTTCAAACTCCACACGTCATCTCATGAAAGCACTCCCTCTTTCTCTGAAATCATTTGGCATTTTTGCGGCCACCTGCGCGGCCTTCCTCTCGAACATCGCGGTTACGCACGCAGCCAATCCTCCTCAAGGCACGGTCGATCCAAGCACAACCACGCCTGTCCAATGGGTTGGCACCGCTATCGGTACGGGAGGCACCAGTGAAACAACAGCGATTGAAGGCGTTAATCGCGATACCTTTGTTCTCCACGTGGCAGCCGGCACTTACACCGGCAAGACCATTGCGGTGAAAATTGAGTGGACCTCCGGCAGTAACGATTACGATCTCTACATCCATAAACGCAATGCAGATGGCTCGGACGGCGATCTGGTGAGCAGTTCCGGAAGCGGCGTCCCGAGCACGCATGAAAGCACCGTCATCGATCCGAACAGCGACGGGACGGGAGATTTTAATGTCATCGCAGTGTACTTCGCAAACACGCCGGGGGTCGATCAACCCCGCGGCACGATCACATTGGAAACTGCCCAGACTCAAAGAACGGCGACTTACCGCAGCGGCGGGATGACTTTCGCGCCGAACTCGACGGCGAAAGCGCAGACCGCAACCCGCGACGGCGAACCGAGCAGCCGTGTCGATTCGTTAGGCAATTACTACGTCTGTGGTATCCGCGGCGTGCCGGCTGGAGTTGACCTCTGGTATTTTGATCTACGCCCAACCATCGGAGGCGTTGCGAATAGAATGTTTGATCCAAAAATGCGGGTGCCGATGTATCGAGGCCAGCCCGACGCACCCGGCACAGTCGCGGAGCAGGATGAGTTGTCCGCAGGTGCGCTCGGTGGTGGTGACATTGATCTTGCCGTGGGATTTGGCGCATATACCGGGCTTGGCGGAACAGGGGAACCAGTGCTGGCTTATTCCAGTCTTACCGCGGCGAACGTGACGGTCGGCCGGTCGCTGGATCACGGTGCGACGTTTCAATTCAATCCTCTCGGCAACTTCGCCGGAGGAGTGCCGGTTAACGATCGCCAATGGATGGGGAATTACGGTTCGGACACGGTCTTTCTTGAATATCGCAACTTTGGGGCTGGCGTTGTTTTTGTTCAGCAGTCAATTGACGGCGGTCTCACTTACGGGCCTGCGACTGTGGTTGGCACCATGTCGCAAACCGGCGCGCTGGACGTCGATCAGCGCGACGGCACACTCTATATCAGTGGTAATGATGGCCAGTTGGCGGTTGGCATACCGCCCGCGCCCGGGCTTCCGCCCCTGACCTATACTCTCTCTCGGCCAATTCCAGCGACGGTTGATCCAGCGAATATTTTCGTTGCAATGAGAGTAGCTAACACCAGCGCCGGGCCTAACACGGTCTACCTCTGTTACTCCGACGGCAATGATATCTTCCTCATTAGTTCAAGTGACCATGGTGCCACCTGGAAATCCCCGGTGAAGGTTAACAATCCCGCAGACTTGGCCACAAGAGTGAATCTTATGCCATGGATCGCGACCGGACCGACTCCGGGTTCAGTTGGAATAGCGTGGTATGCCACCGACAACCAGGGCAATAACGACAACGCGCGGTGGCGGGTCTATTTCGCCCAGAGCTTCAATGCCGATGCGGTTGCTCCCACCTTCCGTATTGCCCAGGCAAGCGACCATTCGATTCATGCCAGTAATATCTCACTCAAGGGCCTGGCGCTCACTGGTGAATCACCGAACCGAAATCTAATCGATTACTTCCAGGTGAACTTCGACCCGCAAGGCGCGGCAGTCATTGGGTATACCGATGATCATAACGATTTTGATGGGAACACCTACGTCGCGCGGCAGATCAGCGGCCCATCGATCAAAGGTGGTAACCTGCCAAACGCAAGGGAAGGTTCGGCTCTTCCCGCGCAGCCGTTTGCCGTGCCCGGCGCGACTCCTCCTTCTGGCGGTGGGGTTACGCCGCAGGCGATGCAGCCGGGGCCCGATGGCGAACAAGTGACCGATTTCGCCTATGACGAGGATAGCGGTCTTCTCGCGGTGGGTCCCGAACCTAGCGCGGTGGACATTATCTCGATCAAGTATGTCACCCCGAAAATAGGCGGCATTTTCAACATCTCGGCGACAATGCAGGTGTCGGATCTCGCTGTTATTCCGCCGTTAGCTACCTGGCGGATGTATTTCGCGGCCAACGCACCGGAGACCGGAATTGTCAATATCAGCGGTAATGCCTACTCAAAAGGTCTCTCCGATGACGGCGACCAGTTCTTCGTTCAAGCCAGCACCGATGCGAATGGGGTGGTTAGTTATCAATACGGCACGACCGTGCGTAACTTCAGTGGCAGCACGACCGATACGATTGTTGGAAATGCTGACTTCGGTTCCATCGACCAAACGAATCGCAGGATCACGGTTCGCGTTTCGACGACGCGGCTCAACGCGATTCTAACGGCCGCGGGCCGTCCAAGGATTGTTTCCGGTTCAATCTTCTGTGGTCTCCGGGGCCGGACCTTCGAGTTGAGCGAGTTGGCGCTCGAGGATTACACCCGTGGAGGAACCGAGTTTAAGGTGAAGTGAGCAGGCACAACCTGTGATTCTCCGGTCGCTGCCGGCGACGGCGCTTATAGTTGTTAGTTTGTTCGCTGTTGGTTGGTCGAATGCAGACACATCTGCATCAGCTCCTTCGTCGTCGGGTTCGCCTTCGCCGTCGCCGTCGATGCGGCCGAAGTTAGCGTCGTTCAAGGAGCGCCTGGCTGCAGCGCAATCAGTCAAGGTACAAACTGCGATTCTCGGCATCGAGCTGGACTCGACTCTCGAGAGCGCGCACAGCAGGCTTGATTCGTTAGGCCAGCCCTCGGATCGCCCTCTTAATGGAACAGACGAAGCGGGCGAGCGAAACGAAGGTGAGCGCAAGATCTCGTGGCAACTGGACAAAACCGACTATGCCTCAGTCTTTGTAAAAGCTGACGAGAAAAATCGCATCACCTATATGGCCGGATATCTGCGGTCTGGAAAGGAGATGCCGTTTGACAAGATTGGCCAAGTTGAAAAAGCACCAGTCCTGAGCGACCGCGTCGTGGCGTGGGATGTGGTGAGGCCGAATCGCCCACTTATTCGTGTTGTAGCGCGCGGCTCGGAGCGGAAGGCGAACTCCATCACGATGTTCATCGTGAAACGCCCACGCACCGATTAGCTTGAGTTAACGTACGAAAGTCAAGACCGTGGACGTATCGCGTGCGGTTGATGCGCATGAGTCGTCTGTGCAGCTGCCGAGTTTCGATGGCAAAAAGTCAACCGAAGAATTCTCTAATCCGTGACAAAAATTCTATCAACGCCATATCTGGTGCCGGCAGCGTTGCTGGCGACGATTCGGAAATGATACCTGGTGTGCGCACTCAAGCCTGAGACGTTTGTAAAGACATTCTGGTAAGTGTTCCCATTGCTGGTGCGCGGGGCGGTGGTGAATCCGTAGCTGGCTGTCCGTCCGTACTGAAAATGTACCGTGGTGGTGAATGTGTGCGGATAAACCGAGCCGTTCAGTCTGGCTGAAAAACTGGCGACACTTGTTGCCGCACTAGTCACCGCAACAGGAGGTCCTGTCGGATTAAACGTTCTAAAGGTCCTGTCCTGGCCGTATCTGTTCTCCCCGTTAATAGTTCCCACGAGCCGGAAATGATACGTGGTGTTTGGGGTTAGCCCGGGGATGTTAGCACTGACGCCTTGCGTAGCGTTACCAGTACGGGTCGAATTTGCGGTGGTGGACCCATAGGTGGTTGTCATACCGTACTGGAAATGGACGATCATTGTTCCGCCAGGATTGACTGTACCATTTAGTTTGGCTGAAGAACTTGTTATGTTAGTGGCCGCGTTCGTGGTGACGACCGCATTCACCAAATCGTAGCCTATGACGTCGAGGTTGATGCCTTCCGGCGACGTAGCTGTCACATCGGAAGATTGTCCGCGGCAAGCAAAAGCGTTTTGCACATGTGGCTGCGACTGAGGACACGCGGTGCTCACCCAATCACCGAAGTCGCTATTTGGTTGCTGATTGAAACTCACCAAGTTGGTGTTGCCACCATTGATCGAGAAATAGCGAGTGCCGCTCGAGGTGAGATTTCTGACGCCAGGCGAGCCCCAGTTGAATACATCCTGAGGCCGAAGATCTGTTCCAGGAGGAGGGAGGTTGAGGTGCGATCCGAGGCCCATGACTTCATCTATTTCATGCTCAGTTGCACGTTGCGCGTCAAAACTGCCACCGCCGGTAGGCCGGGTAAACTGATACGGCATTGCCGAGTTAAGCGTAACAATTCCATCATAGGGCCCACCGGGACCGACGGTGCCGTTTGCAAATACATCCGGCGGCGCGTTTCCTCCTAGCGCGCGCACATTCGCGCTGGCAGCGATAATGTTCGCAGATAACGCATTGCCTGGCAGGCTCGCGATAGCGACATTGTCGTTGGTGGTTGTGGCATCGGCTCTCAGACCATCGATGGCAGTGTTCCAGGGAGCCAAGTACGAGCCGGACAGACTTTGCGCGAGAACTCCCTGCGGCAAAGGATTGCCATTTGGCGAAGTCGTTGCGTAGCGGAAACGAATCTGAATCGTGACTGGATCGCTGAACAGCGATTCGTAAATTGAGATCGCTCGGCTAATCATCGCCTGGATCGCTGCCGCATTTGGGTTGCCGGTAATAGAACTGTCGAACGTCGCGTGAATCATCAGCCCACTGGTCGGCACCGTCACAGCCCTCGTTGTTTCTGAGTAGCTGGCGGATGCGATGGCGCTGTAAGGGCGCACTCGGTAATAGTAGGCAGTACCTGGAGTCAATCCGGTGACGACTCGCCCTGTTACGTTGCCCACGTCCAAGTCGTGATACCCGTCCAGGTAATCGCTAAACGAATCGTTCGTGGAGACATCCAACAGGTAGCCGGTGGCGCCGACTACGTTGCCCCAACTCGCCATAAAGCTACAGCGCGTCGCCACGGCTGGCGAAAACCGTTCGATCGGCATTGAAATTTCGTTCCCGCTTGGAAACTGGAGCGCCTCCTGCGAATCCGCCCGCGTCTCGTGCACCTGCACGCTACTGCTCGCTGCGAATCCTGCGACTGGGCTTATGGTCTTCGAGTTATCCGTGAGGCTGAGAAGCGCGTTATCACTCTCGGCCATTTCGTCTCCGGAATTTTCTCCATCAGCGGCCGGGACGACTGCGTCAATTCCGGGTAAAAGCCCCATGCATACAATTCCGAGTACAATGAGAAACACGTTTAGAAGTTTCATGTGTATTTTTCTGAATTCTAGTTTGCCCCCCGCGATCCTGGTAGTCTTGGGCGAAGTTGTTCGATGTTTCGGTGACTTCTCGTCATTGACAAGTCGTTTCTAAGTGGAAGTAACGACTCTTTAAAGAACAGATCGGTTACCCGCGCGGCTTGCCCGTCGTTCAGCTTGCCGGGCAAAGGTTTCAATTCAGCCGCTTTTTTAGGCCGAGCTTGTGCATATCTTCTCTTGGACAAGCGGTGTCGGACTATCGTGATGATGAGGCCAGACTGTTTATGAGCGGCTTTTTCGAAGAGTTGCAGCGGCGGAAAGTTTATCGTGTTGCGGCGGCTTATGTCATCGCTGCCGGATTCATCATTCAGATTGGTTCTGCGGTTATTCCGGCATGGGAACTACCGAATTGGACGTTGCGTCTGGTCATCGTGCTTTTGCTAATCGGTTTTCCCGTCGCGCTCATCCTCGCGTGGGCTTACGACGTGACGCCGCAGGGAATTCAAGCCACCCCGAATGCTGGAAGGCATCGCCGCCGGAATGTTACTCTTCTCGTTGTCGCCGGTGCGGTAATTTCTGTAGCTGCGGGATTTTTTCTCCTGCCGCGCGCCTCGGCGCGCAAGGTTGACAAGTCGATCGCAGTCCTGCCGTTCCAAAATCTCAGCGCCGAAAAAGAAAACGACTATTTCGCTGAGGGCATTCAGAATGAAATTCTCACGAAATTAGCGACGGTTCGGGATCTCAAAGTCATTTCGCGAACCTCGACGGCCAAGTATCAAAGCAAGCCGGGCAATTTAAAGACGGTCGCGCAAGAACTCGGCGTTTCCACTGTCCTTGAGGGCACCGTGCAGAGAGCCGGCGACAAAGTTCGAGTGAATGTGCAGTTGATCGATGCGCACACCGATTCGCATCTATGGGCGAAAAGTTATGATCGTGAATTTAAACATGTTTTATCGGTTGAGAGTGAGGTCGCAGCGCAAATCGCTGATGCCTTAAAAGCGAATCTTTCGTCGAGCGAATCGAACGTATTGGCCGCGGCGCGGACAGAGAACGCCGAAGCCTACGATCTTTTCCTGCGCGGTCAGTATGAGTTTCACCAGGCGGCGAGCAGCTTGTCGGCAGAAGCGTACGATCGTGCCGACGCGTTTTACGGCCAGGCGCTGGCACGCGATCCAAATTTTGCTGAGGCTGCGGCGGAGCTCGCACGGAGCCGACTATCACGGCACTGGTTTGTCTCTCCTTTGCCGCCAGCGGAATTAGAGAAGGTGAAGGCGCTTATTGATCGCGCGCTGTCGCTGGCTCCAAATTCTCCCGAAGCGCATTTTGCCCTTGGATTATTCTTTTATTGGGGTCATCGCCAATACGAAAACGCGCTGGCAGAGTTCAACCGGACGTTGGAATTGCAACCTAACAACGCCGACGCGCGGGCGTTTTGCGCCTGGGTTTATCGCCGGCGCGGTGAATGGAAGCGCTCGCTGGCCGATTCTCAACGAGCGGAGGAACTCGACCCGCGCGACGCCAGCATCCCGACCAATATCGGAGCGACCTGCTTTGCATTGCGGATGTGGAAAGACGCGGAGCGCGCTGAATTGCGAGCTCTGGCCATGGATCCGCACAACACGCAGGCAGCGACATTCCTTGTCCTCATTCGCCTTACCATGACTGGCGATGTCAACGCCGCCCGACGAGCACTCGATGATTTTCCCGAGGTAATTAAAGGGATTCCCGGCGGCGCGGGGGGCCCTCGTGGCGCTACCGGAGCCGGCGACGTTGGTGCTGTGATTGGCTGGCCCGCCTATCTCGACGTGACCGAAAGACGTTTTAGCAATGCTATTCAGACTATAGATAAAAGGGTGGTCAACGATGATCGCGCGCATCTTCAGCAGCTTGCCGGACGCATCGCCATTCGCCTGCTGGCGGGAGAGGCTGACGCGGCGAAATCAATGGCAGAAGAAGCTCTGCCTTTACTGGAGGCTAAACTCAGGGAGCGACCGGATGACACTTTTACGATGACGGAGCTGTCCTGGGTTTACGTCGCTTTGGGACGTAATGCCGACGCGTTACGCCTTTCTGGCCAGGCGGCCGATACAATCTCCCTTGAGAAGGATGCTTTGGCCGGCCCAAATTTCCAGATGGGACTCGCGCAAATCGAGGCGCGCGCGGGCGCACCTGAAGAAGCGATTAAGAGGCTGCGACATTTGCTGTCAATTCCGGCGGGCGGCGCAGCTTCCATCGTCGGGTTAAAGATCGATCCAGTATGGGATCCGATTCGCAGCCGTGCTGATTTTCAGCAGCTGCTGGCAGCTCCGGAGCAGATCGGGCCTAACAAGTAGCTGACGTAACATTATACATTTCGATTTGTTCTCTGCTCGGTTTTCTGCCTGTCAGCGTGAACGATAAATGTCGCTGTCATTTGACTCGGACTTTGTCTCTGGTAGAGTTCGCCGCTCGCCTGCTTCGGGCAGCCTCCCGTCAATGAATAAGATTCGTAACATCGCCATTATTGCGCACGTCGATCACGGCAAGACGACGCTTGTCGATCAATTGTTGCGCCAATCGGGGACGTTTCGTTCCAATCAACAGATCGAAGAGCGCGTGATGGATTCGATGGATCTCGAGCGTGAAAAAGGAATCACCATTCGCGCCAAGAATGCAGCTTTTCAGTGGAACGGCTACCGCATCAACATTGTCGATACGCCCGGCCACGCCGATTTCGGCGGCGAAGTTGAGCGCATCATGAAGATGGTGGACGGCGTACTTCTGGTTGTCGACGCTAACGACGGGCCACAAGCGCAGACGCGCTTTGTGTTGCGCAAGGCGCTTGAAAACAAACTCAAGCCTGTCGTCGTAATCAACAAAATCGACAGGGAAAACGCACGACCCCATCAAGTCGTCGACATGGTCTTCGATCTTTTCGTTGAACTAAAGGCCACCGATGAGCAGCTCGATTTCCCGATCATTTACACTAGCGCGAAGAACGGTGTCGCCATGCGTGAGTTGCAGGAAAAAAACGAAGATATGACGCCTTTGTTCGAGGCAATCGTGCAACATGTTCCGCCGCCAAACGTCTCAAGCCAGCCATTTTTCCAAATGCTCGTGTCGAACCTGCATTATAGCGAGTATCTCGGTCGGATCGCACTCGGTCGCATCGTGAGTGGTCGCGTTGCCGTCGGCGATTCCATCGTCTGTATTCACCGGGACGGACGCGCTGAACGAACGACCGTCACGGCGCTGTTCAGCTACGCAGGATTAGAGCAAGTCGAAATAAAAGAGGCAACAGCCGGCGATATCGTCGGGCTAACTGGCTGTGAAGACGTTTACATCGGCGAAACGCTGACGGATCGCGAGG
>JBJMXF010000189.1:0-7426 GCA_045809725.1 Candidatus Udaeobacter sp. | reverse complement strand
GCCACTCAGTTCGAAGAAACGTTTTTTGAAAACGTGCTGAGCAACAGGGCAGGACAACTACGTCTCGCATTTGATTTAGTTCGCAGGGTGCGCTTTTTATCCCTGTGGCGGCTTGGTTCTGGTATGCAGTCATCGCTGCTGTGCTTTATGGCGCGCATCAAATCTTTACCCGTCTTGCTGCCGATCACATTGGAGAAGGTCTCGGCGGTTTTGTGGTCGAAGCTAGCGCGGCATTGTCGATCCTGATGTACCTGGCGATCCTCTGGTTTGCGGGAAGATGGAATCAGAAATTCACTGGAACTGGTTTTAATTATTCGCTGCTGACCGGTGTCTGCGTCGGCGCGGGCACGATCGCGTTCTTCCTGCTGTTCCAAAAAGGTGGTCCGCTTTCCGCCGTTCCGGCAATTCTTGCTGGCGGCGCGGCCATCATGGCCATCGTCGGCGTTCTGTTTTTTCATGAAACGCCTTCATGGCAGCGACTTCTCGGCGTCTCTTTCGCGATCGTTGGTTTGTTTCTGTTGCGCCGTTAACGCTCCGAAGCGCGATTACGAATGGTGCGGTGTTTGCACCCTATTGGGCTCTCGCCGGCTGAAGCGTAATTGCCGGACGCGGCGATTGTCGGTTTCCGTCACCGTGACGGAGAAATTTCGGATGGTGAGTTGATCGCCTTGCGCTGGCAATCGTCCTAAGACTGCAGTTACGTATCCGCCGATAGTGCTGACATCGGCGTCCGCGAGGTCGATCCCAGTAAGATCGCGCAACCTGTACAGCGGAAGCATACCACTTACAATAAACTCGCCTTCTTTAACCCTTCGAAAACGCGGCTGGGGCGTATCGAACTCGTCCTCAATTTCGCCGACCACCTGCTCAAGTACGTTCTCGAGCGTCACCATTCCAACTGTGCCGCCATACTCATCCAGCACCAATGCCACATGGCTGTGTTGGGCCAAAAACAT
Organism: Candidatus Udaeobacter sp.; assembly: GCA_045809725.1. Lineage (GTDB taxonomy): Bacteria > Verrucomicrobiota > Verrucomicrobiia > Chthoniobacterales > UBA10450 > Udaeobacter. The sequence continues at coordinate 6,470 of JBJMXF010000189.1, read as the reverse complement.
GTTAAGCAGTTGCGGCAAAGGCATCATTTCCGGAATATTGGCGAGTGGACGTTTTGCTGTATTCAGATCCGCAGTGGGTTGATCGATCAATCCGAGAATGTCCTTCAGATGAATCAAGCCTAACGGATGATCGAGGTCCCGATCGCACAGAGGAAATCGAGTGTGACCGGAGTGCTTTGCTTTTTCCAAATTTTCGGCAAAAGAATCTTCGACCCTGAGGAACACGATCCCGGCGCGCGGCGTCATGATTTCGCGTGCGACGCGATGCCGCAGATCGAGAACGTTCAATAACATCTGCTTCTCAAGCTCCGAAACCTCCTCGGCTTTTCGACTGTCGGCCAGAATGAGCCGCAGCTCTTCTTCACTGTGCGCCCGCTCGCCCTCGGTTGCTGGTTCGATGCGCAGAATGTTGCGCACGATCCAGTTCGCCGCGCCATTTAGCACCCAGATCAGCGGTTTGAAGGCGACATAGAATATGTTTAGCGGCCTCGTTACCCACAAGGTCGTGGGGACGGCTCGGCGGATGGCGAGTGACTTTGGCGCAAGCTCCCCGAGAACAATGTGGAGAAAGGTGATGGTGAAAAATGCCAGGGCAAAGGAAACTGATTCAATCATTGCGTGCGACGTGATATTCATTTTGAAGAACACCGGTTCCAACATCGCCGCCAGATATTCTTCACCGAGCCAGCCCAAGCCAAGACTGGCCAGAGTAATTCCAAGCTGGGTGGCTGACAGATAAGCGTCTAAGTGGGCAGTGACATGTCGCGCGAATCCCGCACGCCGTTCGCCCTGGTCCGCGAGCGCTTGGAGCTGCGTATCGCGGACTTTGACGATCGCGAATTCGGACGCAACGAAGAAGCCGTTCAACAAGACGAGCAACAGCACGACAGCCAGCTTAAAGACAATAATCCAGGGCGAGTCCCATTCTGTGGCTGGAGCAATTCCGGCGCCGATAATGCAAAAAGCAGTCGCAATCACCGGTTTGGTACTGCTGCGGCGTTAAGCCCGCGAAAGAGCAGGCTCGATCTTGCGCTCCGACACTTGAGCAGGCACAGCTGTCGGCGTTGTTTTGCGCTCGAACCATGCATACAGAACCGGCAGCAGAATCAACGTGAGAAATGTCGAGCTGAGAATTCCACCGATAACGACCGTCGCAAGTGGGCGCTGAACTTCAGCGCCGGTGCCGGTTGCAATCGCCATTGGGACGAAGCCGAGGCTTGCTACCAGCGCAGTCATTAACACGGGGCGCAGTCGCGTTAATGAGCCTTCAATGACCGATTCACGGATCGTCCAACCTTCTTCACGTAACTGATTGAAGTAGGTGATCATCACCAACCCGTTCAGGACGGCTACACCGCTTAGCGCGATGAATCCGACGGCCGCTGTGATGCTGAAGGGCATTCCACGTAACCACAGGGCAAGAACGCCACCTGTCATAGCAAGCGGGATTCCAGTGTAAATCAGCAGCGCTTGGCGAAGACTGCCAAAGGCGAGGAAGATCAAAATGAAAATCAACGCCAGCGCCGCGGGGACAACAATAGCGAGCCGCGCGCGCGCTTCCTGGAGATTTTTGTACTGTCCACCAAATTCGATTAAATAGCCGTCCGGCATCTTCACCTGTTGTTTGATGCGTTGTTCGGCATCGCGGACGAAACCCTCAACATCGCGTCCGCCGAGGTTGACCATCAGCGCGGCGCGGCGATGGCCGTCGTCGCGCAGGATTGGTTCGACGACTTTCAGTGTCTTAAAGTCAACAACCTGGCCGAGCTTGATCAGTCCGTGTTCGCCGACCCGCAACGGTAACTGGCGGATCTTTTCGTCGTCTGCGCGTAATTCTTCCGGCATTCGCACGACGATTTCGTGCCGTTTTTCTCCTTCAATCGCGGTGCCGATAACTTTGCCGGCGAGCGCGGCGCTGATCGCCTTGTTCACTTCCGCCGATGACAAGCTGTAGCGTTGGAGCTCGTCGTGCTTTGCTTCGATCAACAGTTGCGGTGTTCTTCCTTCCGTTTCGTATTCCACCTGGGCGGCGCCGGGCGTGTTTTCCAGAATGCCTTTGATCTGCTCCGCCAGTTTTTCTAAAACGTCGTAGTTGTTTCCAAAGATTTTCACCGATAGCTCTGCCTTGGTTCCTTCGAGCATTTCGTTGAAGCGCATCTCGATTGGTTGAGCGAACAGAATGTTGTAGCTCGGATTTATTTTCTTGAGCATTGCCTCGATGTGCTCTCGCAGCTCTGCCTTGTTTCGCGGCCGGCCAGCAGTCTTCGGCCACTCGGTGAGCGGTTTGTAGAAGATGTACACGTCGCTCTCATTCGGCGGCATGGGATCCGTCGCGATTTCGCTCGTGCCGATGCGCGAAAACACGCGCGTAATTTCAGGAAATTCAGCATGCAGCCGATTTTCAACCTCGAGGTCGGTCTTCAGGGAATCCTCCATGCTCATACCAACGGGTTTGTAGAGCATGGCGGTGATCGATCCTTCATCGAGCTTCGGCACAAATTCAGCGCCGAGGTGATTGAAAAGCCAGATTGATCCGGCGAAAACAACGATTGCCGCAAGCACGACGATCCACCGCAGCGCAAGTGCCAGTCTCAAGCTCGGTTCATAAATCGCTTTGAGAACGCGAATGATGAAATTGTCGCCCTCCCGAATGCGACCACGCAGCAGGAAAGAGCACAGCACCGGCATTAGCGTTAGCGCCAGGATAAGCGCGCCAGTGAGCGCGAGCATCACAGTTAGCGCCATCGGATGAAACATTTTTCCTTCAATACCAGTGAGCGCGAGAATCGGAATGTAAACAATCGTGATGATCGCAACGCCGAAGAACATGGGACTACCGACCTGTTTGCTCGCGGTGAGCACGGTATGGAGGCGTTCTTCAGTTGTCAGTGGGCGGCGAAGATGGTGCTGACGAATTCCCAGCTGACGCACGACATTCTCCACAATCACAACTGCGCCATCTATGATCAGACCGAAATCGATCGCGCCAAGACTCATCAGATTTCCAGAGACGCCAAACTTCAACATGCCAGTCACCGCGAACAAAAACGAAAGCGGAATCGCGGCGGTCACAATAAGCGCGGCGCGCCAGTTGCCGAGTAAGCCAAACAAAACGGCAATGACCAAAATCGCTCCTTCGAACAAATTGTTCCGCACGGTATGAATCGTTTTGTTGATGAGGATCGATCGATCGTATTGCGATTGGATCTGCACGTTATCGGGTAGCTTCTCTTGAATTTCGGCAAGACGTACCTTGACTCGCTCGGCGACCTCGCGGCTGTTTTCGCCAGCAAGCATCATTGTCGTACCGATCACGGTCTCCTGGCCATCAATGGTTGCGGCGCCCGTGCGAAATCGCGACCCGTAGGTCACGTCGGCGAGATTTTTGACGAGCAACGGTTTCACACCAGCTGCGAATTTCACCGGCAGATTTCCAATATCTTCAACTGTGTTCGCGCGTGTGACTGCGCGGATCGTCAGTTGATTTCCGCCGCGACTGATAATGCCGCCGCCGGCGTTTTCGACATTCGCCGCTATAATGTCGGCGAGCTCACTAAATGTCATCCCGGTTCGCTCCAAATCTTCCGGCCGTGGTTGAATAACGAATTGTCGCTCGTATCCGCCGCTTTCGTTAATATCGGCAATGCCCGGAACAGTGCGGAGCAACGGCTTGATGGTGTATTCCTGAAGCTCATTTAATTCGAACAACTGCTCGCGGATCAATTTCGGTTTTTGGGCACCGGGCTTGTAGGAGACGTTGTAATAAAAAATTTCGCCTAACCCTGTGCTAATCGGCGCGAGCTTCGGGGCCACGTTTTGAGGCAACCGCTCGACGGCCGCTTGCAAGCGTTCAGTCACAAGCTGGCGTGCGCGGTAAACGTCGGTGCCGTCCCGGAACTGGAGAGTCAGTTGCGAGAGACCGAACTTGGTCAGTGAGCGCATTTCTTCGAGACCAGGAACTCCGGCCATTTCGATCTCGATCGGGCGCGTCACGAGTCGTTCGGATTCCTCGGCCGCCAAGGCGGCAACTTCGGTGTTGATTTGTACCTGCACGCCAGTGATGTCTGGCACCGCGTCCATGGGCAAGCGTGCTCCGGACCAAAGCCCGAGACCCAACAAGGCTAACGCCGCGAGCAAAACAAACGCGCGCTGCCGCAAAGATATTTCAAGAATCTTGTCGATCATTTCTTGTCGAGGCGCGTAGCGGTGAGCTGCTCGAGTTGTTGTCGCGCTTCAACGGCGGCGGACTGCGCAGTGAAGAAGGCGTCGAGTGAGTCGAGATATTGTTTTTGTATCTCAGTGTAAGTCGTTATAGGCAGGGCTCCCGTGCGATAATTTCGATCGGCCAATTCTGCGGCCTCACGCATCTGCGGCAGGATCGACGACTGCAACTTCTCCGCTTCTTCTCCTCGCGATCTGTAAACGAATGCCGCATCCGCGATCTTCCGCTCCACTTCACGTGTTATTGCAGCCAGCTCGGCTTCCGCTTTTGCCGCACGCGCCCTCTGCGTCTCAATGTTGCCCGCATTTCGATTCCACAAAGGCAACGGCACGGTCATACCGATGCCGAAGTGATACTCATTTGTGTCTGCGCGCTCCTGATGCACAAAGGGCCCGAGCTGCACCGCCGGCCAGCGCTCGTTCAGGGCCAACTGCACTTTGAAGCCCTGCTGTTCCAGCTCCATTACGTGGGTCCTAATGTCGTAATTCTGTCGTCGTGCCGTCGTAAACAACGTCGCGCTTTCCGGGATAGCCGCGAAGGTCAGATCGATTTGTGGAATGTCGAGCGCCGCGTCCGCCCGCGCGCCACGCAGTTGGTTCAATTCGTAACGCGCGCTTTGAATTTCACGCTCTGCTTCGAGCGCCCGCCGTTTTAACGCATTCGCATTCGCTTCGATAATACGAAGGTCAAGCTGCGGGCCGATGCCGGCTGCCGGCCGCTGCGATAACACCGACGATAACTCGTCGAATCGTGTCGACACTTCGCCCGTTTGGCTAATTTTCGCTGCGCTCAATGCCACGCGATAAATTCCCGCCCGCACCTGCGCAGCGAGTGCCGCTTTAAATCCTTCCAGTTCCAGCTCAGCCAGCGCGATCTGCCGATTCGCGATCGCCTTTCGCAATCGTACACGGCCGGGATATTCAAATGTTTGTAGAGCCGAGACCGTCCATAGGACGCCGTTGCTGTCGGGACCGCCCGGCACGTCGCGCACCAATTTTGCTCCCGCATCTGCCGTGATCTCCGGGTTCCGCAACTCACCCGCTGCCCGACGTGCGCCGCGCGCGGCGGCGATTTCCGCCTCATAAGCTTTGATCTCTGGATTATGCGCGAACGCCTCGGCGACGACCGCATCAATTGCTCCACCGGCGTTGCACGTGATCGTCAAGGCCGCTGCCAAACTGATTTGAATAAGAGTTCTCAAGTGAAAATCGACTGATGAAAGCAAACAGGTACGCCGCGCGAGGAAGTGCGCGGACAAACACGAAGAGCGAGAAGACGCTCCGTGTTTTCGCTCAAATCAACAGCAGTGTGCTGCGATCAAATGGATTTGCTGTTCGGCCCGGCGGCGGCCGCGAGTAAGCCAGAGTTGCCTTTGGCGCAAACACATCGACGGAACTTGGCTGCGCCAGTGACACGTGAAGAGCTACTTGGTGTTGTGTGCTTCTCGCACAAACGGCAGTGTGATTGGCCAAACTCGTGCCGCTCGAAAAATGAATGACATGAGCTGGTTCGGACGACTCTGATGCAATCGATGGTCGGGTGCGTTGCGGGGTGACGGATGCAGCAGTAGGAGCATCGTGTGTCAGCACCAAATCAATCCCATGTGAACCGACGTGGACGATCACGTGGTGATCAGGATCCAACGAAACAATCTGAGCGACTAACAGCGGTAATATCTGACCATTGCAAGCGATGCCCAGACAGACCATCACTAGCGGGCCAAAAGCTAAGCACTGACTTAAGCATTGCCGGAGTCGCTTGGTCATTAGGCCAAGGTGGGCGGTCGATTAACTGAAGTCAATGCAAGAGACGGCACTAAAAGCGTGTTCGGTCCGTAGCGGTGTAAGCGTTCCGACCATGTAAGGCAAAGTGGAAATAGTATGCGTTACCCGTGCCGAGGAAGCTTTGATCGCATTCGATATGGTCGAGATAACCGTCGAAACCAGTCGAGTTACGGATGAGCAATACTCTATTGTGTGACCTGGTGGCTATTCCACTCGATAACAGCGAACCTCCGCTTGTTGTGAACCTCGATGGGGGACAGCTACGAATAAGAGGTCGCGTTCCGAAACAAAAAATCCGGTACGAGCGCCATCCGCTGTACCAATCGTGGTTGAGACTCTATAGGTATTTGGATCGACTTGGTCGATGACGTCGATTTTTCCCGCTCCGCAGATCGCGTATACACGATGGCGTTTCGCATCGTAGAAGAGATCGTCGCAAACGCCGGAGATATCGGTCTTTGCAA
>JBJMXF010000188.1:0-3530 GCA_045809725.1 Candidatus Udaeobacter sp. | reverse complement strand
CACTCGATCATCCTTTGCCGTCACAAGAAGGCGGGTACTGGGTTGCGGCAGTTAGGGATAAGATGACAAAGTTGTCCGCCGCTTGGGATTATGCGAAACGCACATGGAATCCGCAATACGTGATGAAAATTGATTGGGATGACCTGGTGAGTTCCCGCCTGGTGGAGTGGCTCGTTTCGGCGGAAGATGAAGCTGGCTATCGCATCAAATACGGCTGGGTTTGGCGTTCAACTCTGCCCCACTTGATCCAGCGCACGGAACAGTTCGATCGCTCCTGTGGTTCGGGATTGATCATCAGGAGCGACCTGGCGGATCGCACCGGACCATTTCTTAATTCTTGTGAAGGCGCGCAATTCGACGAAGTAAGTCGGCAAATCGAAGCAACTGATCTACACTCACTGGTACCGGGTGCGGCAATTGGCACATTACTTCTGAACGACACGCCGTCACGTGCCGAGGCGCAATTCGCTTATTTGGGCCACCGCCTCGCCACCGTACCATTTCGCGCCGCAGTTCTTCGCACCGGACACGGTAACAACGCCAGTGGCCGGCATAATCGCATCCACACACTGCGAATGTTTTTGGGATGCCTGCGGCGGACACGCTTGATCACGCCGAGCCTAAGGAAAGAATTCATGCTTGGTTAAGCGGATGGGCAGATCGCATTGCTTTGTTCGCGCTGCAATTGAATCCGCCGCGACTGGTCCAGGCGCCATTGAGAAATCCAACTCGCGCTAGATAGAAGAGTCGACATGAAGCAAGGCGCTCCTGGAACTTCGTACAAGTGCAGAGTTGTCTCGCAGCAATTCAAGGCGGATTCATGGAATGATTTTCAGATAGGAGCCATTCTGTATTCCCCACGCGTGCCGCTCGAGGAAGCGGATGCCTTACTCGTGCTGTACGATCCGAGTGACGAATTACTCAAGTTCACTGGTCCCAAGCTCTGGTTCACGATTGAACCTTCGTGGCATAGCCACTTTCACTCCCATCCGGTTGGCAAGAGACTTATCCAGGAACTCGATGTTACGCAACGGGCTTTTTACGGCCATCCGGATACAAAGTATCGCGTTCCCCATCCTACGTATAACGGCACACTGTCGCGGCCACGAGTAGCTTCAGCAAGGCGCGCTGTTGTTGCCACCGTTAATAATTTCGGTGGACGTTTTTGGTTCCTCAAGTCGCACTTCCGGACCCGGAATCGGATGATCCTGGATCCACGCGTCGAGCTCTTCGGACTCCCGGAGGCATGGGCGCAGTTCCGCCATTTTCCAAAGCTTTGGATTCGACGGCCGCCGGATAATTACATGGGGCGAGCTTCTCCGGCGGCTGCCGGCGATGAGCACATCGAATTTTTGTCTGGGTATAAGGTTGCTGTGTGTCTGGAGAACTGTACCGAAGCTTGTTACTTTACTGAAAAATTTGTCTATGCCGTGCGGGCGGGATGTATACCAGTCTATCATGCTCACGCGACGGTTAAGGCCAGCTTTCTTTCTGGTGCGAGATGGATTGATCCTGTTGATTTCGCGTTTTCACCACGCCGCACAATTGATTTTGCTTTGAATCAGGATCAAATGGAATTCCGCTCCATCAACGACGCATGGCTTCAGTGCGGAATTTTGGCGGATACTGACGAACTGAAAGTAATGCCGAAGCTTCACGAGATAATCAGTGGCAAATTAACACGGGACGAGCTTTCAGCCCGACCATGATCGGCCCGGTGTCCGCAGGATTTCGAAGCACGCGCTGCCGTCGTGCCTACCAAGACTGATGACTGTATCAGTGATTATTACGACGCGGAATCGTGCTACCGATTTGCGGCGGACGTGCGAAGTAGTTAGGCGGCTTCGGCCTGCTCCAAATGAGGTGCTCGTGACGGCCGATGGATGTACCGACGGCACGGTTGATGTGATAGCCGACGAATTTCCCGAGATAACGCTAATTGCGAACCAGCCTGCGATCGGCTCAGTTGCTTCACGCGATAGGATGATGCGCCAGGCGCGAAGTGATTTGGTCCTGGCGCTGGATGACGACAGTTATCCGGAGCAGTTGGACTGCATAACGCGTATCGTGCCGTTTTTTGAACAGCGGCCCAAACTGGCGGTGCTCCATTTTCCCCAACACACCGATGAGTATCCCGAAACACTCACCCAAACAAACTTTGGCTCGGAATACTTGAGCCGTTCCTTCGCTAACTCCGGGGCGGTATTGCGCCGATCCACTTATCTTCAACTACCCGGCTTTGAGTCGCGGTTTTTCCACATGTATGAAGAACCCGACTATGCTCTTCAATGTATAGCGACCGGTTACGATGTGATCTTTTCTCCGGTGATGATCATCCGTCATCATTACTCAGGTAAGACACGTGACGAGATCCGCATTCATCATCGTCATGCGCGCAATGAATTGTGGAGCACGGTAATGCGATGTCCTTTCCCATTTGCAGTCGCAATCGCGGGCTGGCGCGTTTTCTCACAGTTTCGTTACGCCTGCAAACGCGGCTGGTCGTGGATCATTCGGGAACCCAAGTGGTGGTGGCAGGCGCTGGGTGGAATTCCCTATTGTGTTACAAAACGCACCGCTGTCTCATGGAGAGATTATAAACGCTGGCTCCTACTGCCTTAGAATCATTTCGTCGCTGTGCCGTCGCGGTGAGTAAACCGAAACATATATCGCCTATTCTGTTGAGCGGGATCGTCGAAAAATTGATGGGGAGATTGAAAGGCTGGACTCGCGGCTTTCCTCCGCTGCGTTGCAGCTTCGCTCGCTGAGAATGAAGATTTGATGTGCCTTGTAACACAATGAAGTGGGTTTGTTGCCAGCTGGGCGCGCGTGAACACTATGCGATTCCGCGTGCGTTGTTTCGCATCGGCATGCTCGAATCCCTCGTAACAGACGCGTGGATGCCGCCTTCATCTTTGCTTGCGAAATACTGCGGCGATAGCTCGAAGTTCCGGCATAGGTTCCATAGCGAGCTACGTGACGCGCGAGTGAAAGCGTTTAATTCGTCATTAGTGCTCTTTGAAATGCTTGCGGCCGCTCGTAACTCCAGGGGCTGGCCAAAAATACTTTCTCGCAACCGCTGGTTTCAACGCAAGGTCGTGTCGTTTCTCCGCTCTCAGCTAGCACCTTTCACCTCTCAACTCGTTCTTTGCAGCTACAGCTACACTGCCCTTGAGCCGTTTCGGTACGCAAAGGCAAACGGCTGGAAGACGCTGCTTCTTCAGATCGATCCCGGGCCGGAGGAAGAGAGAATTGTCGCAGAAGAAGCGGCGCGCGTGCCTCAGCTGAGGGGTGACGGGCACCGCGCGCCACCTGAATATTGGAGTTTCTGGCGGCAGGAATGTGAGCTCGCTGATCGCATCATTGTTAACTCCGAGTGGTCGCGCGAAGGGTTGGTTCGCGGAGGAGTGCCAGCCGAAAACATATCAATCATTCCGCTGGCGTACGAAGAACCTGCCGTGGGACGCGACGCAGAGCCGCGGCTACCGCGCGATTACCCGGATCGCTTTACAGCTGAGCGGCCACTGCGC
>JBJMXF010000187.1:0-16245 GCA_045809725.1 Candidatus Udaeobacter sp. | reverse complement strand
CAACGGGGTGACGTCGTGCAGCTTATCAATCGGTGATTTGGTTTTTGCGAACGCAACAGCGGCGAGGTGAATCGCAAGCGCGCTCGTAAATGCGATCCAAAAGATGGATCGGCCGTGCTGTCGGTAAACGAATGCGGGATTCATGTCTATTCCTCCAAAGAGGAAGACACGCCACTCTGAAGAAACTTAGGCCGCGATCATCAAATGTGGTTAAGGAACTACGTTGATTCTGATGCTACTGGACACGCTGCTTGCGGTTGCATTATCGAGTATTACGAATCCAGCAATTCAGCAGCCGTTTTCGCATGTGAATCTCAAAAACTATCTCGCTACTCGCCAGAAGCTGATCGACCGCGCGTTGGACCGCTATTTGCCGAAGGCGAACAGGAAGCCGACGACGCTTCACCGCGCTATGCGCTACAGTTTGTTTGCCGGCGGCAAACGTTTGCGGCCGATTCTATGTCTCGCTGCGGCTGAAGCTTGCCGTGGGAAGATCAACGATGCACTTCCACTCGCGTGCGCACTTGAATGCATCCACACCTACTCACTCGTGCACGACGATCTTCCGAGCATGGATAACGATGACTTCCGGCGCGGTCGTCCGACCTGCCACAAGGTTTTCGGCGAAGGCGTCGCCGTTCTCGCGGGTGACGCCTTATTAACCATCGCGTTCGAAATTGTTTCACACGCAAAGCCGAGACGACGTTACGATATGTCAATGCTGTTGCGCGAGGTTGCCGTCGCGGCGGGCAGCCAAAAACTGATCGCGGGTCAGGTGGCCGATCTCGAGGCCGAAGGCAAAAACGTCAAACGCCGCGAGTTGCAGTTTATTCACCAGAACAAGACCGCTGCGATTTTGAGAACCTCAGTGCGTCTGGGCGCGATGAGCGCCAACGCGGATTCTAAAAAGCTTTCTGCGATCACACGCTTCGGCCAACGGCTGGGGCTCGCCTTCCAAGTCATCGACGATATTCTCGACGTAACCCAAACCTCGGAGATCCTCGGCAAGAGCGCCGGCAAAGATGTTGCGGCAAAGAAAGCGACCTACCCTGCGGTCATTGGCTTGGACAAATCACGCGCCGAAGCCAAACGGCTCACGCGCGAAGCACACAACGCCTTATCAATTTTTGAAAATCACGAGGCTGAAGCGCTGCATGCACTAGCGAATTATCTGCTGGAGCGCGAGTACTGAAGTAGCGCGCCGTCACGGTTGCGACCTCTTTGCGGCGCAAGCGAAGACGCTTACGCTACTTTCAAGTTCGGATCAATCTCCTCGGTCACGTGCGATTCAAATCCAGCACGCGCTCGCAATGATGCGACAAATGCGATCATGGCAGCATTGTCGGTGCACAACCACGGCTCGGCGCTTTTGAATTCGATTCCATTGCGGCTGCTCGCGTCGCGCATTTGGCGGCGTAACTCCTGATTACAACTGACGCCGCCGCTTATCGTCACGAGATCCACACGATATTTTTGCGCTGCCGCGATTGTCTTTGTCACGAGTACGTCAATGATCGCCTGCTGAAACGATGCGCAAAGATCGCGCAGCGTTTGGTCATCCAAATTGCAGGGCGTCTGTGTCACACGCGGTTCCTCGCCGCGCATAATTTTTGGCAATAAGTACCGCACTGCAGTTTTTAATCCGCTAAAGCTGAAATTCTCCGAGCCCAGCATGCTGCGGGGAAAATCGAAACGTTTCGGATCGCCGGCACGCGCGTGCCTTTCAATTTCCGGGCCGCCGGGATAACGAAGTCCGAGCATTTTGGCGACTTTGTCGAATGCTTCGCCAGCAGCATCGTCGACGGTGCGACCAACGAGTTGATAATTCGTTAGGCCACGAACTACGATCAGCATCGTGTGTCCGCCGCTGACGATGAGCGACACATTTGGCTTAATGTCGTTGTCGCCGTCTCTTTCGATGCCGAAAAATGGCGAGAGCAGGTGCCCCTCGAGATGATTGATACCCAGATAGGGTTTGCCGAAGCCGATTGCCAACCCTTTGGCGATTGACGCACCGATCATCAACGAACTCGCGAGGCCAGGGCCAATTGTGGCAGCGAACGCATCGATTTGCGCTAACTGGGTTTTCGCTGCGGCCGCAGCGCGATCGAGTAATCGCGGAGCGTAGATCAGATGATTGCGCGAGGCGATTTCTGGTACGATCCCCCCGTATTTCTCATGAGCTGCGACCTGCGATGCCACTTCGCTCGCAAGCAACTCGTGGCCGGAACGATCTCCGCGCAAAATCGCTACTGCCGTCTCGTCACAAGACGTTTCCAAGGCCAGTACTGTCACGACTTAATTGTAGGGCAGGCGCTTCGCCTGCCAAACTCGGCCACCGAACGCGGTTGCCCTACAATTTCGAGCGACGAATCGCTATTTCTTTACCGCTTCCGCCTTAGGCGCGCTTTGCTGTGCGTAAATCATCACGCCTTTGAGTGCGTCGATAGCGCGCAACATCTGTGGATCCCTGGTCTTGATGATGTTGGACTCGTCCTCTGCCTTTACATTTCCCGTATTGCGCAGTGCATACAAAGCGCGCTCCTGTTCAGCGGTCATGCTGACGCGAATATTCGGAGCCACGCCATTGCCTTGGATGACTTGCCGGCTGGGAGTGTAGTACTTGGCCGTGGTAAAACGGACCGCAGATCCATCCGGCAATTGCAGCACATTTTGCACGGAACCTTTTCCAAAAGTGGTTTCACCAACAAGGACCGCACGGCGCAGATCCTTAAGCGCGCCGGCAACGATCTCCGCGCCGCTCGCGCTGCCTTCGTTAATCAGCAACACCATCGGAAAATTCGGACGGGCCTTGCTCACGGCGGACGTGGCATAATCATGCTGTTGAGAAGGAACCCGGCCTTGCGTTGAAACAACTTTGGTGTTGGCCGGCAAAAATTGACCGCACACGTCCACGGCGCTGTTCAATAGCCCGCCCGGATTATTTCGGAGGTCGAGTATCAACGCCTGCATGCCTTGCTTCTGTAAACCATCGATCGCCTTTGATAATTCATCGGCCGTCGGTTCGTTGAACTGGATTAGTCGGATATAACCAATTCTGAATGGGCCGGTCAGCTCCGGCGGCAGCAATCTTTCCCCTTTAACGCTTTGGATTTTTATTTCTGCGCGCTGGAGCGTGTACTCCTTGATCTCCTTCGTCGAAGGCCGCAATAGCGTCAGACTGAGTTTTGCGCCCGCAGGCCCGCGTAGAACATTGATCGCGTCCTGGAGATCCATTCTTTCCGTTGACATGCCATTGATCCGCAAGATTTGGTCGCCGGAAAGAATTCCGGCCTTGGCGGCAGGCGTGTCTTCCATCGCCGTAACCACCGTTGGCAGGCCATTTTTCATCGAGACCTCGATGCCGAGACCGTTGAAACGGCTGCGCGTGTCATCCTGCATGTCTCGAAAATCATTGGGATCCATGAACTGGCTGTGTGGATCCAGTGACGAAAGCATTCCCTTCATCGCAGCCGTGACGAGGTCGTGATAGCTCGTCTTGTTCTCATCGACGTAATCCTGCCGGACCAGCTCCAAGGCTTTTGCGAAAATGGCAATCTGCGAGTAGCCGTTATCCTCTTCAGTCTTTGGCGGCTGCACTTCCTGCGCGAAAACGCCAGGAATGGCGCCGAACAGGACGCAAGCCAGTAACCCAATGATCAGGATCCGCCTCATGTTTTGCCCAACCTCCAAGAACGACGTGACAATCGCTCATGAGCAAATTTTGGCAACGCCCAACGCTGGGCGTTGTCTGAAGTGAGACTCAAATCTGAGATTCGCAAATGACTGACGATTTAGCGGACGTCATTAACACCCGCCTTCAGCCGGGTGTTAAACGACATCCAAGCACCAGCCGTTTCAACGGCTTCCATGCGGAGCACAAACCGTTAAAACGGTTTCGTTCAACGTCGTATGGCTCCACCGGGCTAAAGTCCGGTGTTAATGAGAGGACTGCGCGAAAGCCTTTCCGGCTCCTCGTCATTCCGCTGGCACTCTTGCTCGTTAACGCGGTTTTCGCCGTACAAACGCAAGACGCAGAATTCGAAGGGGTAGCTGAGGAATATGTGAAGACGTATCTGGCCGGTCACCCGCTCCAGGGAACCGCTCTCGGTTTTCACGAGTACGATGGCAAGATCAGCGATTACAGCCGTCTTGCGCTCGACGCCGAACTCTCCCGGCTTCGGCGATTTGATGATCGGCTGGCCAAGTTTGATCCAGCAAAACTGAGTCCGAGGCAATCGATCGACCTCCGAATTCTGCAGGCAGCGGTCAAGCGAGAATTGTTCCAAATGCAGGACATGTCGGTCTTTGAACGAAATCCGATGGTTTATGCGCGCGCCGGTGACGTGAACGTCTACATCAAAAGGAACTTTGCGCCGCTTGAGGACCGTGTTCGCAGCCTGGTCGCCGTCGAATCACAAATTCCCAACATCCTCATTGCGGCGCGAACAAACCTCGATGAAAAGCTTCCGAAGCCGTTCATCGAGCTTGCAGTCCAAATCGCCCGAGGTTCAGCCGATTTCCTGAAAAAAGACCTCGTTGCCGCTGTGAGCGGCCTCAAAGACGAACAACTCCGCGTCGCATTCCAGGCAGCCAACCGAAAAGCGGCAAATGCGCTCAGTGACTACGCAACATGGCTGGAACGGGAGAAACTTCCCAAAGCCACACTTGATTTCGCCCTTGGCGAAGAAAAATTCGGGCGCTTCCTGGCGCAGACGGAGTTGGTGGATCTTCCGCCACAAAAAGTTCTCGAGATCGGCATGGCGCAGTTAAAATCCGAACAGGAAGCATTCGCGGAGGCGGCGAAAAAGATCGACCCGAACAAACCTGCCATAGAGGTTTTCAAGCAAATTCAGAGCGAGCATCCGGCTGCGGACAAATTGATCCCGGACATTGCCAAAGACTTGGACAAGCTTCGCAAATATGTTGTGAGCCGCCATTTAGTCGGAATTCCGTCGGAAGTTCGCGCTAAGGTAAAAGAGACCCCGCAATATCTGCGCGCCACCTCCTTTGCTTCGATGGACACTGCCGGCCCATTCGAGAAGCGCGCCACCGAGGCCTATTATTATGTTACACCGGCGGAAGAGGATTGGCCGGAGCAGGAAAAGGAGGAATGGCTCACCGCGTTTAATTATTACACGTCCGACGTCGTATCGATTCATGAAGTGTATCCCGGACATTTCGTGCAAGACCTTCATCTGAATGCGTCGACTGCTAACAAAGTAGAAAAGATCTTTGGTAGCTACGCCTTCATCGAAGGCTGGGCGCATTACTGCGAAAAAATGATGATCGACGAAGGATTCGGCAGCCCACCCAGCTCCAGTCCCAGCGAAGACGACGTGAAGCGCGCAGCAAAATATCGCATGGCGCAGGCTGATGAAGCGCTGCTGCGTCTTTGCCGGCTATGTGTGTCCATCAAGGTTCACACGCAAAACATGTCGATTGATGAAGCGACGAAATTTTTTCAGGACAACTGTTACTACGAACACAAGCCGGCGCGCCAGGAAGCTATGCGCGCCACGTTTGATCCGGGTTATTTGAATTACACCCTTGGTAAATTGCAGATCCTGAAACTGCGCGACGATTACAAGGCGCAACAGGGCGATGATTTCTCTCTGCAAAAATTTCATAACGAGTTCCTCAGCCACGGCATGCCGCCCATTCGTCTGCTCCGGGAAATCATGCTCAAAGACCACAGCAAGTGGGATCAGGTGTTGTGACTTCTGCGACCGGTTACGCGTAACGTCCGCTGCCCTTAGCGGATGATCGACGAACGATTAAAGGCGCATCAATCGGAGCCACGCTGCATTGCGTGTGTTCGCGCTTTCGCGTAACATTCGCATCCGAAAATCATCATGACAGAGCTGGTTTCAACAATGGCCGATAAGATCGACCGCACGATGCAGCGGGTGATCCCACTCGCGTATCGGGTGCGACGAACTGGCCGTCGGCTCGTGCGTCGGGCATTGCGCAAACCGCGCAGTGTTTCGGAAGGGCCGAACCTTCTGCCCTTGTTGATCCAGGTGCTGGCGAGTTTCACCAAAGCCGACGGCGTTATCATGGAGGAAGAGATCGATTCGAGCCTCGGGTTTCTGCGTTATGATTATCCGGAAGCGGTTTACTCCGAGCTACGACAGTTGTTTCGCCAGGCCCTTTACGAGCAGCAGGATCTCGCGGCCATGGCGCAAAAGCTCGGGATGCAATTAGGCACTGAGCGCAAGATCATGCTTGGCGTTCAGTTGTACGATCTCATTTCACAAGCGGGTTTGAAGCAGGAACAGGTCGTCGCGTTTTATTCATTCATGTCCCAGATGGGCATGGCCGCGCAAGCGATCGACATCGTCTATCAACTTAACGCATCAGAAGAATCTGACCCTTCGATTTACCAGCATGGCGCGTCGCCCTTGGAATCGCTCTCGTTCGGGGGCGACGGCAAGGCAGACATTATCCTGAAGAACCTCGGCGAAACAGATCGGCTGATGGCTTTCCGGTATCACGATTTGATTCTGTTGAAAAATTACAGCGGCCAGAACGTGTCCGTGCGCGGCAGACCTTTGGTGCGTGGCGGGTTCTGTCGAATTTACCCCGGTCAACGAATTTTAATTGGCGACCAGGTGCTCAGCTACCAGGAATTGGCGCAATATTTCAATGCCAAGAAGAACGTTTCACTTCCTGAAATCTATATCCGCGTAACAAAAGACGCGGAACAAGTGCAGTTAGAACGCTCACGAACGCGTGAAAGCGCGCTGCGCGTCACGTTCGGCCTCAAGGTGCGGGTCAAGGCACTGCGCGACATAGATGCGGAGCTCAAAGGAGTACGCCTCAAAGCCGGCACTCAGGTCGACACGACACTGGATGACAAAATTATTTTCCATAACGACACCGAGCTCGACTTGAACGACCTGCGTCGGCGCGCACGCGCGCTCGGCGGACGATTCCAACTGAAGGCTTCGAAATCGGAATATCTGGTGTCGAATGATCCGAGCAAACTGCAAGCCGATGACATCCTGCTCTCTCCCGGTACGGCCGGCGATGTGCTGCTGAAAATATTTTGCGATTACGATCGGCGAATAGGCAAGCTAGAGGTCATTGAAGCGGACCGTCGAATTATGGTAGGCGACGATCCTGTCCGCACGACAGCCGACCTCAAGGACGGCGACATCATTCGGATCGATGTTGGACAGGTTCTGCGATGCAATTTTTTGGAACGCATCATTGAGGAGGAGCGAAACATCATTCGCAGCCTTGAGCTGAATGAAGTCACACATCGTTTTGGCAAGGGCGAAATTGGCCTCGATGGAATCTCCTTTTGCATCACGCGTGGAGAACTCGTTTGCGTGATGGGAGCAAGCGGTGCGGGCAAAAGCACGCTGATGAGAGTGCTTGCCGGCCAACTCCAGCCGACGAGCGGCAACGTCTTGCTGAATGGACAATCCCTCTACCGAAACCTCGACGTCCTGAAGCAGTACGTCAGCTACATGCCGCAACAGGACGCGTTCGACGAGCACCTCACGATTGGTGAGAATTTGCAGTTTGCGGCGGCGATCCGCGCACCGCATCTCTCGAAGCGCGACCGCGTCCGGCGGCTGGACGCAAAACTGATCGAGCTAGGCCTCAGCGAACGTCGCGACGCGGTAGTCGGCAGTCCCGAGAAGAAAACGTTAAGCGGCGGCGAACGAAAACGACTGAACATCGGGCTCGATATGATCGGAATGTCGGACGTTTATCTGTTTGACGAACCGACTTCCGGTCTTTCGTCGAAAGATTCCGAGCACGTCATCGAAATCATCCGGAGCATGGCGCACAACAAAATCGTCATCGTTACGATCCACCAGCCGAGCTCGAAGATTTTCCAGATGTTTCAGAAAGTGATCTTGCTCGACAAGGGTGGGCGGCTCGTATTTTTCGGAGCGCCTTCCGATGCCTTGCGGTATTTCGCCGAAGCGGAACATCAACATCAATTCGGTGCTGAGCTTGGCGCATGTCCGTCATGTGGAACTACCCGGCCGGAATTCATTTTCGATGTGCTCGAGACGCCGCTGCGCGATTTGAGCGGCGACGTTATTTACGAGGAAAACAGCCGTAGCCAGCTCGTCCCGTCGCGCCGTTACTCACCGGATTTTTGGCGCGACAAATATGAAGCGTTCCGATTGATCCAGGACGTTAAACAAGTTTCGCTGCAACAAGAGGAGGCAGACCCGTTGCCGGTGGCACCAGTGCAAAGGAAGCGGTTGCCGGTGCGGTGGCACGTTGAGTGGACGCAATTTCGCACGGTGCTGCAGCGTGCTTTCACCAGCAAACTGCGCAACCGGGCGAATCTCGGCATCACCATAGGTGTCTCGCCAGTGCTGGCATTGCTGATTGGAACGATCCTGCGGTACTCCGAAACCGGGATATACGATTTTGCTTCGGCTTATCATATCCCGACGTATCTATTTCTCGGTCTGATCGTGGCAATGTTTCTCGGGCTGACAAACAGCGCCGATGACATCATTCGGGATCGGCCGGTGCTGCAACGCGAGCGCAACATCAAGGTTCGCCTGTCCTACTACGTAATCTCCAAAACGATCACGCTCGGATTTTTCGCGCTCGTTCAATGCATTCTTTTCGTGCTCATCGGCAATTTCGTCCTGCAAATTCGTGGCATGTTCTGGCTCGATTTGTCTATAATGTTCCTGACAGCGATGAGCGGCGTAGCGCTGGGTCTTGTCATCTCGTCTCTCGTAGCGGACCCGAAAACCGCGTCCAATATCGTCCCGCTAGTCTTGATTCCGCAGATCATCATGGGCGGCGCGCTCATCAAATATGAGGACATGAACCGAAATCTGGGCCTTGTTTATTCGTTTTCGCACTGGTTTTCCGAACATCCGAACTCGGAAAAAACCAGAAGAACGGAGAGCAAACTACAAGTGCCGCTTATCTGCCAGTTCATCGCCATGCGCTGGTCGTACGAAGAAATGGTCGTTGCCCAAGCCAAGCTCAATCCGCTTACTAAGCGCCAGGATCGCGTCCATGACGAAATTCAAAAGCTCGCACCAAAGGCCGAAACGCCTCCGGAACGAGCGCATCTTAACGACTTGAAAGATGTGTTAGCTTTGCTCTCGGGGTTGGAAGGGCCGTCCGCGCGCGACGTCGATCGATATCTGAAGCTGGCCGATCCAGTCATTGCGGGGAGCCAAAGATTCGATCGCTCGTTGTTCAAAGACGCGAAAGGGCCAGTCACAGCGGACCAACTCTACGTCAACCAGAAGGTCTCCGACCTGATCTCACGAGCCGAGATGGAGCAGACCGACTACCGCCGCGGCAATAAGCCAAACGTGTTCTTCGGTATCGAGAAACGATATTTCGGAATTTCGTTCGGCGTATTCACTTTCGACACGGTAGTGCTGATCGTCTCCACACTCGTACTACTTGTCCTGCTGCACTTCATCTTGCGAAAACAATTGGAAGTGCGCAGAACCTGATCCGGAATTCTTATTAACACCGCGTTTCAGCGCGGTGCATCCCTGCATCACAACAGCCAAACCGCTTTAGCGCTTTAGTTAATGAGAAGTTGCTCCGACCACATCATCGGAAAAGAATAGAAGCCATAATGAGCAAACCAAAAACTAAACCTGCACGCCTCATCGTCGCTGCGAGCGAGCAAGATCCCGACATGCTTTACGCGACGAAGTTTTGGGCCCCCGATCCATTTATTTTCCTTCAGCGCAACGGCAAACGAACACTGGTCTTGAGTGACTTGGAGATCGATCGCGCCCGCAAGCAAGCCCACGCGGATGAATTTGTAATGTTTAGCGAAATCGAGCGCGAGTTGCAGGGAAATTCGAAAAAGGCGCCGCCGTACGAAAAAGTGTTGGCCCATTTTCTAAAAAAACGGGGCGTGAGGTCGGCGAGTGTGCCCGCAAATTTCCCGCTGGCGTACGCAGAGGAAATGGCGGCAAACAAAATCCGCGTTCGCGCGACCACTGGATTTTTCTGGCCTGAGCGTGAAGCCAAATCCGACAAAGAGATTGAAATGATGGGACGCGCACTGCGGATTACAGAAGCGGGACTCAAGCGCGCGATTGAAGTGTTGAAAGCGTCAACACCCGGTCCGGCAAAAAAGCTGCGCTGGAATGGTAAAACGCTGACGTCTGAATTGCTGCGTGCAGAAATTGATTCAGCCGTGTTGCGTGCAGGCGGCGTTCCGAACGGCACAATCGTGGCGGGAGGCGATCAGGCTTGCGATCCGCATGAGCGTGGTCACGGACCGCTGTACGGCGATTCATTGATTATTCTCGACGTGTTCCCGCGCGACGCGACAACGGGATACTTCGGCGATTTGACCCGCACAGTGTTGCGCGGGCGCGCAAGCGAAGCGCAGCGGAAACTTTGGGAGACGGTGAAAGCCGGGCAAGCTCTCGCGTTAAAGCGAATCAAGGCGGGCATCGACGGCATGACGATTCACAAAGCCATTCAGGAATTATTCGCCAGCCGCGGTTTCACTACCGGAGTGCGCAACGGCAGGCGCGTCGGATTTTTCCACGGCACCGGCCACGGCCTCGGTTTGGAAATTCACGAGCATCCGCGTCTTCAAAAAGTTGTCCTGAAGGATCGGCAGGTGCTCACAGTCGAACCGGGCCTGTACTATCCCGGCGTGGGCGGCACGCGGCTGGAAGATGTGGTGGTCGTCACGAAGACAGGTTGCCGAATCCTGTCGCGTTTCCCGAAGCAGTTAGAGATCTAAAAGAGATCTTGTCCTCGATCCTTTGTCATGGACTTGCCTCGCTAAACGTTCACATCGTCTTCGGAGAAGCCGATCCACCTTGGAAATGAACGCGCAATGCCGTTAGGAGTCTAAATCTCCTACCCCGCGAAGTGACAAGTCACCTCGCGACGGTAAATTAATACCCACATGTATCCGTTATTGGGTTTTATTTTAGGATCCAGTTGCCTGCTGTATATCGGTAGCCCCATGGGCTTTGGTTTGGGCCCGAACTGGCTGCTGTACATTGGCGTCCCGTTGATCATTGGAATTTGGGCGCAGATTCGAGTGAGCAGCGCGTTCAGCCATTGGAGCAAAGTACGTGCGAACGGGAATATCACCGGAGCTGAATGCGCACGCGAAATCCTCCAGGCAGCGCAAATTCAGGATGTCGAGGTGATGGAGACGAACGATTTCCTCGGGGACCATTACGATCCGACAAAGAAGCAGCTGCACCTGTCGAGTAACGTTTATAACACCCCTTCAGTGGCAGCATTGGGCATTTCTGCGCACGAGTGCGGGCACGCAATTCAGCACGCCCGCGCGTACACGCCGCTGAAAGCGCGCATGGCGATTGTCCCAGTAACGATGATTGCATCACAGATGCTGCCGTTCATCATTATCGGTGGCTTGTTCTTTCGGATTAGCGGTCTGATTACCCTCGGCATCTGGTGCTATCTGATTCTGCTGGTGTTCCAACTGATCACGTTACCCGTGGAGTTCGACGCCTCGCGCCGCGCGAAAATCATTCTGCGTGAGATGGGAATCATACAGCCAGGGGAAGAAGCAGTCGGCGTCAACAAGGTGCTGAACGCCGCCGCGCTCACTTATATTGCGGCATTCGTTGCTGCACTGGGCAATTTGCTCTGGTTGATGTCGATCCGCGACCGGCGGTGATCATCGCTCGGCACAGAAAAATGGATCACGCACTCGCTTTACCTGCTCGCCGAATTTCCGATTTGTTATCGTCGGGTCTTCAGGCGCGTGCTAAATCTAAGCGCCAGGCGATGGACCAGCCAAGAAGCGACCCAGACCAGGATTTGGTGAAGCGCACCCAGGCGGGAGAGGCCAGCGCGTTCGACGATCTCGTAGTCAAGTACACACCGCGCCTTTACGGGCTGGTCTACAACATGACCTCCAACCACGAGGATACGAACGACCTTTTGCAGGACATTTTCGCTAAAGCCTACAAAGCGATTCGCGGATTCCGCGGCAAATCATCGTTTTACACCTGGATTCATTCCATCGCAGTGAACATGAGCCTGAATTTCCTCAAAAAACGCGGGCGCCGATTTCAACTGAGCCTGGATGACGTGGACGCGAGTATCCAGAACGATAAGGAGTTCATGGAAGCCACTGCTACGAGCAGTCCCGTGCGGGAAGCGGACCTGTCAGAGCTGCAGAGAAGATTGAACGAGGCCATGATGAAGTTGTCTGAAGATCACAGAGCAGTCGTCACCATGTTCCATATTCAGGGAATGCCTCACGCCGAAATCAGTAAAATCTTGCGTGTCTCCGAAGGAACGGTACGTTCCAGACTCTTTTACGCGAACCGGCAATTGCAAAATTACCTGGACGAATTTCGGAAAAATCCTGTCTCGTAACGGCTGCAAAAAAATGGACGAGTTTAACGACAACGAAATCGCGAAGCTGCTTCGGCTGAAGCGATACGAGCAACCGCCACCCGGATATTTCGACAACTTCCTCCACGAATTCCATCGCCGGCAACGCGATGAATTGCTGCGTCAGCCGCTTTGGCGCATCTGCCTGGAACGCGCCCATAATTTCATGTTGCAGTTGGATGTGCGTTCGCTGGCCTCGTATCCCACTGCGGTCGCCGCAATGCTCGTTTGCGCGGCTATCTTTTCGTTAAAGGTTTATCAGCAACCCGAGACGGCTCGCGTCGCCAGTCAGAGTCCGCTCACTTTATCGGTGCCAGTGAATGCCGATCAGGAATGGAATCTTGGATCACCGGTCTCTACGCAGATTTTCAGGACGCAGCCGCTTCGCAGTTTTCGTGAAAGCGCCCAGACTCACCGAGCCGCACCGCCACGTTACGTGCTCGATAGCGTCCCCGTGAGTTATGAGCCCACTTTTAAGTTCTAAGCGCCGCGCAGTCGTTGTATTCGCGCTGGTCTTCTGTTCAGGCGCGAGTTTGCTTTTCGGCCAGGACCAATCAGCCACGGCGACAATCAGCCACCAGGTCCGGGAGCTTTTCGAGCGGACAGCCAAGGCGGTGGTTAAGATTCACGGCGTAGATAAGCACAGTGAAATTTGCGGCACCGGATTTTTCGTCGATCCGACAGGGACACTTTACACGGCGTACACGGTTGGAGGCGAAGCCGGCAATTTCACCGTTGAATTCGGCGGTAAGAAATGTCCCGCGCGCCAACTCGTGGCAGACATCCGCAGCGGAACAGCCATTTTGAAGGTGGACGAGACCACGCCCGCTCTACCAATCGGCAAATCCGAGGATCTTGAAATGGCGGCCCCTGTCATATCGGTCGGTTATCCCCTCGATCTGCCGAAGACACCGAACTTCGGCTGGATCGCTGGGTTCGACCGGAAATGTCTCGGTCGCTATTTTTCCACGATCCATTTGCGCGTGAACGCTCCGACGCAGAGAGGCGAGGCTGGCGCCCCGCTGTTGAACATGAAGGGCGAAGTGGTTGGGATCGTCGTTAGCGGTCTTGAAAACAACGCCGCCTGTTACGCTGTGCCGATCGAAGCTGCAGAGAAAATTCGCAGCGATTTTGTTCGCTTCGGCGAGGCTCGACACGGCTGGATTGGGGTAAACAATGTTTCGCCTGCGTCGCAACAAGTCGAAGGCTCGCGAGCGATGGTAACACAGGTCGCGGAGGACGCGCCCGCGGGACGCGCCGGGCTTAAAGAAGGCGACGTGCTGCTACAAGTGGGGAAGAAAAAAATAAGCGATCCCGAGGATGTATTCGACGCTTCGTTCTACATCACTGCTGGAGACACCGTCCCGATCACCGTAATGCGCGGCGATCAAAAAATGACTTTGGACGTACATGCCACAATGCATCCAGCTGCCAAGACCGGTATGCTGCTCGCTTCGCCCGGCACAATTCCTGGCGTGATCCCCATGTCTCTCGACGACGACGCTTCGCCCTCGCCGTAAACAACGCGCGTCATACAGTTCGCGCCGCACACCACGCGGCTACAGCATTTTACGGAACTCGGCCTCATCGATAATTCGCACGCCAAGCTCTTTTGCTTTGTCGAATTTGCTGCCCGGTTCGGCGCCGGCGAGGAGGTAATCAGTCTTCTTGCTTACGCCGCCTGTGACGTGACCGCCGAGCGCTTCGATTTTTTCCGTGGCTTCTTCACGCGTCATTGTTGGGAGCGTGCCGGTCAGGACAAACGTTTTTCCCGCCAGCCGCAGTTCGGCTGCTCTTGTCGCCAAAATTTTTTCGCTCTTCGGCTGAATGCCGAGTTCTTTTAATCGCCGTAGAATCTTTTTGCCAGCCGGCGACGCGAAGAAATCAAGAATACTCTGCGCGACTACGGGACCGACCTCGGTCACGATACCGTCCTTACCTGCCTTGCTCTTCGATGGTTTCGCAAATCCCGATTTGATTAATCGCTCTGCGATTTCTTTGGCAGATTTCTTGTCGCCGCGCTTTTGGTGATAGTCCAGAACGTCGCGCAGTAATTGCGAATCAGAAATTTCCTGAATCGTGTCATGGAAGCGGGCAAGCTGCGTTGCTGTCGTCTTGCCCACTTCGGGAATTGCCAGCGCGAACAGCCAGCGTGATAGCGGAAATGTCCGGGCGCGCTCGATCGTGTTGATCGCCTTGGTCGCGTTTTTCTCCCCGAAAACGCGCGCGGCTTCCTCTGTGCCGAGATTCAGTTTCGCGAGTTGCTCGACCTTTAAGTCGAAAAGATCCAGCGGTTCGCGCACGAGATCGCGTTCAACAAGTTTGTCCGCGACAATTCCGCCGATGCTTTCTATATCGAGCGCACCGCGCGCCGCAAAGAATTCCACGCGTCGCGTCGTTTGTGCCGGGCAATACAGATTTTCGCAGCGCCACGCCACGAATTCAGCGTCGCGCCGGATGGAACCGCCGCATACAGGACATTTCTCGCGGATATGTTTGGCGAAATCGAACGGCTTCGTGTCTCCTGGCCGCTTCGATTTGACAACTTCAACCACGGCGGGAATGACTTCGCCCGCCTTTTCAATCACGACAGTGTCGCCGATGCGAATGTCTTTGCGTTTGATTTCATCTTCGTTATGCAAAGTGGCGCGGGCCACGGTGCTTCCGCTCACCAGCACAGGCTCCAGCACTGCTACAGGCGTAAGAATTCCGGTGCGTCCGACCTGAATGATGATGTCTTGCAAGCGGGTCTCGACGCGTTCGGCCGCATATTTGTAAGCAATCGCCCATCGCGGCGATTTCGCGGTGAATCCCAGTTGCTCTCGCTGCGCGAGAGCGTCCACTTTGATTACCGCGCCATCGGTTTGATAAGGAAAATTGCGTCGGATGTCATCGAGATTGCGGATTGCTTTTAGAATGTCCTCGACCGAATCCGCAAGCCACCAGTCTTCGTGGGTTGGCAAACCAAGTTTCTTGAACAGTTTAAAAATGTTCGAGTGAAGATCGATGGCCGCACCCTCAATTGCGCCGGTACCGTAAAAAACGATTCCGAGTGGGCGCAGCGCGACTGCTTTCGGATCGAGATGCTTTAGAGAACCGGCAGCGGCATTGCGGGGATTCGCGAAGAGCGGAAGACCCGCGGCTTTGCGTTCCCGGTTCAATTTCTCGAAGCCGGCCTTGTCCAGATAAGCTTCGCCGCGAACTTCGAAAATGTTTGGTGCATCGCCGCTCAACCGATGCGGCACCGATCGAATTGTTTTGATGTTCTGCGTAATGTCATCCCCGACAAGACCGTCGCCCCGCGTCGCGGCATATTTCAGTCGGCCTTTTTCGTACAAGACTGACACCGCAACGCCATCCACTTTTGGCTCAATGACCACGGGGATTTTTTTGTCCGGCAACA
Source organism: Candidatus Udaeobacter sp. (assembly GCA_045809725.1). GTDB lineage: Bacteria > Verrucomicrobiota > Verrucomicrobiia > Chthoniobacterales > UBA10450 > Udaeobacter. Next base: position 476 of record JBJMXF010000187.1, on the reverse strand, counting down.
GGCGCGTGATTCGCTTGTAAAAATTCACCACCTCCTCTTCGGAATAAGTATTGTCGAGGCTAAGCATCGGCGCGCCGTGCCGGATTTGCGCAAACGCCTGGAGCGGTTTTCCCCCGACGCGTTGCGTTGGCGAATCGGGCGTGAGCAGATCAGGAAACTGCGTTTCGAGATCGAGAAGCTCCTTGTACAGACGGTCGTACTCGCGGTCGCTGATGACAGGCGCGGCGTCCTGATAATACAGCCGGTCGTGCTTGCGGATTTCCTTCCGCAATCGCGCGATGTTTTTCTCGGCTTCGGTTTGGTCCATCGAGTTGAGCACGATACGAACGTGCGAAAGCTCGGCAAAGGCGGAACGCGTTGTCCTCAATGCATTGCTAACCGGACGCCTAACATTTGCGCCTTCGGCAATTTCTTTGCCATCGTCTTGAGGACGAGCCGATCCAATTTCACTTTTGTCAAAGAACAGTTATGCATAA
>JBJMXF010000186.1:0-6665 GCA_045809725.1 Candidatus Udaeobacter sp. | reverse complement strand
CGCAACGTTCGCGCACAAAGGTTTCGTAGACGCCTAGCATCCGTTTCGTTTCTTCTCGCGCTTCAGCTTCGGTCTCGTGGACGGTATGGCCTTCCTGCCACAGAAATTCAGTTGTGCGCAGGAACAATCGCGTCCGCATTTCCCAGCGCACGATGTTACACCATTGGTTAATCAGGATCGGCAAATCGCGATACGATTGCACCCATTTCGCGTAGCTCGCGCCGATGATCGTCTCGCTCGTCGGCCGAACAACCAGCGGTTCGGTTAATTTCGATCCGGGGTCCGGCACCAACCCGAGTTCCTCATCCACCTTTAGTCGGTAATGGGTAACCACGGCACATTCCTTGGCGAAGCCTTCGACGTGCTCAGCTTCCCTGGCGAAATAACTCAGCGGAATGAACAAAGGAAAATAGGCATTGCGATGACCGGTGGCGCGAATTAGCGCGTCGAGTTGCCGTTGCATGTTTTCCCAGATCCCGTAACCCCAGGGACGAATGACCATGCAACCGCGGACGTCCGAAGGTTCGGCCAACTCGGCGGCGCGAACCACCTGCTGGTACCACTCCGGAAAATCTTCATCGCGTCGCGGCGATATCGCGGTCTTTGGAGCGGAGTTCGACATGGGCAAAGAATTAAGCGCGCCGAACAAAGTTCGCCAGCAAGCATTTGCCATAGGTCGTTTCAGACCGATATGCGCATTGGTTGACAGGCCGTCGCGTTACCCGTAGTTTCGGTGCTCTTTTCTCGCCGTGAAAACGTTTTCTGCCAAAGCCAGTGAAGTCCCACGCAAATGGTGGCTGATCGACGCCAGTGACCAGGTGCTCGGAAGAGTCGCTGTGAAAGCGGCGAATCTCCTGCGCGGTAAAGAGAAAACCGTTTTTACCCCACACGTGGACACGGGCGATTTCGTCATCGTTATCAACGCGGAAAAAGTCCGGCTTACCGGAAAGAAAGAAGAACAGAAAAGTTATATGAGTTTTTCGGGTTACGTTGGCGGACACAAATCTGAGAGTGCCCGGGCACGCCGTGCTCGTCACCCCGAATTGTTAGTGGAACGCGCGGTCCGCGGAATGATTCCGCACAATCGGCTCGGCCGGAGTGTTTATCGGAAGCTGAAAGTGTATCGCGGCGATTCACATCCGCACAGCGCGCAACAGCCCGAGGCTGTCAAATTTCAAAGGTCCTGATCTATGCCACAAACTGAGGAATTCATCGCCACTGGTCGCCGCAAAACAGCAGTCGCACGCGTTCGCATGATGTCGGGCAGCGGAAAAATCGATATTAACGGCCGAACCTTCGAAGATTATTTCCCCACTGTCCCGTTGCAGAATGTGGTGTTGCAACCTCTGCAAAACGCAAAGGCAGTTAACGCTTACGATGTGTTCATTCACGCAAGTGGCGGCGGGGTTATGGGCCAGGCCGGCGCGGCACAACTGGCGATCGCGCGAGCGCTTCTTCAAGTGGACGCAAATTTGCGAGGCCCACTCAAAGCCGAGGGTTTGCTGCGTCGCGATCCGCGAATGAAAGAGCGAAAAAAATCCGGACAGCCCGGCGCTCGGAAGCGGTTCCAGTTCTCCAAGCGTTAGGCGAATCGGCAGCGTAAGCGCCTGTAGCCACGGCCCTGCGGGCGGTCTTCCCGTTTGTTTACAAAACGCAGCCAAAAACCGGCCACAGGCCGGTGGCTACAGTTCGCGCCTTGCCCTAGGGTTTCTTCGGCGGCGGCGCGGGCGGAGCCTGTGGCGCTGGCGCGGCAGGAGCCAACATTGGCGGGATGTTTGGCATCGCTGTTGGTGGCGGCGTCGAAGTCGTGATTGGCTTCAGCAAGCGTAGTTGCTGCATCGCCTCGCTCGCCCAAAAACTGGTCCGGTATTGCGTGAGGATGGTCTCGCAGATGCGACGCGCGTCATCGTTACGATTTTTCGCCTTTAGAATGTACACCTGCGAAAGCATCGCCAGCGGCGCAGTGTAACTATTGGGATAAGCGGACGCGATTTGTTGATACATCGCCAATGCTTCATCGGTTTTGCCCATCGAATCGAGATTAGCTGCTGTCGCCATCTTCGCCGTGCTCACGAGCTCATGCTTCGGATACTTCGCCACGAAAGTCTCGAGCGTCTTGTTTGCCTCGGTGAATTTCGTTTCCTTCCGCTGCGCTTCAGCGAGCAAAATGTACGCATCCGCGCCAGCAGGCGTATTGGGATATTGAGCGATCACCTGTTGATACTGGGCTGCGCTATTCGCGCTTGCCAATGCGGCTGATGCGGCGGACTCACGGCGATCGGAATAAAACCGATAACCGGTGAACGCAATGGCTGCGAGCAGGACAACGAGTGCCGTCGCCATAATTGGGTTTTTGAAACGCTCCCAAAAGAAACGCGTTTCCAGTGCGACATCGCGAGAGGGAGGTGGCGCTGTAGGCATAAACGTCGGGTGCTGGATCAGTTTGAAAACGGGTAAGCGTCGTCTTATGCCACGCGAAGGTTTCTAGCGCAAGCGGTGGGAATAAACCATAACGTCCCTGTCATTCTGAGCGAAGCGAAGAATCTCAGTTCATTATTTGCCGCGCGTAGCAAAACCCAATAGCCGGAGATGTTTCGCTTCGGTCGGCATGACAACAAGCTGAAGCCCGTCGAAGCATTGCCTGCCACGATACAATATGGTTCATGAACGCATTTTGGAATTCATTCGAAACTTTACTGGGCCTCGGTGTCGAACCGAGGGATTTGACCTTCGTCCAAATTTCGCTGCGCGGAATCATCGTTTTCCTTGTCACGCTGGCCGCAGTGCGGCTCGGACACAAACGCTCACTCGCGCGAAAAACTCCGTTCGACGCCGTCCTGCTTGTGATTCTGGCCGCAGTACTTTCTCGCGCCATTAACGGTTCAGCAGCTTTTTTTGCGACGCTCGGTGGTGGAGTGGTTTTGGTACTGATTCATCGTCTGTTCGCGTACCTCGCATTCTATTCCCACGGGTTTGGGATTCTGGTAAAAGGCAGACCAGATGTCATCGTGCGCGACGGACACTGCGACCTCAATGTGATGCGGCGCAATCATGTTTCGATGCATGATTTGGATGAGGACATGCGCCTTAGCGCAAACACCGACGATCTTTCGGAAATTCAACTCGCGCGCGTCGAGCGCAGCGGCGACATCAGCTTCATCAAAAAATAAGTTGACCCATATGGCATATGATTTAATGAAACTGCGCGACTCATGAGAACGAAAAAAAGGTGGATTAAACCGACGCTCAAAACGGTGCCAATCTTCTTCGAATGCACCTGTTACGCCGGCGCGGTCTGATCCGGCGGAAATTAGATCATAAGGTCGGTTGATTCGGATCCAAATCCTCGGCAGCGCTGCCGGTGGTGGTCTGCCACAATGGAACTGCGCTTGTGTAAACTGCGTCGCGGCGCGCGCGGGAAAAATTGATGCCCAGACGCAATCGAGCATTGCCATCGGCGTCGATTCAGAAAAATCTCAGAGCTGGTGGCTAATAAATGCCTCCCCTGATCTGCCCCGGCAAATCGAAAGCGCGACGAAATTACAGCCTCGCCGCAACGATCCACGCAACACTCCGATCGCAGGGGTTTTTCTGACCAATGCAGATGTCGATCACGCGTTGGGTCTATTGCTCCTGCGCCAACAGGAGAAACCGCTCATCGTTTACGGTACTGAGGAAACTCAGGCGGCGCTCGCATGGCTTGACCGCACGCTCGCGCGCTTCTGCGGAATCGAATGGCGCACCGTGACTCCCGAATTTCAGTCCCTGGACTCTCGCATGGCGGTTCGAGCCATTGAACTGCCCGGCAGCGTTGCGTTTCAATTCCGCGATGACACATCTGGCCGAATTGCGCTGTTCGCGCCGAGTGTCGGCAGTTTGACAGAGCAACTGCGCGACGCCGTTCATACATCTGACCTTGTTATGTTTGATGGAACGTTCTGGAGCGAAGGGGAACTCGCTCGGGTGCGGCCGGGCGCTCGCAGCGCGCGCGAGATGAATCATATCCCCATAAACGACGGCAGCTTTGATGTGTTGCAGCAATCGCGGGCGCGCCGGAAGATTTACACCCACATCAACAACACGAACCCGATTCTCATGCCTGGCTCCCAAGAACGCGCTCAACTGGAGCAGGCTGGCATAGAAATCGCCCGTGATGGTTTGGAAACGCTTTTGTAAAGCCGCTGTCATCTTGAGCGAAGCGAAACATCTCTGGCCTATTTCCGGTAGAGGCAGTCCCAATTCGATCAGAGATTCTTCGCTTCGCTCAGACTGACACTAGGGATGGTGGAAAATCGTTATGAATTTTCATTCCGTGCTCATGCTCGGCACCTTTCAATTGCGATTACGACCATGAGCACGAGCATGAGTGGGGATTTGTTATGACCACTGGACCCTGGGATCGGGAAACGTTCATTGAAAAATTGCGCGCGATCGGCGTGCGCGTTTATCACGATAAACATCCATTCCATGTCGCGATGAACGCAGGCCAGCTTTCGCCTCAAGCGCTGCGCGGTTGGGTCGCGAATCGATTCTATTATCAAAGAAATATTCCAATGAAAGACGCCGCGATTCTTGCTAACTGCCCAGTGCGCGAAGTGCGACGGGTCTGGATTCATCGCATCCTAGACCACGATGGACTTTCATCCGCGGCTGTAGAATCCGCTGTCCCCAGCGGAAAACGCGAACTGTCCCATGCACCGGGGACGGCGGACGCTACAGCTGACGAAGGCGGCATCGAAGCGTGGCTGCGCCTTGGTGAAGCGTGCGGCATACCGCGCGACGAGCTACTGGATAATCGGCATCTGTTGCCCGGGGTTCGCTTCGGGGTTGACGCGTACGTGAATTTTGCGCGGAGTGAGCCATGGCCGATCGCCGTCGCCTCATCGCTGACCGAGCTTTTTGCTCCCGATCTGATGAGCTCCCGGCTCGCGGCGTTCGAAAAATCGTATCGGTGGATTGATCCTCGCGGGCTCGACTATTTTCGACGCCGCGTCACGCAGGCGCGACGCGATTCTGACGAGGCGCTTGCAATCACCTTGGAATATTGCAACACGCCCGAGCTTCAGCGCGAAGCCGTGCGCGCGCTCGAGTTCAAATGCGACGTGCTCTGGTCGATGCTCGACGCAATTCATCACGGCTACTTCAAGGAGGCGCGGTCTGCAGTGCCCCCTGCGGGGAATTTCGGCGGTCACGAGACCGCCGCTCCTTGTTAAACATGAATGCCACAACAACTTCTGATTTGGCTCGGCCGACCCTGGCGCAAGGCGTTCGGTTACAAATCGATTCTGCCAGTGGTAAAAACGTGCTGCTTTATCCCGAAGGTATTGTGGAACTAAACGACACCGCGCACGAAATTCTTTCCCGCTGCGACGGACGAACACTGGGCGAGATCGTTGAGGCATTGGCCGAAGAATACGAGGCGGACACCGCGGCGCTTGCTGCTGACGTACGTGAAACCTTAACGGATTTGCAACAACGCAAACTGATCGACCTCACATGACAGTTCCCCGTCCATATGCGCTGCTTGCGGAGGTCACGTATCGATGTCCGCTGCATTGTCCGTATTGCTCAAATCCTATAGCTGCAGCGTCCGCCGTCCCCAGCGGAGAACAGGCCGGGATACCTGCGCTGAGGACAGCGCACACTACAACAAACAATGGCGAGCTCACGACGGAAGAATGGAAGCGGGTCATTCGCGACGCCGCGGCGCTCGGCGTTCTGCAAATCGGTTTTTCCGGAGGCGAACCGCTCGCCCGACGGGATCTCGCGGAACTGGTTCGCGCGGCGCGTGAGACCAAGCTTTACACGAATCTCATCACCAGCGGCATTGGCTTGGATGACGATCGCGTGCATGCGTTGCGCGATGCTGGATTGGATTCGATCCAATTAAGTTTTCAGTCGGATGAATCACGTCTGGCCGATGAAATCGCCGGCGCGCATGCGCACAAGCGTAAACTCAACGTCGCCGCGAAAATTCGCGCAGCCGGAATTCCGCTGAGTCTCAATTTTGTGGTTCACAGGCGTAACATCGATCGACTCGCGCAACTGATTGAGCTGGCGGAAGCGCTGGGCGCGGGGAGAGTCGAGCTGGCGAACGTGCAGTTCTACGGTTGGGCGTTTCAGAATCGTGCAGCGTTACTCCCCACCCGCGAACAAGTGGGCCGTGCACGAGACGTCGCGACCGCAGCCAAAGCGCGGCTCGCCGGCAAGATCGACATCTTTTATGTGCTGCCGGATTATTATGGGACTCGTCCAAAACCGTGTCTCAATGGCTGGGGGCGACGATATCTGACGGTGAATCCAATCGGCGACGTGCTCCCCTGCCCGACTGCGTCATCGGCGATTCCCGATTTGCGTTTCGAAAATGTCCGGACACGCGATCTCGATTGGATCTGGCGCGAATCGGAAAGCTTCAACCGATTCCGTGGAACGGAATGGATGCCGGAGCCGTGCCGAAGTTGTCCACAGCGAGAAATCGATTTCGGTGGATCCCGTTGTCAGGCTGCCTTGCTGACTGGAAATGCTGCGAATACAGACCCGGTATGCGAGTTCTCACCTGACCGCGCACGGGTGAACGCGGTATTGAGCGAAATACATTCATGCGAGCATACGGACGAGTGGACTTATCGCACTAACCCGTCGGCGGTGCCTGTTTCGGTTTAGTT
>JBJMXF010000185.1:0-11777 GCA_045809725.1 Candidatus Udaeobacter sp. | reverse complement strand
CGCCGCCAGCTCGCGAAGAGTGGCGACGGCGCACCTCGCCTAACGTTACTAAGTGAAGCGTTGAAGGTCGGAACTCAAAAAATTGCCTTTTTATGTTTAAATTGGGCCACCGGCGGAGTCACAAGGAACGAATAATAAAATAGATATGGCGAAATTAACCAAGCGCGACATTGTGGTGTCGATCAGCAATCAGACTGGGATGGTTCAGCATCAGGTCTTCGATGTGGTGCAAAAGACTCTCGATAAAATCACAGAGAGCCTGGCAAATAATATTCCGGTTGAGTTGAGAAACTTCGGCGTGTTCCTCCCGCGCCTTACCAGACCGCGGATCGGACGAAATCCTAATCAACCGGGAAGCAGTTTTGTAATTCCGCCGCGTGCGACGGTGAAGTTCAAGGCGGGTAAAATCATGCGGCAACGAGTGGAAAAGCTCTCTCGCCAATTAAAAGAAGCGGAAGAGCGAAAGGTTAACGCAGAGGTCGGCGCGCACGCTGGCGAATAACTGATTTGATCGGACGACCGCGACTGCGATCCTGACTCGAAGTGGGATTGCCGTTCCTAACGACTCACGAGAGCAAGCTCTCAATCGTTTTCTCCAAGCGCTCAAAATTAATTGGCTTCGTCAGATGTTCAGCGAACCCTGCTTCTCTTGCCTGGTTGATATCCTGTTCGCTGCCGAAACCGCTTAAAGCAATTCCAGGTAAACGGGTGTTGAGCCGCACCTCGCGCATTAAATCGTAGCCGCTGCGACCGGGCAATCCGATGTCGCTAATGAGCAAGTCGAATTCCTGTTCACGAACCTTCTGCACAGCCTGCTCTGCGGAATGAGCAACGGTTATCTGATAGCCCCGACGTTCCAACATTCTCTTCATGCCGAGGCAAGTGTCGTAATGGTCGTCAACCAGTAGGACGCGCCGATGATTGGCAACAGCGGCATCCGGTTTGCGAGCAGCCGGTTGATCCTCCGCGTGCCCATCGCGTTCAATCGGGCTTTCGATGGTGTCCAACTCGACTGTAAAAACCGCGCCTTGATTCTTCCCAGGGCTTTGGACGCGAATGTGTCCACCATGCGCGTCGATCAAGGTCTTGGAAATCGTCAGACCGAGGCCAAGTCCTCCAAACCGGCGGGTGATATCACTTTGTCCCTGTTCAAATGCGTCGAATATTTTACCAATCGTCTCGGATTCGATGCCAATGCCGGTGTCGGTAACGCGCACCTCAATTTTATCCCGCACCGGATTCAGAGTTTCAATGCTAATGCGGCCTTTTTCCGGAGTAAACTTGACGCTGTTCTTGATCAGGTTCCAAAAAACCTGCTGCAAGCGTGCTGGATCGCCTTTGACGTAGGTACGAGCCGCGCGAAGTGCAAAGTTCACTTCCAAATTTTTTGCTTCGATTTCGTTGCGGCATATCTCGTAAGCTCGTTGCAGGATTTGATGGATGGAAATGGGTTCGAAGCTTAGTTGAAGTTTCCCTTTCGAAATGCGAGTGATGTCCAGCAAGTCGTCGATCAGGCGTGCTTCCAATTCGACATTTCGGCGGACAACTTCAAGGGCTTCTTTGACCGGCTGGGAATCCGGCACCTCGGCTTCGAGTTCTCCCACCATCGCGATGACCGGCGTGAGAGGACTGCGCAACTCGTGAGATAGTTGTGCCAGGAACTGATCTTTCGCTGCGTTTGCGGCAATCAGCTCCTGACGCAGCGTGACATCTCTGGTCTTCTCTTCGACCAGATAAAGTACGCCTTGGACCGTTTCCTTTGCGCCTTGCAATCGGAGCAGGTTGATGTCGAGAAAATGCGTTACCCCTGACTTGTTTTTCAACGGGTGTTCGATCAGTTGAAAGGGCGTTCCAAAGTTAAGCACTCGTTCAACCGCCCCCGGAGGCGCAATTTTTACGTCATCGCAGGTGATTTCGGTAATGTCGCGACCCGGCGGCAGATCGCCGAAACGTTCAGCCATCCGGGCAAATGCATCATTCGCATGCAGAAAGCGGCGAGAAACCGGATCGACCAGAGCGATACCGCCAGGCATGTTCGCCAGCATTTTCTCGTTGAAAATAACCTCACGCTCGAGTTGCTGCTTTGATTCCAGCTGGCGTTCGTAAAAGCGGCTGCCCAACCAGGCGAACACCCCCGTCAGAACGACCAACCAAACGGTTAATACCGTCATGCGCCCGAGAAGATCATGAACTGGTTTGTACGCAATAGAGAGCGGTTGCTCCACCAGTGCCGCCCAACCGGTCGATTCGATGCGGCTGAAGGAATAAAGGGAGTTGCGGTATTCAAAGTGTCCGCTCTTGCTTTGACCGATTTTGTTGAGTAACTCGCTGCTCTGAGGCGCCGTCGTATCCGGGTTTGGCTTGAATTCGTTTGAAAAAAGCGCTGCACCCTTTTGGTCGAGGACTTGGAAAACGAAGTGATCGGAAAACTCGATAGCGGACAATCTCTTGCCAATTCTCTCTATAAGAACCGAGTCGCCGACGAATCCCAGAAGCGTCCTGTCCGGGGCCCGAATAGGGGCGACAATGTTGGCTACAAGGCGGTTGTCGGAGAACCTGGGATGAATCGACGACACAATCGGTTGATCCGAAGCAATCGCTTCTTCACGCCAGTAATTCGCCCCAAAGTCTTTGCCGACCATCTCTGGCGTGGTGGGAATTGACGCGAGCAAAGCGCCATCGGGCCCGGCGAGGAACATCCCATCAACGTTTGGATGCGAATAGAAAGCGGAGTTGACCCACTGTTGGGCGGCCGGGGCAGGATTCGGCGAACTGAGAATCCGGGCGACCTCAGGAATGCTCTCGTAGTAGTTGATGATTTCGCTGCTTCGGCTGAGATCGGTTCTGACGACGTGTCCAAGTAGTTGCACCAACGTTTGCCGGTCTCGCAAAATCCGTGATTCCAACGTGTCGCGCAGGATGGTGTAGGAAACGATCAGCGTGAGGACGGAAGGAATCCATCCTGCCAGCAGAATCGGAATGATGATCTTTGAACGCTCGAAACGCTCGCGCCTTCGTTTCGTCATGAAAATTCCCAATAAAAACGCCGGTGTTCAGCAGAAAACCGACTGAGTCACCGTCAACCTGCTGCTCGTCTCAGGCAAGGAGGAATTGCCGCGGCGAGTCAGCCGAGTTTCAGATGCACAGTGTCCGGTGAACAGCGATATAGCCAAACCGACTGGCGTCGCAATTGCGAACGGATAAGAGGCTGCTGCGTATCAACACGATGTGACGGCGGTTCGCACCGGTAACCGTTTGATTTTTGGATTGACGCAACTGATGGAATTAGCATCATGTCGGCCTGACTGCGTCATCCATTCGCAGCCATAGCAATCTCCATGCAAGAAAGCATCGGACATATTATCTGGTCGACCTGTTACTTAAGCGTGCTGCTCGGGCTTTCTGCTTATGGCATCCATCGCTATTTCATCATCTATTTGTATTTGAAAAACCGTAAGCGGCCGCCGGTTCCGGTCCGCTACTTTGAGAAACTGCCGAAGGTGACCGTGCAGTTGCCCATTTTCAATGAAGTGTACGTTGCCGAGCGACTGCTCCGTTCCGTGAGTGAACTCGATTATCCGCAGGAGCTTCTGCAAATCCAGGTGCTCGACGATTCAACCGACGAGACACGCGAGATTACCGCCACCTGTGCTGAGGAATTGCGCCAGCGCGGTTTCAATGTCCAGCGGATCCATCGGAGTGATCGAATCGGCTTTAAGGCTGGCGCTCTGGCGGCAGGGACGGCTGCCGCGGAAGGCGAATTTCTTTGCATCCTCGACGCCGATTTTGTTCCGGAGAAAGACCTGCTAAAACGCACTGTTCATTTCTTTTCCGATCCCAAAGTGGGAATGATCCAAACGCGGTGGGGACATTTGAATCGCGGCTATTCACTGCTCACCCGCATGCAGGCGATATTCTTGGATGGACATCTTTTGCTTGAGCAAATCGCGCGTAGCCGCAGCGGCCGCTTTTTCAATTTCAACGGGACAGCCGGGTTATGGCGCCGTTCTTGCATCGAGCAGAGCGGAGGATGGCAGCACGATACGTTGTGCGAGGATCTGGATCTGAGCTATCGGGCGCAACTCGCGGGCTGGAAGTTCATTTACCTCTCCGACGTCGTTACTCCGGCGGAGCTCCCGGTAGACATGAATGGGTTTAAATCTCAGCAGCATCGCTGGACGAAAGGTTCAGTCCAGACATGCAAAAAGTTGTTGCCGACCGTTTGGCGCAGCCATTTGCCGTTTCGAATAAAGCTGGAAGCCACCGGCCACTTGATGTCGAACTTCGCATACCTGTTGCTGGCGATGCTTTGCGTCCTTTTATATCCTGCGACTGGTGGACCTCCGGTTGGCTGGCTTCGCACACTGCTGGTGGATATTCCGATGTTTCTCGCAGCATCGGCTTCGGTCGGCCTTTTTTACATTTGTGCGCAGCGGGAGTTGCATCCCCGAACGTGGATCAAAGAACTTCTTTTTCTTCCATGTTTGCTTGCATTAGGAATTGGTCTCTCGCTCAACAACGCGCGAGCTGTGCTCGAAGCGATGATCAACCACCAGTCGGATTTCACACGAACGCCAAAGTACGGAATTGAACGCAAATCGCAGCCGTGGCGGAGCTGTAAATACCGGCCGCTCAAGTCTGCCCTCCCGCTGGCGGAGCTGGCGTTTGCCATCTATTTCAGCTATTTCGTGGTGTATGCCATCATGCACCGCCAATTCTTGTCGGTGCCGTTTTTGGTAATGTTTCAGGCGGGATTTCTCTACGTTTGTCTCAGCTCCTTCTTGAGTGGTTGGTCGAAATATAATTTTGGCAGTTCAAGGGCGCGCGCCACAATTCCCGCGTGACAAATGGCAATTGTCGAGTAAAAGATTCGGCCAATGCTTAGGCCCATTGTACTCATTGTTATTGTACTCTCGGCGATCTCGGCGTTTGCGGTCGCTCCGCTGGACACTTCGAACCAGGTGATCATCAGCGTTCGTGATCAGAAGCTGGTGCTTCTGCGCGACGGCGCCAAAGTGGCGACCTATCCGATATCCACGTCAATGTTCGGCCTGGGCGACGCATGGGGACGAATGACCACTCCGCTCGGGTATCTGGCGGTGGAAAAAAAGATCGGAGATAACGTTCCAGTGGGAGCTGTTTTCCATAAGCGACGATTGACCGGTGAAATTCTTCAGCCCAACACTCCTGGCCGCGACCCGATCACGACACGTATCATCTGGCTTCGCGGACTCGAGGCGCAGAACGCGCATGCGTTTCAACGCTGCATTTATATTCACGGCACACCCGAGGAAAACAAAATTGGTCGTCCCGCAAGTTACGGCTGCATACGCATGAAATCGAAGGACGTGGCCGAGCTTTACGACCAGCTGCCAGTCGGTGCTGTAGTACAAATTGTTCCTGATCGGTTGCCAAAACTCGACAAGACGAAGCCGCGTCAGGAAATGAGCGGCGGTGTCGTCGCTGCTGCAAACACAACGCCGCAATCCGCGCCGGAGGTAACTGCTACGAACATTGCAAACGTAAAGCCGCAGATTGCTACCACGAAGACAGCAAAGGTAATGCCACAACCGGCACCACAGATAGCTGCAGCTGCCACGACAGTTGCAAAGGTAACGGCGCAGACGCAACCGCAGGTAATTGCCACCAAGGTGGCAAAAGTAACGCCGGAGCCGCCGCCGCAAATAAGTGCTGCTATGCTCGCGATGCCACCTTCCAGTTCACTTACTTTGGAACAAATGCGGACGGCAGGAGCGCTTGCCGGCGCCCGACAAAAAGCCAAACTCGCAGCGAACAAACGCTTATAACAACCGCGGTAGCGGTTCGCTCAATCAAATTCTGATCGCCGATGGCCAACACGAAATCAGCCGGTAAACGTGCCCGACAGACGCTCAAACGAGCGGCGCATAATCGAAGCGTAAAGACGCATCTGCGCAGACTGCAAAAACAAATTCGCTTAGCGCCAGAGCGCACGGCCGAGCAGATTCGCGCGGCGATTTCTGCTATCGATAAAGCAGCCAAAGGCGGAGTCATTCATCGCAACGCCGCCAATCGCCGCAAGGCGCGTCTCAACAAAACGTTAGCAGCGGCGAAATAACCAGCTGCCATCCTCAGCGAAGCGCAGCGGAGTCGAAGGATCCCGCGAAAGTTTACTTTGAGTCATGCTACGGGATTCCTCGGCTGCGCTCGGAATGACGATTTCCAAATGCTCGTTGCATATCTTAGTGGCCGGATAGATTCTGAGGAATGATTCCCGCGCTTTTACTTATCGTATCCGCGGTAGTGTTTCGCATAGTCACCGCCTTCTTCGGACATTCTGACTCGATCGGGTGGCTGAACTTCGCGCCCATCGCCGCGATTGCGCTCTGCGCCGCTGCTTACTTCCCGCGGAGATATAAATTCAGCGTCCCAATGATCGCACTGCTGATCTCTGATGTCGTGTTGAATGTCCACTACGGGTTTTCATTCTTTAGTCCATTCGTTCTCTCGCACTACCTTGGTTTTGCGATTATCGGCTGCCTGGGTTTACTTCTGCAAAGCCGCGCGTCGTGGAAAACGCTCCTTCCGGGTTCGATCGCCGCGTCGCTCATCTTCTACCTCGTCACGAATTCCGTATCGTGGATTTATGATCCCGGTTACGCCAAGACTTTTGCCGGGCTTGTTCAAGCGCTTACGGTCGGATTGCCTCAATACAGTGCGACCCCAAGCTGGATGTTCTTCCGTAATTCACTCGTCAGTGATTTGGTCTTCACTTTTCTGTTTGTTGTTTGCATGAACGCGGGGCGAAAAATGGGCAGATCCAGGGAACGCGCCGCGCAGTTCGGCCCCGTCGCCGCCGGATAATTGACTATGCAGCCGGTGGAGCAGCGCGACGAAGTCGAGATGCTCTCGCTAATGCTGTTGATCCGGCGCTTCGAAGAACGTGCCAGCCAACAGTATCAAGCGCAGAAGATTGGTGGCTTTTGTCACCTTTACATCGGACAGGAAGCGGTCGTGGTCGGGGCGATCGCCGCCGTGCGGCCGGATGATTACGTAATCACTGCTTACCGTGATCACGGGCATGCTCTGGCCCGTGGCACAAGCGTCAACGCATGCATGGCGGAGCTTTTTGGAAAAGAGACCGGCTGCTCGCGTGGACTTGGCGGGTCGATGCATTTCTTTGATAAGCGACACAACATGTATGGTGGCCACGCGATCGTAGCTGCGCATGTACCGTTGGGGGTGGGATTGGCCTTTGCAATCAAATACCGGAGCGAAGATCGCGTCACGCTTTGCTTCTTCGGCGACGGCGCCATCAATCAAGGGTCATTTCACGAAGCCTTAAATCTCGCCGCGCTGTACAGGCTGCCAATCATTTTCATTTGTGAAAATAATCTCTTCGCCATGGGCACGTCAGTGACACGGTCGACATCGCTGAAGCAAATCGTAGATCGGGCGGAGGGTTACGACATCCCCGGTGAGATCGTCGATGGAATGAATTTCCGCGAGGTACGCGACAAAGTCGCTGAGGTCGCGGAGTCCATCCGAAAAGAATCGCATCCGGCTTTTCTGGAAGTGCGCACGTATCGTTACCGCGGGCATTCCATGTCGGATCCCGCAAGTTATCGCACCAAGGACGAACTGGAGAAATATCGGCTTGATGATCCAATCATTCGTCTGCGCGCACAGCTTACGCGCGAGGGAAAACTGACCAACGAACAGTTCGATCAACTGGACAAGCGCGCGAAACAGGCCGTGTTGGAGGCGGTAAAGTTCGCTGAAGAAAGTGCGGAGTTATCGGTCGAGAAACTCCGCGATTACGTCTATTTCAAGGGAGCTAGGTCGTGAGAGAAATCACGTATCGCCAGGCGTTGAACGAAGCGCTCGCTGAAGAGCTGGAGCGCGATCCGAGCGTTTTCTTGATGGGCGAAGAAGTCGCCGAATACCAGGGAGCGTACAAAGTCAGCGCCGGGTTGCTGCAGCGCTTTGGCTCGGGACGCATCATCGATACCCCGATCAGCGAGAACGGCTTCGCCGGTTTGGGGATCGGCGCAGCGATGGTCGGGCTGCGACCAATTATTGAATTCATGACGTTCAGCTTTTCACTGGTGGCTTTCGACCAGGTGGTGAACAACGCGCCAAACATGTTCATGATGTCAGGCGGCCAATTCAATATCCCGATTACGTTTCGTGGACCGAACGGCCCGGCGCATCAGCTTGGAGCGACCCACTCGCACGCCACAGAGAATTTTTATGCCAGTGTGCCTGGTCTGAAAGTTTGTACACCAGCCACCCCGCGCGATGCCAAGGGTTTGTTGAAAACTGCGGTGCGCGACGATAACCCGGTGCTGGTCCTCGAAGCGGAACTGCTTTACAGCTCCAAAGGAATGGTCGAACCGCCCGATGAAGAACTCCTTATTCCTTTGGGTAAAGCAGAGGTGAAACGCGAAGGCAGTGATGTCACCGTCATTTGTTACGCGCAGACTGTTCCGATCGCACTGAAAGTCGCTGCGCAACTCGAAGAGGAAGATATTTCCGCCGAGATCATTGACCTGCGCTCGATTAAACCGCTCGACGAGAGGGCGATTTTCGACTCTGTCGCTAAAACGCATCGTGTGGTGATTGTTGAACAGGATCATCCGTTCTGTGGTGTCGGCGCAGAAATCTGCTACCGGATCCAAGAAAATATTTTCGATGAGCTGGATGCGCCGATCCAACGCGTATCACAGGAAGATGTTCCCATGCCATACAATGAACACCTCGAGCACGCTGTTCTGCCGAACGCTGAAAAACTCGTCGCCGCGGTGAAACAGGTCTGCTACGCGTAAATTTTTGTAACTATGCCTGAAATTGAAATGCCGAAACTGAGCGACACGATGACTGAAGGCACTCTTGTCGCCTGGAAAAAAAAGAAGGGCGATCAGGTTTCCGCTGGCGAATTGCTCGCCGAAATCGAAACGGACAAGGCGACGATGGAATGGGAATCGCCAGAGGACGGGACGCTCACCGAAATTTATGTCCCGGAAGGCGGCAAAGTGAACGTCGGCGATAAAATCGGGTTCATTCGTGGAGAAGGCGAGGAATCGGCGAAACACGAAGCGGCGACAGAGAAAAAGAAGAGAGAAGCCGTACCAGAAAAGAAGCCGCAAGCGGAAACGGAGAAACCTGCGCCGGCACAGGCCGCAGACAAAGAAACTGCGCCACCGCAGGAAAAAGAGAAAGAGGCCTCTGTGCCAGTGCCCCGAGCTGAGGCAACGCAACAAAAGCCTCAGGCGAGAGAGCAAAAACCCGGAGAAGCCCGTGTGAAAGCGTCGCCTGTTGCGCGCCGTCTAGCCGCTGAACTGGGCCTTGATCTTTCCACCGTGAAAGGAACAGGACCCGAAGGCCGTGTCACCGAAACCGACGTTCGTGCTGCGTCGAAATCTGCATCTGTAGCCGCGGGCGTTGACCGCGGCGGCGCAAAACCTGCAACGAAAACGGCTCCGGTTAAATCTGGCGAAAGTGCGCGCATTCAACTTTCCGGGATGCGCAAAGTCATCGCGCAACGGCTTGCCGAAAGCCTCGGCCCGGTTCCGCACTTCTATCTCACGATCGATATTAATGCGGGGCCGCTGATGGAGGCGCGTGCGGAACTGAAATCCGCAGGCGAAGACGCAGATGCTGCGAAGATCACGGTGAACGATTTTGTTTTGAAAGCCGCGGTGATGGCCGCCGTGAAGGTGCCGCGTGTGAATGCTTCATTCGATAACGATGCAATCGTGCAGTACGCCAACGTCGATCTCGGCGTCGCCGTTGCGATCGAAGACGGACTGCTGACACCGGTTGTTCGCGCGGCGCAAGACAAATCGCTTCGCGAGATTAGCGCGTTAGCTAAGGACCTCGCTCACCGAGCCCGTAACAAAAGAATGAAACCGGAGGAATTTCAGGGCGGCACATTCACCGTCTCAAATCTCGGCGGCCTGGGCATCGATAGTTTCTCGGCAGTCATCAATCCGCCCCAGGGCTTCATTCTGGCCGTGGGCAAGCTCACAAAAATTCCCGTCGTTGACGACTGCGATCAAGTGATGGTCGGACATCGGATGTCCATCACGATGAGCTGCGACCATCGCGTTATCGACGGGGCGCTCGGCGCCGAATATCTCAAGGAATTGCGGCACCTGCTGGAAAACCCAGCGCTGCTACTGGTCTGATCTGAAACGGCGCCGGCAGACGGGGGCCTGCTACAAATTGCCTCGGCCAAACAGCGACAGCTACACTGTGGCGGTTTCCCACATCATGAAATCGTCGAGCGTTTGACGGCTTTTGTCGGTGACAAACTCGATGACGGTTGCATCATCGACGAAGCCGAGGACCGGTGTTGCGTCGGGAATCAAATCGAAGGGATCGATCAGGTAACTGAGCGCAGCAACGATCCACAACAGTGCGTTGTCGGGGATTTCATTGTATTCGCCGCGATGATAGGCGCGGACCAGGCGCAACATGGTTTGCAGATAAGGCCAGCATTCTTTGAACGGCTCCCTCGGGACTGCCGCAGCCTTTTTCGATGCGTCCTTGAAAAGCGTTAGCAGAGTCTCAGAATCGTTGAGACACGCTTTTGCATCGATCAGAGCCCTGACGAATGCTTCGCTGCGAAGCGCCGGTTTACGGTAGGGAACATTTCGCTCAGAATTTCTCGCCGCGGGCCGGGCCTTTGGTTCTGCACGCGACTTCGTCTTCGTTTTTTTCATCTCACGAATCAAAACACTTCGGCCCGCGGATGAGAAGCAGATTCGTAATCCGTCACCGCTACGGTTTTGTTGCCAGAATGTGGTGACGGTCCAGGGGCTTTGAGTTTCCGCACTTTTGAAGCCGGCGTCCTCTAGCGGAATCGACAAATAATGGAAATGCATTTTCGGCCAGCGGATGTAGCCGAAGTCGCCGGGTTCCTGTACAATTGGGATAAACAATGAGCGCAAAGTGGAAGACGCGCGAACAAATGGAGGAGGGGGAGCGCACAGCGCTCGCGTCTTTTGCCCAAAAATCAGGCGAATCGCGTGGCCGGCACCACGGTGAAACAAGTCACGCCTATCGCACCGAATTTCAGCGGGATCGTGCGCGCATAATTCATTCGCGCGCGTTCCGCCGCCTCGAATACAAAACGCAGGTTTTTCTCAACGGCACTGGCGACCATTTGCGCACGCGACTGACGCATTCGATCGAGGTAGCGTCGATCAGCCGCACTATCGCGCGCGCCTTGCGGCTCAACGAAGATCTGGCGGAAGCAATCGCCCTTGCGCACGATCTGGGCCATTCACCTTTTGGACATTCCGGCGAGGAGATGCTGGCCGAATGCATGCGCGACCACGGCGGGTTCGATCACAATCGCCAGAGTGTGCGAGTGGTCGAATTGCTCGAAACTCCTTATCCAAATTTTGCGGGCTTAAACCTGACATTCGAAGTGCGTGAAGGTTTGCGGAAGCATGAGCGACCTTACAAATTCCCTGCTCCGTCATGGGAAGAATACGCTTATCCGTCGCTGGAGGCGCAGATTGCCGACCTGGCAGATGAGATCACGTATTATAGTCACGATCTCGATGACGCGCTTGATTTCGAAATCCTGACGCCGGCGCGGTTGGAGGAGAACGACGTGTGGCGCGACAGTCATCGCGCAGTGCTCTCGCGTTACAGGGACACGCGCGAGCCGGAGCTACACAAGCTGGTTATTCGTGAGATCATCGATCGCGAAGTGCACGACCTCGTTGCGACGAGCGCGGATTCGATTGCCAAATCAGGCGTACAAACCGCAGACGATGTGCGCC
>JBJMXF010000184.1:0-36584 GCA_045809725.1 Candidatus Udaeobacter sp. | reverse complement strand
CGTAACGACGAAGCTGCCTTCCGCATCATCGCCGGCACCGCCCGGCAGATGGGCCTCGAGGTCACCGAATAGGTCTTACCGCGCGGATCACGCGGGTTTCATTGATTGGGGAGCGGTCGCGGGGCGACCTTTTTTCCGCGTCCTTGCCGAAACGAACTTCTATGAAGCTGCAGCTCCGCCAGTTCTATTTTTGGCCGAGGTATTCCGCTTGCTGCAACGCAATTGGCACATTGCCGTTTCTCCAGACGAAATCATGAAACGCGCGGAGATTGAATTTGTCGCCCTGCTGCATGCGCGCGTCGGCGAGAAATTTCAGGATCTGTAATTTCCCGATTTGATAAGTCATGGCTCCGCCTGGGTTCGTGGAGAAAGCGATTGCTTCCTGGCGCGCGGTCTGTTCATCCATCGGCACTTTTTCCTGTAAATATTTTGCAGCTTGTTCCAGCGTGAATTCGCCCAGCGCAAGTTTCACGTCCACTTCCACACGGAGCGCGCGTAGCCGCATGAAATTGTAAATGATCTCGCGTGTGTGCGGGCTGCCATCGAACAACCCCGCCTGTAACATCATTTCTTCCGCATAAAAGCCGATTCCTTCATTGGCGCCGGAATCGTAGTAGTGACGCCTGATTGGATCCTCGTTTTTCCAAGAGAGACAAAGCTGAAAATAATGGCCGGGAATTCCTTCGTGCACCGTGATCGGCCGCGAATCCATCGCGGTAGCGCGCCAGAAGTACCGAAGCTTTTCCGAAGGTTCAGGCACGTAACGGACGCAATTGTTAGTTAATCGTGACGGCGACGTGAAATCGTCGTGCTCGGTAAACTCGAGCGCGCGCAAATATTCGGGTGTTGGCCGAAGTGTATAATGCTGGACCCACTTCGGCACGGTGAGAATGCCGCGCTCCTCCAGAAACTTTCGGATTTGAAGTTCTTTTTCCGCCGCGTCTTTGATCCATGCATTGATGTCCGTCGCAACCTTTAGCGGCGGCACATCCCTGTTGCGGTTCTTCTCATACGCCTCAAATGCGACGGCGCGATTCCATTCCTGACGTCCCATCGCCAGAAGCTCCTCTGGCGTGAACGGCATTAGGGCAACATTGCGCAAGTACCAGATGTATGCGTCACGACCGAGTGCAGTTTGCTGCGGAAGGTTCGCTAGGTTTGTCTTGAGCTGCTGCTGAAATTTTTCAAGTGCATCCGCGGCGCGATCAGTCGCTGGGTTGAGTTCGTCTGGTTTTAAGTTCGTAGATGCAACGAGCGCGCCCGCCATCTTATGCAGGCGGTCGCGAATACCATCGAGATTGTGGACCGCAACATTTGCGAATGGCGCGGGCGGATTGTCGAGATTCTCCGAGGCTTGATGCAAGATCGACGGAATATTTTCGATGCGCGTAAGAATCTCGCGGCTACGCGCTTGGTCGTACGGTGCCGGCACTGTCAGCGCTTCCGCCAGCGCAGTGAGCGTCTGTTCGATGTAAAAATTCGGATCCCGCTTCCAGCGAGGATTAAGTTCGAGTTCCCAGCGAACACGCGACAATGCCGAGCCGATCAATTTGTAGTCGACTTGGTTCGGGATCGGCCATTGTGCGGGATCTAATTTCTTCCAGCGCGCTTCGAATCCCGCCAGATCTTTTTCTCGATGGTTAATGCTCGCCCGTGACCAATCGCGCATTCCGCCGGGCCGCTCGATTCGATTAACGTCGTCGCCGGTGAATGGTGCATATTTCCCACGCCACGCCCAGAAATCGTTCGCTAATCGTTCCAGTGGGTCGGCCTGCGCTTGTACGACTGCCAGCAATGCTACCCAACCCAGGAAAAGAATGATAATGGCACGAGATTTTCGGGAACTCACGAGATAGACGAGGCTGTCATGTTGAGCGAAGCGAAACATCTCAGTGTGTCTGTATTCGTTGGAATTCGTCTAGCCTTGATCCGAGATTCTTCGCTTTCGCTCAGAATGACATCGAATTCCACTCTCACTCCGACCTTCGGCGCAACGTGATCACGGCCGGGGTGAGACCGGCCCGATACATTGACATGCCATAGCAGACCGCGGCGGATTTTTCACGAGCGTAACGAATGTGATTTAGCTTTTCGTCCCAGCGCTCGATGTAGGAACAGTTCGCCGTCTTTTTACTCGCGGGAATGGGAACATATCGGTTTTCCGTGAACGTTAGAAAGTCGGGTTCGCCAGGAAGCTGAATCGGTGTGGCCCAGTTCGGCGAAAGCCTAACGAGTCGCGGAGCTGTCAAATCGAGCGCGAACACTGTGTCGCCATCAGTGCTGTTCAGATGCAAATCGAAAAATGCGAGCCGCAATGGACCGTCAAAAAGGAAACGCTGGTTTTCATCCTGGTCGTCGTGAAGGAGCGCGAACGCGCCGTAAAATCCGGGGATCTTGGAGAATTCAGTTTCCGTTCCGCTTTTCAGGTCCCGCAGCACAAAATGTTTCCCATGCCCCGGGCCGTTGATCTGGTCATTCTCGTCGTTCGGATCGACCGCCAAAATCAATTCGAACAAACCATCTGGCGATTTGAAATCAGGAACTGGAGTTTCGATCGGTGGCGCCGACTCAGCAGGTGAACTTGTCGCATTTCCCGATGCTGTCTGTTGTGGTTCGACATTCGTAAAATACGGCGAGCTTTTTGCCTGCGCGTACCAATCGGGCGCAGCATCGAGCTTTTTCAAATCTGTGCCGCCTGGCTTAACGCTCCAGAATTCGCGTATGTTGTTAGGCTTCTCGCGAGTGAAGACAATACTCTCGCCATCAGGCGAAAAAATCGGGCCGGAATCCTGTCCCGAGTTGTCATTTGTGAGTTGGCGCAAAAGTTTCCCGCTTTCCTGGTACAAGTAAAGGTGCGAGTGGCTCGTTGCTTGCGCCTGCAAATAGCGAATCGCGATTACCATTTGCGAATCCGCGCGGGCAATCGTCGCTACAAGGCAGAACGCTCCGGAGACCAACAGGGTTCCAAATGAGGAACGCATCAGCGCAACGGCAGTTGAATCGCGCTTGGGTGTTCGGCGTCGTGATATACCTGCACGTAACAGGTGTGCGCGTCCTTCGCTGTTTCTTCGGCGACTATTCCGCCCGAGCAATAATTCTTTTGCCACGAAATTGAGTTCACCGCGGTAACGACCAGGCGCAGACGGCTGCCTTTCATCAACCGGCGTGCTACGAATAAACCCGGATTAAAATCGCAGCGCACGACTTCGCCGGGCTTCACCAGATTCGCTTCGCGCAGCGATTCGCGGTAACGCAATCTGCGCAGATCGCTCCACAGTGCGATACTCGTGCCATCGGGCTGGATTTCGTAAAGGTCACACTCAAGATCGATATCGGGTGTATCGATGGATAACCATAGACTCAGCTCCGGGCACCCAATCAACGGGGTTTCGTTCGGTAGCGGATCGCCGTGATAAACCACTCCGTCTTTGCCGATACTCAATGCGAAAGTTTGATCGATCGCGGCGGTTTTTTCTTTCGGGTCGATTCCCTCCACAGTTTCGCCGCGACGTATATCCGACGGATCGTACACAAAAGCATCCTTGCCATCCTTCGGCTGCTTTGCGTTCAACGCTCCCGAGCGGAAGACGCCGTTTGCATCGCCGTTCTTCGAATCAAGGTAAAACGTTTTTGGATTCGCAGTTACCGTCTCAAAGTTATCAGCGTATTTCCATTCGCCATTTGCGCCGGAATTGCCGGGCGCGAGTAAATAATACGCGACCTGATTTTTCACGAATGCCGGCTTGGTTCCGGCCTTCATAGTCCAATCGTACCACTGGCGGTGCAGATCATTTAAATCAACCACTGCTCCGGGGCCGAACTTTACGCCAGCGACTTCATCTGTAGGCGTGCGCGTGCCCGCATGATCCCACGGACCGATGACCAGACAATGTTTGGCGCGCGCTTCCGGCGAGGCATTGGCGAGATGATCGCGGTAATACGTGAGCGCACCCAGTTCGTCGCCGTCGTATTGACCTGTGATTGTGAGAATTGGCAGGCTAATTTTTTGGAACTGCTCACGCGTTGGCAGCATCGCATCGTAATAAGCGTCGGCCATCGGGTGCTTGAGTATGCGCTGGAAATTAGCCGATGGATTTCCGACGAATGAATCGAGCGATTTGAAAGGAAGGTGCTTTTTGTAAGCGTCCAGAAATTTTGTGCGCCAGAATTTTTGATCGCCGAAAAGATTGTCCTGAGCGGTGTGTCCGCTGGTGAGCGTGAACCATTGCACGTCGTAGGTCATCCCGATGTTGTTGTAGGACGGATAATCCAGGCCCGGATGCGCGGCCGCAGCCGGCACGATCGTCGTCAGATGAGGCGGAAATTCTTTCGCCGTTGCCCACTGATCGAATCCCGCGTACGACCCGCCCCACATCGCAACCTTACCGTCACAAAATGGTTGGTTCGCCAGCCACTCAACCACGTCGTGGCCGTCGCGCGGTTCATTTGCGAACGGCTCGAACTCGCCAGCGGAATTGCCGCGGCCGCGAACGTCGACCAGCGCGAAAACATAACCGTGGGATGCGAAGTAGGCGGCGCGCGCATGGTACGTGTCTGAGATGTACGGCGTCAGTGTAAAGATTACCGGTTTCTTTGGCGGTGACCCATCTGGAGTCTTTGGCAAATACAACGTCGCGTTCAGTTCGACGTTATCGCGCATCGGAATTTTGACGCCCCACCGCAGGTCGTAGTCCGAAGGTGGCGGCGCGGGGGAATGCGCCGGAGTTGGCGATTGTGCGACGATATTTATTGCGAGACCTGCGCACAAAGCAGCAATGAGAAATGATGATTTCATGTTCGTGGTGATTGAAGCGAGCGACCCGCACGATAACAAGGTTGTTTGTTCTAGCTGAGTTGCATCCTTCGATCTTTGCTGGTTTGCAGCTACGCCAGTTTGCGAGACGATAGGCAAATGGCGCGTCGAGCTCCGAGCAACATCCGACCTCAAAAGGAGGCCAGTCGGAAGCCCGTGCGCGAAGCGAAAGGCGCAACGCCGTTGTCCTCTCAAGCGGAACTAGTCTGCGCGGCCGCGGTATTTCTTGTTGCGCTGGTTGTGTACAGTTGGACGCTGGCCCCAACCGTTACTCTGACCGACAGCGGTGAGTTAATTGTAGCGGCCTATGGATTGGGAGTCGCGCACCCGCCGGGGTTTCCGCTGTGGGTCGTGCTCGCACATGTGGCGTCGCTTGTGCCGGTGGGAAGCGTTGCTGTGCGAATCAATTTCTCTTCCGCTGTTTTCGCTGCGCTTGCCTGCGGGACGCTTACTCTCGTCGTAACCGAATTATTCGTTACAGCTTCTTGTTTTGTCGTGTCTCGGCGAAAGAATAAGGGTGCGCAGCATGGCAGCAATACTAGGAATCGAAGCGTCAACGGGGTTTTGATGTTCGCGCCCGGGGTCGGCGCGGGATTGCTGATGGCGTTTTCCCGGACGCTGTCGGCATACGCGACGATCACCGAAGTCTACGCTCTCAACACGCTGCTAATCCTGCTCGTCTTTTTTTTGGTTGTTCGGTGGCGGCGGCGGATCATTGAAAAACGAGCGCATTTTAGCGCGGCGTCTGCGACACACGATCGATGGATTTACCTCGCGGCGTTCGTATTCGGCCTTGCGATGGGTGTTCATCACGTGACCGTAGCCTTAACGCTTCCGGCTATTGCGGTAGTCGTTTATAGGACAGCTGGTCTGAAGTTCTTCGCGGGCCGACGGCTTTTGTACGCCGCACTGATTTCGATTGGCGCGTTAATTCTTGTCTACAGTTATTTGCCTTGGGCAGCCTCCCATTCGCCTCCGATGAACTGGGGAAATGCGCGCTCGCTCCAGGAAATTTGGTGGCATATCACTGGCCGACAGTATCGCGTGTTCTTCTCTTTTTCCCCAGCGGCAATGGGAACGCAGTTTGTTGAATTTTGTCGAATGATCTTCCGTGAGTTTGGGTTTGTGTGGCTCCCGGTGGCGTTGTTTCTGGCGGTGGCGGGCTTCGCAAGCGCATACAAGAATGACCGTACGATTTTTTGGTTTTTGCTGTTGATCATACTTGCGGACCTCGCTTACGCGCTGAGCTACGAAATTGCCGAGGACAAAGACGCATATTATTTGCCGGCTTTCATTTCGATCGCGATTGCGACCGGACTCGGTATCCGGTGGTTGATTGAACGTGCTGCTTCAAGACCCTTGCCGATTTGGAGACCGTATGTGGCTGCTGCGACTGCGATCGTCCTCGCATCGGCCACAGCGTTTGCCTCCAACTGGCGATTCAACAATCGCAGGCATTACTTCATTGCGGATGATTATGTTGAGAACCTCTTCACCACGATCGCGCCAAATGGATTGGTGCTTACCCAGGATTGGCAGGTCGCATCTCCGACGTTTTACGTCCAAGAAATAGAACAACGCCGGAACGACGTGAAAGTAGTAGATATCAACCTGCTGCGCCGCTCGTGGTATTTCGATTATCTGAGGCATGCGCATCCCGCTATGATGGAACGGTCGCGCGAAAAGATTGATCCATACGTGGCAATATTAAAACAATGGGAGCGCGATCCTGCGGCTTTTTCCCGGAGCCAGGACCTTACTCAGAGAATTAGCATGTCATTTCTGGAGATGATTCAGGCAATCGTCCGCAACGAAATCAACGTCGCGCCGGTTTACATCACCAATGATGTGCTGGTCGCTGATTCACTGAACAGCTACTTGACGCGATGGATCCCTCAAACATATCAACTTGTGCCGCAAGGGCTGGTGTTCAATCTCACCACTGACCAAAGCTTTCACGAATCCCCTGAGCCACATCTCCGGATCCGTGGATTGGCTGATGGGACGGTGAGTTTTGCCAAGGATGACGTCGTAAACGTCAAGATTTTGCCCGCGTATACAAGAATGCTCACCAATCGTGGGAAGTACCTGGCTTCTGTCAATCAGCACGAGCGCGCTGTCCTCGCTTTCAAAGAGGCATTGGCGCTCGATCCGAATCTCGGCGTGGCGCAACAAGGCCTGGTGGAGAGTACCGCGAAAATAGCCAAGCCATAGCACGGACTGCTTGCTTCGCGTAAATCACGTTTTTGACAAGGAAAAGATAACCGCTACGTTCCGTGTCCCGCTTGCTTGACTGAGCGGGATAATTAAGCAGGAGCCTCGCTGTTAAAGCAGCGAACGGCGTTTGAACTGCACCGAATAATGCAAACAAATCGTAGCAAACGTTATCGCGCCGCGACGGAACAAGTAGATCGAACGAAGAACTACACTCTTCCTGATTCGGTCGCGACGCTAAAAAAATTCTCGCCCACCAAGTTCGATCAGACGGTGACGCTGTCATTTCGCCTTGGGGTCGATCCCAAGCAATCCGATCAAATGGTGCGCGGTACTTGCCCGCTTCCACACGGCAGCGGAAAAAAAGTGCGAGTGCTCGTATTCGCTGAAGGTGAAGCAGCGAAGGCGGCCACAGACGCCGGCGCAGAGTTTGTCGGCATGAAAGATTTGATCCAGAAATGCCAGGAGGGTTTTCAGGATTTTGATGTCGCCATCGCTACCCCCGCGGCAATGGCCGAGGTGAGAAAATTGGGGAAAGTGCTTGGCCCACGTGGGCTGATGCCGAACCCGCGGACGGGGACTGTCACCGAAGACACTGCGAAAGCGGTGCAGGAGGTGAAAGCCGGCCGCATTGAATTCAAGCTGGACAAGAATGGCAACGTTGCCGTGCCCGTTGGAAAATTTTCCTTTGAACAAAACGCGCTCGTGGAGAACGCGAACGCGGTGATTGAGGCTGTAATGCGGGCTCGACCGCCCACGGCGAAGGGCCGTTACCTTGAAGGCGTGACAATCAGTGCGACTATGTCCCCCGGTGTCCGCATCGATCCCAGCCCTTATCTGAGCGGAGTGTAGGACCGGAACTAATTAGCTCGACAGTATGCGACCAGAAAAAGCCAGCATTGTTTCAGAGTTGTCCGAGGCATTGAAACGCTCGCCTTTCGTGCTCGTCACCGATTATCGCGGAATGAAGGTAGCGGATTTTAGCGAGTTGCGGCATCGATTGTCGCCCGCCCGTGCCGAGGTGCACGTTGTGAAGAACAGTTTTCTCAAACTCGCAATGACGGATTCTGGTTTCCCGCAGGTTGCTGATCAGTTCGCTGGGCAAACGGCGGTCGTTACAGGGGAAGCAGATGTAGCCCCGGTGGCCAAGATCTTTAAGACGTTTGCCACGGAATTTAAGCTGGCTGCACTCAGGATTGGTTTTGTCGATCGCGCGGCGCTTTCCGCTGGGGAATTAGAAACTTTGGCGGAATTGCCGGCGCGCGAAATTTTGCAGGCGCAATTGCTGGGGCTGCTGTTGTCCCCGGCGACGCGTCTAGCACGTCTCTTCAACGAACCGGCTGCGGCGTTAGCGCGGCTATTGAACGCGAAAGCCGAAAAGGAAGGCGCGCCACCCGCATGAATTTTGTCCGGCAGGCAATTTGTCTGCCGGACAAATCGAACACAAACGAAATTGTCCGAGCTGGTGGCTACCGGCTTTAATTCTTCGAAGGCTTTCGGAGGCGGCAACTGGAGGAAAACACAAAATGGCAGATACAGATAAAATAGTAGAGCAACTCAGCAATCTTTCCGTTCTGGAGATTGCTGGATTGGTCAAGCAGCTTGAGGAAAAATGGGGCGTCAGTGCCGCTGCGCCAGTAGCAGTCGCAGCTGGACCCGGTGCGGGAGCATCCGCCGGGGCAGCAGCTCCAGCAGCGGAGGAAAAGACCACCTTTGACGTGGTCCTGGCAGAGATGGGCGCAAACAAAATTGCCGTGATTAAAGAGGTGCGGAGCGCGGTTCCCGGCCTCGGGCTTGCGGAGGCAAAAGCCCTCGTAGAAGGCGCGCCTAAAACGCTCAAGGAAGGCGTGACCAAGCAGGAAGCGGATGAGATCAAGAAAAAGGTCGAGGCCGCAGGCGCAAAGGTCGAAATCAAATAAACAGATCAAATCAGGCGCTGTCGGAACATAAAATCTGTTGCGCGGCGCCGGATCCATAATAGCGTTAAAACCCACTACAGCCCGCCAGACGTATTTTTACCCCGGCGTTAACAAGGCAAATTACATTACCGGCTACGAGACGGAGGTCGTCAATTTGACAGCTCACCGTTTTGGTGGCATTTTCGCGCTCTTCGCCTATCCCAGAACCGGTAAACCTGCCTGCGTCGGTCAGCGTTTGGTGGAGCCGGTGTGAGGTTTTAGCTCGTGAGCTTAAGCACTATGTCGGAACGCATTTACTTCGGAAGTATCAAGGAAGCCATCGAACCGCCCAACCTCATTGAGGTTCAGGCGAATTCATACGTCGATTTTCTTCAGAAAGACGTCCAGTATTCGAAGCGCAAGAATCAGGGGCTTCAGGCCGTTTTCAAGGAGGTTTTTCCCATCGAAAGCTACGATGAGAAGGCCGTCCTTGATTTTAGCCACTACGATATCGGTGAACCAAAATTGTCGCCCTTGGAAGCGCAACGCGAAGGGCAAACCTACAGCGCGCCGCTGCACGTGACGTTCCAGTTGCGAGAGGAGAAAGGCACAAAGGAAGAGAAAGTATACATGGGCGAGATCCCGCTCATGACGCCGCAGGGTACGTTCGTTATCAATGGGGCGGAACGCGTCGTGGTAAGCCAGTTGCATCGTTCTCCCGGCATCGCGTTTGAATCCACCGTCCACGTAAACGGCAAGGTTCTCTACAGCTTCCGCATCATTCCCGATCGCGGTTCGTGGATCGAGGTGCAATTCGATACGGCTGACCTGCTTTACATTTATCTCGACCGGCGCAAGCGCCGCCGAAAATTTCTCGCGACGACTTTCCTGCGCGCACTCGGGTATGGCTCTGACGAGGACGTCATCAAACTTTTTTACAACATCGAGACCCTGAAGTTGAGCGACAAACTCGACGAAGAACAGCTCGCCAGCAAAGTGCTCACAGCAGATATCCGCGATGGCGAGGTGACGGTGGCACGCGCCTTTGAGCCTCTGACCCTCGCAACCGTTCGTCAGATCATTGCGCTGAATATTCATGAGGCAAAGGTGATCGACATCTCGAACGATGACACGATCGTGAAGGCGCTCAGAAAGGATCCGGCGCACGACCAGGAAGAGGCTCTCAAAGACATTTACCGCCGTCTCCGTCCGGGCGATCCGCCGACCGTAGCCAATGCCCGCGCTTTACTGAAACGACTCTTTTTCGATCCGAAGAAATACGATCTCGGCCGAGTGGGTCGCTATAAAATTAATCAGAAGCTCGGAATTAACGTCGACTCTTCCGAGCGCATCCTGACCGACAAAGACTTTATCGCCGCGATCAAATATTTGATCAATCTGCGGCGCGGGGAAGGCACGCTGGATGATATTGATCATCTTGGCAGCCGGCGCGTGCGGACCGTGGGCGAATTACTGGCCAACCAGTGCCGGGTCGGCCTTGCTCGCACAGAGCGTCTCGTGAAGGAGCGGATGACGCTGTTCGACATCAATGTGGATGGGATGACGCCGCAAAAGCTCATCAATCCCAAAGCGCTGAGCGCAGTCATTAGAGACTTCTTCGGTCGATCACAGTTGTCGCAGTTCATGGATCAAACCAATCCTCTCGCGGAATTGACGCACAAGCGACGTTTGTCTGCTCTGGGCCCTGGAGGCCTGAGCCGCGAGCGCGCCGGGTTTGAAGTGCGCGACGTTCATCCGTCGCACTACGGCCGTATTTGTCCGATCGAGACGCCCGAAGGCCCAAACATTGGTTTGATCAGCTCAATGAGCACGTTCGCGCGCATCAATGAGTTTGGTTTTATCGAAACGCCTTATCGCAAGGTGACGAACGGCCGGGTCACCGATGAAATCGATTATCTCACTGCTGACCGCGAAGAGAACTTCCTCGTCGCGCAGGCAAACGCCCCCATTGATGGACGAGGCCATTTCACCGGTGAAAAAGTTTCGGTGCGTTATCGAGGCGATTTTCTTGAAGTCGACCCGTCGAAGGTGAATTACATGGACGTCTCCCCGAAGCAGCTCGTTTCGGTCGCAGCCGGCCTGATTCCCTTCCTGGAACACGACGACGCGAATCGCGCGCTGATGGGTTCCAACATGCAACGTCAGGGCGTGCCGCTGATTGTTTCCGAGATGCCGCTGGTCGGCACCGGTCTTGAAGAGAAAGTTGCACGTGATTCGCACGCAGTTGTTCTATCGATCGATAGCGGCAAGGTCGCTTCAGTCACGGCTGACCAGATTGTTGTCACGAAAGACGGCCATTTGCCCGAGAGCAAAAAGAAAATAAAAACCGATTCCGAGTCCGGCACCTACGTTTACGAACTCCGGAAATTCATGCGATCAAACGCCGGCACATGCGTGAATCAGAAACCGATCGTTCGCAAAGGCCAGCATGTGAAGCGCGGCCAAGTCATTGCCGATGGGCCGAACACCGATCGTGGCGAACTGGCGCTCGGCCGCAACGTGCTCGTCGCGTTCATGCCGTGGAATGGCTACAACTTCGAGGATGCGATCATGATCTCAGAGAAGGTTGTGAAGGAAGACGTTTATACTTCCATTCACATCGATGAGTTTGAGATCGGCGCACGCGACACGAAGCTGGGCCCCGAAGAAATCACGCGCGATATTCCCAATGTAAGCGAAGAAGCTTTACGCAATCTCGGTCCAGATGGTGTCGTGCGCGTTGGCGCGGAGGTGAAGCCCGGCGACATTTTGGTTGGAAAAATTACGCCGAAGAGCGAGACGGAACTGGCTCCGGAAGAGCGGTTGCTTCGGGCAATCTTTGGAGAGAAAGCCGCCGATGTAAAAGACACGTCACTTACCGTGCCTTCCGGAACGTACGGCATCGTGATGGACGTGAAAGTTTCATCCCGCCGCGAAGTTTCACGCGAGAAGCTTACTCCTGCGGAAACTAAACGGCAGCTCAAGAGCATTGGCGAAGACCATAAGCGCAAGAGAGAAGGGCTCATTGAGCAGCTCACCGATTCACTTTCCAACGTCTTGCTGGGCGAAAAAATTCCGCTCGACGTCGTGAACGCCAAGAGCGGTGAAATCATTATCCCGGCCAATCGCAAAATTACTAAAACGCTTTTACGAAAATTGGCCACTGCCCACGATCACATCGAAATCGATCCCAGCCCGATTCGGAATCGAATTCGCGAAATCATCGGCGGATACGAACACAAGTTCGCCGAACTGGAACTGGAGAAGGATCGCGCGACCGACAGGGTGGAAAGCGGCGAGGAGATCGAACCGGGGATAATCAAACAGGTCAAAGTTTACATCGCCAGCAAGCGGAAGCTGAGTGTTGGCGATAAGATGGCCGGCCGTCACGGCAACAAAGGCGTCGTGGCGCGCATCGTGCCCGAGGAAGACATGCCTTTTCTCGCGGACGGAACACCGGTCGATATCGTCCTTAACCCGTTAGGCGTTCCGAGCCGTATGAATGTGGGTCAGGTTTTGGAGACCCACCTCGGCGTTGCTGCCAAAGCACTTGGATTCAAAGTGGCCACTCCCGTCTTCGATGGAATCAAGGAAAAACAAATTCGCGATTACCTGCGAGAGGCCAAAAAGAAAGAAGGCTTCACCTGGGTGCAGGAAAACGGAAAGGCGCGTCTGTTCGATGGTCGCACTGGCGATCCGTTCGATCAGGAAGTCGTGGTTGGGCACATCTACATGATGAAGCTCGGCCACCTTGTGGCGGACAAGATTCACGCGCGCGCGGTGGGACCGTATTCGCTTGTTACTCAACAGCCGCTCGGCGGTAAAGCGCAGTATGGCGGCCAGCGCTTCGGCGAAATGGAGGTCTGGGCGCTGGAGGCTTATGGTGCTGCCTATACGTTGCAGGAATTGCTGACAGTTAAGTCCGACGACGTGCAGGGCCGGACCCGTATCTACGAGTCAATCGTTAAGGGCGACAACTCGCTCGAAGCTGGGACGCCAGAATCCTTCAACGTGTTGATCAAGGAAATGCAGAGCCTTGGTCTTGACGTGAAGGTCGGCAGCCAGGCGCCCACCTTTCTGGAAAGCGTCGCGTAATTTTAGTTTCACAACTTATTCGGAGAAATCATGAACGAACATTCCTGGCGTGAGTTAGTGGGCGAAGAACGCCCAGTAGGTTTTGATCAAGTCGCAATTGGCATCGCCTCGAGCGACACCATGCGCTCGTGGAGCAAAGGCGAAGTCAAAAACCCGGAGACAATTAATTACCGCACCTTTAAACCCGAAAAGGGGGGACTTTTCTGCGAGCGAATTTTTGGACCGACTCGGGACTGGGAGTGCTCCTGCGGAAAATACAAGCGCATCAAGCATAAAGGCGTGATCTGCGACCGTTGCGGTGTGGAAGTTACACTCGCCCGCGTCCGTCGTGAACGGATGGGGCACATAGAGCTGGCGGTGCCGGTTTCGCACATCTGGTTTTACAAATGCATGCCTTCGCGGATCGGACTCATGCTGGACATGAGTGCGCGTCAGCTTGAGCGCGTGATTTACTACGAAGACTACATCGTAATCGATCCGGGCAAGACGCCGTTGCAGAAAACACAACTGCTGAACGAAGTCGAATATCGTGAAGCGCAGGAACAATACGGAGAAGATTTCACTGCCGGGATGGGTGCCGAAGCAATCAAGAAACTTCTCTCCGAGATCGACCTGAACAAGCTCAACAAAGAGCTGGAGAAGGCCATGGGAGCGACGAAGAGCAAGCAGATTCGCAAGAAACTGGCGAAACGTACGAAGCTGGTTCAAGGCTTCCAGAGTTCACGCGCGCGGCCCGAGTGGATGATCCTCGAGGTGCTGCCGGTGATTCCGCCGGATTTGCGTCCTTTAGTGCCGTTGGAAGGTGGACGTTTCGCCACGTCCGACCTCAATGATCTTTATCGTCGCGTGATCAATCGTAACAACCGGCTCAAGAATCTGCTGATGCTGAAGACACCGGATGTCATCATCCGCAACGAAAAACGCATGTTGCAGGAAGCCGTCGACGCTTTGTTCGATAACGGCAGGCATGGTCGCGCAGTGACTGGCGCAGGTAATCGTCCTCTCAAATCGCTGAGCGACATGCTCAAGGGCAAAGGCGGCCGCTTCCGTCAGAACTTGTTAGGCAAACGCGTCGATTACTCGGGCCGCTCGGTAATTGTCATTGGTCCGGAGCTCAAGCTGAATCAGTGCGGGCTGCCGAAGAAGATGGCATTGGTTCTCTTCGAGCCGTTCATCATTCGTCGGCTCAAAGATCTCGGGTACGTCCACACAGTACGCAGCGCGAAAAAAATGATTGAGCGCCAGACGCCTGAAGTATGGGATATTCTCGACGAAGTAACCAGGGGCCATCCTGTGCTCCTGAATCGTGCCCCAACTCTGCACCGTCTCTCGATTCAGGCATTTGAACCGCAGTTGATCGAGGGTGAAGCCATTCGCATTCATCCCCTCGTTTGCACCGCCTACAACGCCGACTTCGATGGCGACCAAATGGCAGTACACGTTCCGCTATCGGTCGAGGCACAGTTGGAAGCGCGCATGCTGATGCTCGCTCCGAACAATATTTTCTCTCCATCCAGCGGTAAACCGATCACCACGCCCAGTCAGGACATCACCCTCGGTTGCTACTACATAACGCAAAACCCGCGGACAATGAAGAAGGATGGCCGTCATGTGCCGCTGTTTGCGGAAGCGTCGGAAGTCGAATTCGCGATGGTGGACGGCTCGATCAAAACGCATGATCGAATTTTGTTTAAGAACCCGGACCGCGGGCAGCAAACTATTTTTGGAAATTCCGATGTCAACATTCTCGAGACAACGGCTGGTCGCGTTATTTTTAGTCAAATTTGGCCGAAAGAACTTGGTTTCTTTAACAAGCCGGCGGGCAAGAAACAACTCAGCGACATCATTTGGCGTTGCTATCAAATCGCTGGCCCTGCAGTTACCGTGGCCACGCTGGATAAGCTGAAAGAACTCGGGTTTAGAGAAGCGACTCGCGCCGGTATCTCGATTGGCATTGAGGACATGATCATTCCAAAGCGGAAAGAATCCGAGTTGGAGAACGCATACAAGCAGGTCAAGCAGGTGGACCAGCAGTATCGCCGCGGCATTATCACCGATGGTGAGCGGTACAACAAAATCATCGATATCTGGACGCACGCCGGCGATCAAATCTCGAGTGTGATGTTCCGTGAGATCGAGGAGAATCAGGATCGCAAAGAGTATAATCCGATCAATTTGATGGTCGATTCCGGTGCGCGCGGCAATCGGCAACAGGTACGCCAGCTCGCGGGCATGCGCGGTTTGATGGCCAAGCCGAGCGGCGAAATCATCGAGCGACCGATCACTTCAAATTTCCGCGAAGGGCTCACCGTGCTGGAGTACTTCATTTCCACCCACGGTGCCCGCAAAGGTCTTGCCGATACGGCGCTAAAAACCGCGGACTCCGGTTATCTCACCCGCAAGCTCGTCGATGCGGCACAGGACGTCATCATCGTTAAAGACGATTGCGGGACCGTAAACGGCATCGTGGTTCGCTCTATTTACGAAGGCGACGAGGAAGTCGTCGACCTTGGCCAGCGCATCATCGGTCGTGTCAGCTGCGAAACAATCGGCGATCCGGTGGATAAAAAGAAAAAGATCGTTAAGGCAAACCAATACGTCGACGAGAAGATCGCAGCGGACCTACAACGGATCGGCGTTGAGCAACTCAAGATCCGGTCGGTACTCACATGCGAGTGTGGTCGAGGCGTCTGCGCGATGTGCTACGGTCGCAATCTTGCCACCGGCGACTTCGTGAAGCTCGGTGAAGCTGTCGGCATTATCGCCGCGCAGTCCATCGGCGAACCGGGGACGCAGTTGACGATGCGCACGTTCCACATCGGCGGCACGGCCAGTCAGACATTTAAGCAACCGATCATCAAGGCGAAGAATGACGGCACGGTGCAGTTCAATGATTTGCGGACGGTGCAGGCACTCGACAAGAGTTGGATCGTGTTGAACAAAAATGGTTCGATCAGCGTACACAATGAAGAGGGCCGCGAATTGGAGCGCTACAACGTCGTCATCGGCTCAGTGATTTCCAAGGAGGACGGCGCGTCTGTGAAGAAGGGCGAAACGTTTGTGCAATGGGATCCGTACAACGTGCCGATCCTCACCGACAAAGGCGGGAAGATCGAATTCCGCGACATGATCGCCGGAGTTACGATTAAACGCGAAGTCGATGAAGCCACAGGCCTCATGGGCACCATGGTCATCGAGCACAAGGAAGACCTGCACCCGCAAGTGGTTGTTGTAGACGACAAAAAGGAAGTGCTCGCGAGCTATTCAATCCCCGCGGGCGCTCACGTCATCGTCGAGGAGGGTCAGAAGATACGGGCAGGTGCGTTGCTGGCGAAAACTCCACGCAAAGTCGCAAAGACCAAGGATATCACGGGCGGGCTGCCGCGCGTTGCGGAATTATTTGAAGCTCGTCGACCAAAGGATGCGGCTGAGATTGCCAAGATCGACGGCGTCGTTGAGCTGGGTGGAACCGTACGCGGCAAGCGTAGCTTGATTTTGAAAGATCCAGACACGCGCGCTGAAGAAGAGCATCTCATTCCCCTCACCAAGCACATCATCGTTTTCAAAGGCGATTTTGTGAAGAAGGGTTCACAACTGACGGAGGGCCCCGTTGTGCCGCACGAGATTTTGGAAGTCTGCGGCCCGCAGGAGCTGCAGGAGCATCTGGTCAACGAGGTGCAGGAGGTCTATCGGCTCCAGGGCGTGGAGATCAACGATAAGCACATCGAAATCATCGTGCGCCAAATGTTGCGCAAGGTGAAAATCACCGATCCCGGCGATACCGCGCTGCTCTGGGGCGATCAGGTCGATAAACTCGACTTCGACGTAGAGAACAAGAAAGTCGTGGAGAAAGGCGGGAAGCCTGCGGAGGCTGTCCCGGTACTGCTCGGGATCACGAAGGCTTCGTTGGAAACTGACAGCTTTATTTCTGCGGCTTCGTTCCAGGATACGACACGCGTTCTTACAGAAGCGGCGACTCTTGGCAAAATCGACAGGCTGCGCGGCTTCAAGGAAAACGTCATCATGGGCCACCTGATTCCTGCCGGAACCGGGTTCCCGGAACACCGTCAGCTTAAGCTGGTGGAAAAAGGCGAGCCGGTTGGGGCGCCAGTGATCGAAGAAGCCGAACCGCAACCTGCGATCGGTTAGGCTGGTGTTATAGGGCGTCTGTGTAGACGCCTTCAACCGGGATTGGCGTTTGACAGAAACGCCCTACAGTGTGGTTTCGTGTCGATCGTCACCAAAACTGGCGACAAAGGCGAAACGTCGCTGATGTACGGACGGCGGTTATCAAAAGCCGATCCGCGCGTCGACGCTTACGGCTGTGTCGATGAGCTGACCGCCGCGCTTGGTTTGGCTCGGGCCATTGCGACCAACAAATTCGTTTCCGACGAAATTTTTGCCGTACAACACGATCTGATCGTTCTCATGGGAGAATTAGCAACGGCCCCAGGCGATCAGGAGCGGTATCTTAAAGATGGGTTTCAGCTCACCACTGCGGAGATGGTGGACCGTGTTTCAGCGATCATTTTCGATCTCGAGAAAGACAAAAAACTTTATCCGAAGGACTGGGTGATCCCCGGCAAAAATGCGACCTCTGCCACTCTCGATCTTGCGCGCGCGACGTGCCGCCGGGCTGAGCGTCGCGTGGCTGCGGTGTCCGATACAAATCCGGAGATCCTCCGCTATTTGAACCGTCTTTCCGATCTTTGTTGGATCCTCGCGCGGTACGCAGAAAAGAATGTCGCCACGCACGAATGCTCCTGATGGGCAGCTGCAATTGATCGCTAAAAATTAGCAACGCTCCGGCAGCGAGCTTTGCTCTGTTCCGTTAGGCTTGGAGCAATGAAGCTATTGCTGACAGTTTGTGGCGCCATCCTCCTAATCGTCAACTTGTCTTTTGCTGAATCTTCCGATCAACAAGCAGCCGTTAACGCCGAGTTGCTCAAAGAGATGAAAGCGCTTGAAGCGAAAGTAGCATCGCTGGAAAAGCGCCTCGAGCGTTATGAAAACGGCGACATCCGAAGCGAAAAAACGGCGGCGGCTTCCACCACAACGAAATCGTCCGATAAGGCAACAATGATCCCGAACGAGAACAACGCGGTCGTAACCGCCGAAGAAATCAGTTCTTCGGCCGGCAAGCCTCTTTTCGGACTTGGCTATCGCAGTCATGCTGTGTTGAGCATCGGCGCTTATGGCGAATTGAAGTTTGGGGGCAATGAGGCGTCATCGGGGGGATGGAAGAACGGATTTGATGCCCAACGCATCGTGCTACTGCCCACGTATCAAATCACTGATAACATAATCTTCAATGCCGAGATCGAATTCGAACACGGCGGCATCGCCGACGACGCAGATGACAAGCTCACCGGCGCGGTGGAGCTCGAACAAGCCTACGTCGACTTCCTGTTCAATGAGCACTTCAATTGGCGCTCGCCCGGTGTCGATGTCGTGCCTTTCGGCTTCATCAACCTTTTTCACGAGCCGACGCAGTTCTATAGCGTGAATCGGCCGGAGTTAGATGATGGACTGATCCCTACAACTTGGTTCGAAGGCAGCACGAGTATCTACGGTAAGATCGTCAACAATCTGAACTATCAATTCCAGATCAACACGGGGTTGGAAGATATCGGTCAAAACGGCGGCGTGCCCGATGATGGCTCCTTTTACGAAGGAGGAATCAGCGGGACCGAAGCTCTCGGTCTCGCTCGCACGCCGATCGGCGATTTCAATCAAACCAAGAACGCGCCTGGCTTTGCGCTGCGTCTGAGTTACACGCCTCCCTTTCTTCCCGGGTTAAACGGAAGCTCGAGTGTTTTCTTTACTCCGAACGTTACGCCACGGGGTGCGTATGGTGATGATGGCCATTCGTTAGGCCATAACAGCGTGACCATGCTCGATACCGAGGTGCGTTACCGCGTGCCGAGAACCGGTTTCGAGTTTCGTGGTGAAGTAGTTGACGCAATCATCGGCACGCCGGGCAATCTCCGTGCGAACAACGACGGTGATCCGGAAAATAATGTAGGTAAAAACCTCTGGGGTTTTTCGCTCGAGGCCGCCTATCATATTGATCTTAGCGACTACGTGCACAACGGCTGGGAACTCGTGCCGTTTTATCGTTACACATACGAGAATTTGCAGACTGGCGGATTCGCCGGAATCGATGAGAACTTGCCAACGGGTCAGGGCCAGCGACAATTTCACACTCTTGGCATGGCTCTGTTCCCAACGCCACAAGTCGTCTTGAAAATCGACTATCAATTCGCGCTCGACAATGCGCCGGACTCGCCGCGCGCGGATCATTTGCTCGGGGCGGTCGGTTTCTTTTTCTAAGAGAGCGGTCAATCAACTGGCATGAGTCACATTCCGCGCTGGATCTTGCCTGCGGCGATCAGCGTCACTGTTCCGCTGCCTTCATATGCAGAGCAATACTTGACTGTTTCGGCGGCGCAGAAGTTGTGCTTTCCCGAGTGCGATCAATTTGTTCCCGCGCACGTTAAGTTTACGCCCGCTCAGATCAAAGCAATCGAGGCGAAAACTGGACAGAAACAACTTTTGCGCGGCCAGGAAATCTGGCGTGCAATGGAAAATGGAAAACTTCGTGGCTTTTTCATTGTCGACTACGTCATCGGCAAACATCTCGTAATCGATTATGCAGTGGCGCTATCGCCAGAGGGAACGGTTAAGCAAATCGAAATTTTGAATTACCGGGAAAGTTATGGTGGCGAAATTCGCAATCCTGATTGGCGAAAGCAGTTCGTCGGGAAAGGGCCGCAGTCGCGATTCGCGCTAAATCAAGGCATCAACAATATCAGTGGCGCGACGCTTTCATGCCGGCACGTGACCGAGGGCATTCATCGCATCCTCGCAACGTATGAGACCTGCCTCAAATAGGGTGCGACGGGCCCGTCCTTCTCTCGGCACGTTCGTTGAGATCACTGCCCGAGGAGATAGCGACGCAAAATTGCATGGCGCTATCGATCGCGCATTCGCGGCCATCGCCAGGGTGGATCGACAAATGAGTTTTCATCATCCGGCCAGCGATATTTCGAGGATCAATTGTGAAGCACTTCAGCGCAAAGTGACGGTTGATCCCTGGACGTGGCGTGTCTTGCGAGCGGCACAAAAATTGTCGCATGAAAGTGACGGCCTTTTTGACATCACGGTCGCCCGGAAACTGATGCAGTGGAATTATCTTCCGCGACGGTACCAGAATGTGAGCGAAGGGAGCTGGCGCGACATTGTTCTCGAAAAAAATTGCACCGTTCGATTTCGACAGCGCGTGACTATCGATCTTGGCGGCATTGCCAAGGGTTTTGCGGTCGATCGCGCAGTTGAAGCTTTAAAACGCGCAGGGGTTCCATCGGGAGTTGTGAATGCCGGCGGAGACCTGCGCGTTTTTGGATTGAAATCCGAACTGGTCCATTTGCGTCGTCCTGACGAGCCCATGCAGCTGGCAGGCGCAATCAAGTTGTGTGACCGTGCCCTGGCCACGTCCGCAATTTATTTTGCTCAGAGAAAATGTGGCGGAGCGGTAGTCAGTCCGCTGCTCGACGGCCGCACACGTCGATCTTCGCGAAAGTTAATCAGCGTCAGCGTGGCAGCCTCCGCTTGCATGATAGCTGATGCTTTGACCAAAATTGTATTCATCCTACGGGAGAAATCTCGGCCCTTGCTCGCCCGGTATCATGCCGACGCGTTGTTGCTTGAGCGCGATGGTGCGCCATTATGGATGTTTCGCTCATCATGCGACACCCGCGACCGGATTCGATTCGATTGAAGCGCCTGCAGAGATACTTTCTCTACGCCGTGTTGGCGCTGGTTTTTTTGAGCGGAGTGGCATGGGCATATTGGAATTATTTTGTTGCGTCGCCTGGCGATTTTGAAATGAGCGCGAAGGCGTGGGCGATGAAAATTCATGGCGGTGCGGCGATGGCAGTTTTAGTTCTGGTCGGGATGCTCTTGAACGTGCATGTGCGATTCGCGTGGCGCGCGGGCCGTAACCGAATAAACGGGTCGGTGTTTCTGAGTGCCTTGGCGGTTTTGACCATAAGTGGCTATGGCCTTTATTACGCGGGCGGCGAAAGACTGCGCGCTTGGACGAGTTGGATTCATCTCGCCGTAGGCTTGGTTTTGCCAATTTTGTTGCTGATCCACATCCTGCTGGGAAGGAAGACTCGTCCTACGGTTCCCTCGTCCCCGAAATCGCGGTTTGCGCCTGGCGATGTTGAGGATCGGCATCCAAAGTCCCGTTATCACCGCTCCCAACGCAGCAGTTAGTGGCGACCCGAGCAGAGCTGAATTTCAAGTTGCGCAGCGACGCGGGCTATAGCATCTTCACGCCCCGCTCTGAAAGCTCCCGCCATCGGGAATTTCTCTTATGGCAGATACCACAGAATTAGTACCTGAATTATTGGAAGCTGGCGTTCATTTTGGACACCAGACGAAGCGTTGGAATCCAAAGATGAAGCCGTTCATCTTTGAACAGCGCAATCAGATTTACATCATCAATCTCGATGAAACGGTGAGGCAACTCCGGCGGGCAACCGATTTCCTCCAGGAGGTTGCGCGCCGCGGCGGCCGGATCTTGTTTGTCGGCTGCAAGAAACAGGCACAGGAAGCAATAAAAGAAGCCGCATTGGCGTGCGGGCAATTCTACGTGAACCAACGCTGGCTGGGCGGTACCATGACGAATCTTGCTACGATCCGCAAAAGCATCGGCCGATTGAAATACATCGAGCAGATCGAGCAGTCGCCGGAATACAAGAAAATGGGGAAACAAGAATTGGCTGCGTTGAATCGTGAGGCTGCAAAACTCAGGCGCAACCTTGAGGGGATCCTCGAGATGTCAGCACTGCCCGATGTGCTCGTGATAATTGACACGCTACGAGAGGAAAACGCCGTCAAGGAGGCACGTCGCCTCGGGATCCCGGTAGTCGCGATCGTGGATACCAACGCTGATCCCGAACTCATCGATTATCCGATTGCCGGGAATGATGATGCCATCCGTGCAATCCGGGTGATTTTGCAAAAACTGGTCGATGCGATTGTTTCGGCCAGCAGCGAGGCTCGCGTCCGCGAACAGGTGGAAATGGCAGGCGTATCGG
Source organism: Candidatus Udaeobacter sp. (assembly GCA_045809725.1). GTDB lineage: Bacteria > Verrucomicrobiota > Verrucomicrobiia > Chthoniobacterales > UBA10450 > Udaeobacter. The sequence goes on along the minus strand of JBJMXF010000184.1, from coordinate 14,457 downwards.
CCTGACGCCAGCTGCTTCAGCGGTTTAACTTTCTGAAGCCTCAACGATTCTAAGTACCTAATGAACGCAATAACCGAAATCGATCCAAAACTGGTCAAGCAACTCCGTGAAAAAACCAATGCCGGATTCATGGATTGCAAGCGAGCTCTCGTCGAGAGCGCTGGCGACTTGGAGAAGGCCGAAACGATTCTGCGCACGAAAGGCATAGCCACCGCCGCAAAAAAGGCGACGCGTGCCGCAAAAGAGGGAATCGTCGCCTCATACATTCATCTGCAGGGCAAGGTTGGTGTGCTCGTGGAGGTGAATTGCGAGACCGATTTCGTGGCGAGAAACGAGAATTTTCGAGAGTTCGTGAAAGATATCACACTGCATATCGCCGCTGCCCACCCGCTCTACGTGAGCCGCGCCGATGTGCCGGGCAATCTGATCGAGGCGGAACGAGAAATCTACAAGGCACAAGTGCAAGGCAAGCCGGCGCACGTTGCGGACAAAATTGTCGATGGCAAACTCGAAAAATTCTATACCACCGTTTGCTTGCTCGAGCAGGGCTTCATTAAAAATCCCGATCTGACAATTAGCGACTTGCTGACTTCCAAAATTGCCGAACTGGGCGAGAACATCGTCATTCGGCGTTTCGTCCGGTATTTAGTCGGCGAGCCGCTGCCTAACGAAGGGTAGGCGGAACACGTTGTCTCAACGCGTTGTATAACTGCTGCGGCTTGTCCGTCTGATATCTGTGTCTCGACGATGAGCTGACAATCGTCTTCGGGAGAAGCCGATCCACCCTGTCGAAATCCGTGCGATCCACGTGATCCGTGGTTTATTTGGTTGGAATGGCGCTGACCGAATACCAACGAAAACGCGACTTCAAAAAGACTAGCGAGCCGGCAGGCAAGCCGGCTCCGAAAAAGGTGAAAGGCGCGTCGCGGTTCGTCATTCAAAAGCATGCTGCGCGCCGTTTGCATTACGACTTTCGCCTGGAAATGGAAGGCGTGCTGAAATCGTGGGCGTTGCCCAAGGGGCTTCCTTGGACCCGCGGCGAAAAACATCTTGCTGTCGAAGTCGAGGATCATCCCATTGAATATGAAGCGTTCGAGGGAGTGATTCCCGAAGGGCAGTACGGCGGAGGCACCGTGATGGTCTGGGACCGCGGCACCTATTACGTTTATGGCGAGCAACCCGTGAAATCGTTGCGCGAAGGCAAGCTGCACCTCCTCCTCGATGGGAAAAAAGCAAAAGGCGAATGGACCCTCGTGCGTATCCGCGGCCGCGAAGGCGAAAAAAATCAGTGGCTGATCCTAAAGACGGGCGACGACGCAAAACCAATTTCACGCAAGCTCGAAGACCAATCGGTTAAGACTGGCCGAACGATGAAACAAATCGCGGACGCGCGGGATGCCGAGTGGCAATCGAATCGCGTGGAAGACCAGAGTGCGACGTCGCAATTCAAGGCGCGAATTCGCCAGGCGATTAAAAAAAAAGTAAAACGTGAACCTGCCGGGCGCGGTCGCCGAGCGCGCCGAGACACTGTTCCAGGAGAGGCGGAACGACGGCTCGGCGAGCTGTCTCTATCAAGTTTGCCAGCCGCAAAACCGCGTTTCGTCGAACCGATGAAAGCGAAACTGGTGGAGAAACCGCCAACAACGGGGGACTGGATTTATGAGCTTAAGTTCGACGGCATCCGGCTAATTACGGTCAAGGACGGCGCAAAAGTTTCGTTGCTGTCGCGAAATCAAAACGATTTGAGCGCGCGTTTTCCTGAGGTCGTCGATATCGTCAAAAATCTAGCCGCAGATGAATGTGTCCTTGATGGCGAAGTGGTCGCGCTTGATGAGCAGGGCCGTTCGTCGTTCCAGCTTTTGCAAGCGCGCGAGATGGATGGCCGAAAATCGCCCGTTTATTTCTATGCTTTCGACCTTCTCCAGCTCGACGGCAAGAGTCTCGTTTCTGTGCCATTAGAAGCGCGGAAAAATGTCTTGGAGAAACTGTGTGCCGGGGCAGACGACCCCAGGATTCGATACTCCGGCGCGATCGGTGGCGATGCCAGGCAACTCCTCGGGGAGGTGCAGCGCCGTGGCTTGGAAGGAATTATCGGCAAATTATCCAACTCCGTTTACGAATCCGGCCGGCGGAGCGGTGCATGGATCAAACTCAAATGCGTCAATGAACAGGAATTCGTCATCGGCGGATACACTCCGCCGCAGGGAGCGCGCAAATATTTCGGCGCGATTCTCGCCGGCTACTACAAAGCTCGCGATCTCGTGTTCGCCGGAAAGGTCGGCACCGGATTTTCGACGAAATTACTGGCCGCATTGCACAAGAAATTCCGCGCTGAAGAACGTGCCGACTGTCCGTTTGTCGATCTGCCGTCAAAGCAAAACGGGCAATGGGTGCTCGGCATTACACCGTCGATGATGAAAAAAATACAGTGGATCAATCCGAAGTTTGTCGCTGAGATCAAATTCGCAGAGTGGACGCGCGACGGAAAATTGCGTGCACCGGTTTTCATGGGTTTGCGGGAAGATAAAAAGGCGAGTGACGTTGTTCGCGAGACGTCGGGCTGAACGAGTGGCGCCCCGAGCAAGAGCAACCAATCGGTGCGCGCGTTTAGGTCGGCGCAATCGAACATACAAAGCGGGGAATTTAATCGCGAGGATTGAGGGCGGCCTAATAACTGCCTCTGCTTTTCGCGCGGATGATTTGACCCGGTTGCGCTGGGTCTGAATTTCAAGAGGAGAGGCTTACTTTGAGTATGAGAATCGCACAGGTGGCGCCGCTTTATGAAAGCGTACCGACGAAATATCACAGAGGAACTGAACACGTGGTGTCATATGTAACTGGGGAACTGCTTCGAGTGAACGAAGTGAAGCTCTTTAGAAGCGGAGATCCGGCGACTAATGCGTGGTGGTGCGCCCGCGGTCGTTGCGTGTGCATGAATGTTATCGGGGGCCGGACTGCGAGAAACGAACAAGTGTCGGAGGCCGCGTAATGGCCAAGGGAGAAGTGATTCGTGTCCGGAACGAGTTTTACATTCGTTCCTCTTCAGCCCGCGTCGATGTGCGGACGCGGGTTTTGAAACAGGGCGACATGTATGCTGTTTTCGATCGATTTGGCGATGTCGAGACCTTTGGGACGGGCGAACTCGGCTTGTTTTACCAAGACACGCGATTTCTATCCCGGCTGACTTTGAAGCTCGGAAAGGATCGGCCTTTGCTCCTGAGCTCCACGGTCCGAGAGGACAACGCTGTTCTTGCTGTAGACGCTACGAATCCCGATGTTTGGCGCGACAGCGAAATAGTAGTTCCGAGAGGAACGATACACGTGTTTCGCTCGAAGATTTTGTGGGACAAAGCCTGCCACGAGCGGCTTCGCATTCATAATTACGGACGCGCAGCTGTCGATTTTGTTTTGTCGATCGAATTCGACGCTGATTTTGCCGATATTTTCGAGCTGCGTGGGATGCGTCGGGAGCATCATGGCCGTCGCTTAGAACCTGAGATCACCGACGACGGACTCGTGCTCGGGTATGAGGGACTGGATCAACGGTTTCGCCGTACGCGAATTATGTTCGAGCCAAAGCCATCGCGGATGAGCAAATCTATCGTCAGCTGCCAGGTCCACTTGGAGCCTGGCGAGAATGCCAATCATCAATGGGCCATTGCATGCGAGGTGGACGGCGATTCGCGTGGGGGGAGCGAGTCATACGAAAAGGTCATGCACGAGGCAACCGCTGCGCTCCAACGCACCCGCGCTCGGGAACCGCAGATTTGCGCTGACAATGAACAGTTCAACGATTGGTTGAACCGTTCGCTGGCAGACCTTCACATGATGCGAACAGAGACGCGCTATGGTCCCTATCCGTACGCTGGTGTTCCGTGGTTCAGCACCGTGTTCGGGCGCGACGGCATCATCACGGCGTTACAGACTTTGTGGTTCGATCCATCGCTCGCGCGCGGCGTTCTGGCGTACCTGGCCGCTAATCAAGCCGACGCGGACGAGCCCGAACAAGATGCGCAACCGGGGAAGGTGCTGCATGAATTCCGCGATGACGAAATGTCTATTCTGGGTGAAGTGCCGTTCAGGCGCTACTACGGGAGCATAGACGCGACGCCACTTTTTGTGATGCTTGCAGGCGCGTATTACAAGCGGACGGGCGACCGCGCTTTCGTGGAATCGATTTGGTCCAACGTCCAGCGCGCACTTGACTGGATCGATCGCTATGGCGACGCCGACGATGATGGTTTCGTCGAATACAGCCGTAAGTCCAAACACGGTCTCATTCAGCAGGGTTGGAAAGATTCCCAGGACTCGGTTTTTCATAGTGACGGCGTTCTCGCTGAGGCGCCGATCGCCCTCTGCGAGGTGCAGAGTTATGTTTACGCGGCGAAACTCGCGGCGAGCGAACTCGCTGCGCTATTGGGCGACAGCGCAGCCGCTGAAGAACTGAAGAACCAGGCCGAGAGCTTGCGTCGGCGGTTCGAGGAGACCTTCTGGTGTGAAGACATTTCCACATACGCGTTGGCGTTGGACGGCAGCAAGAGGCCTTGCCGAGTGCGAAGTTCGAATGCTGGTCATTGTCTTTTCGCGGGTATCGCGACGGCGGAACACGCGCGTCGCGTCGCGGCTACACTGACCGACGAAACATCGTTTTCCGGATGGGGAATTCGCACGGTAGCCAGCAGTGAGGCTCGCTACAATCCGATGTCATATCACAATGGTTCGATCTGGCCGCATGACAATTCTCTGATCGCCGCAGGATTTGCCAGGTACGAGCTTACGGAATCGGCTGCCATGGTGCTCGCTGGTATGATGGACTCGAGCATCTTTTTTGATTTACATCGGCTTCCGGAATTATTTTGCGGCTTTCCGCGACGGCCCGGTGAAGCGCCTACCTTGTATCCAGTTGCCTGCGCTCCGCAGGCGTGGGCCTCTGGTGCTGTATTTCTTGTACTGCAAGCATGTCTCGGTCTCGAGGTGTTTGCTTCAGAACGAAGGCTGGTGTTTTCAAAGCCATTGTTGCCGGAATTTCTTCCGCAAATCAGCATTCGTGATCTGAAAGTGGGAGACGCAAGTGTTGATCTTTTGCTCACCAGACATGACGAAGGAGATGTAGGCGTGAACGTTCTCCGACGGAACGGCAGTCTTGATGTTGTGGTCCTAAAGTAACGGTAGTGATTGCGCTTGTGGCCGCAGATCGGCGCAATATTGTGCGGTGATGAACGCCAGGGTGATTGTGATGCCAAAAGCCGCAGTGCTCGACCCGCAGGGAAATGCGGTTCGTGACGCAATGCGCCACTTGGGAATGCCCGAAGTGCGCAGTGTTCGAATCGGGAAATACATGGAGATCGAAATCGAAGGACACGACGGCGAGCTTGAATCGCGACTCCACCAGCTTTGTCGCGATTTGCTGTCGAATCCCGTGATCGAAGATTACGAATTGCTGAAAACCGAATCAGGAAACAACACAGAGACGAAAAGAAAGATTCAGGCGAAACGGAAAAAGTTATGAAAGCGCTGCGATATTTTTTCTGCGTGATATTTCCGCCGTTAGCAGTGCTGATGACTGGACGCATCGCGAGTTTCTTTCTTAGCATCATTTTGACGTTGCTCGGATGGATACCGGGAGTCATCCATGCATGTCTCGTGGTGAACGATTACCACGCGGAGCAAAGGGCACGCGCACATTAAATGAACTTTGCGGTCATTCAGTTTCCCGGCTCCAATTGCGACCAGGATTGTGTCGCGGCAATTAATGGACTCGATGGATTGCACGCGGAATACGTCTGGCATAAGGAAACTTCGCTCGGCGGTTTCGATGCCATCGTACTGCCGGGCGGATTCGCCTACGGCGATTATCTTCGCTGCGGAGCCATCGCTCGTTTTTCGCCGATCATGAAGGCGGTGATCAGCGATGCGCGTGCCGGCAAACTCGTGCTCGGAACCTGCAACGGGTTTCAGGTGTTGTGCGAAGCGGGTCTTTTACCGGGCGCACTGGTGCGAAATCGCTCGCTCCGGTTCGTTTGTGACATGGTCACTACACGCGTTGAGATAGATGACTCTCCCTTTACTCACGCTTGTCCGAAAGGAACGCTTCTGCGCCTGCCCGTGGCGCACGGGGAAGGCTGTTTTTTTGCTGACCCGCAAACGCTGCGTGGACTGAGCGCCAACGAACAAGTGGTCTTGCGCTACACGGACAGCCAGGGGCGAATCGTTCCCGAAGCAAATCCAAATGGCTCAATCCAAAACATCGCGGGGATTTGCAACCGAGAACGGAATGTTTTTGGTTTGATGCCGCATCCTGATCGCGCCTCTGATCCGCGACTGGGCAGCACAGATGGCGCGAAAATTTTTCGATCAATGATCGATACAATTCGCGCCACTCGCTCAACTACCGTGACGGATGGCATGAAACAGGTGGCCTGACTGGGTTACCTAAGAAAAAGCCGTATACCATTGGCTCCCGCGGTGTTGCGATCGTTACAAGAGCTGTAATAAAAACGAACACGATGCGCGTTTGGTGCTCAAAAACGCCTAGACGGACGAGTTGGCATAGCCATTGCTCATAAACAGCTGCGAAAACCAATTAGACCTATGCTCCTAGAAAAAACCTTACACATGAGCCAACCGGTGGCCGAGTGCAAAGCACGTCTGGCCAGTATCCAATCTTATCGACGCCAGTTCTTAATGGTGACACGGGCGACCGTGACGTCATCTAAGACCGTTGATTTCAGCTTTCGCGGACCCTTCGGTTTCGAAGCGCATACTGTGCTGCTGTCGGTAGATGGCGATTCGCCCACTCAATACGCATTCGAATCTGTGGGCGGAAACATCTGCTTGATGGGCATTGTGGATTTCGCTGAAATTCGGCCGCACTGCACCGAGGTCACACTCGCCGTGCACTACGAAATCAAAAACAAATTTTTCGCCTGGCTGGATCGGCGTCTGCATTTTGTGGACAGCTTTGTCAATGCCGAGCTGCGCAGCATCCGCGCGCATTTCGAGGGGATCAGATCAAGCTACGTGGAGCGCCCGCGGGTTATGCCGGTGCTTCAGCCAGCTCACGCCTGACGAAGCGGCGTAGCAGACATCATTGCCGAGAGGGAATTTGGGTCACCCGGGTCAGGTAATGCGCACGGCACGTTTACGGTCGAGGCGCAGGATCTGGCCCGGGTGAAGGGCGACATTCGCCTTAGGATCGCGAATTTTCGTTCCATCGAGTTCGACGCTTCCCTGTTTGATCAATCGCGAGACTTCGCTGTGCGATCTTTCTGACTGAAAGACTTTTCGATACACCTCCGACACGACCATGACGGCCGAGAAGTCTCGTTGTTCACCCAGTGAAAAGACCGGCAGGTCCGCTTTCTTCAAATCGCGCTGGCTGAACCGCGTGTTCCACTCATCGAGTATTGTTTTGGCCGCGTCCGCCGAGTGGTAACTCTGCACGATTTCAAACGCGAGGTGTTTCTTGGCGTCCAGAGGGTGCATATACCCCGGCGGTTCCCCTCCTAGAAGCAAGTCGTAATAACGCGCCATCAGCTCGTCCGAAATACTCATCAGTTTCCCGAACATTTCTGAGGGAGAGTCGTTAATGGCGACGTAGTTACCCAGGCTTTTGCTCATTTTTTTGGACCCATCCAAGCCTTCGAGAATCGGGAGCAGAAAAACGACCTGCTGCGGCATGCCTTCTTCTCGTTGAAAATCGCGCCCGATGAGAATGTTGAAGAGTTGATCAGTCCCTCCGAGTTCCACGTCTGCTTTCACCATTACCGAGTCCCATCCCTGCATAATTGGATACTGAACCTCGTGGGCGCGGATTGGACGCTTTTCGTCGATACGCGCTTTGAAATCTTCGCGTTGCAACAGCTGCTGCAACGTGACGCGACTATTCAAGCGGATGACGTCTTCGAAAGACATGGCACGAAACCAGTCCCCGTTACAGACTGTCTCTGTACGTTCGGGATCAAGAATCTTAAACGCCTGCTCACGATAAGTCGCCGCGTTTGTGACTATTTCCTGATGCGTCAGGTGAGGTCGCGTAACGGACCGGCCGCTCGGGTCGCCGATCATCCCGGTAAAATCACCGATGATGAGAACCGCCTGGTGCCCGAGGTCCTGAAACTGCCTTAGTTTGCGTAAAACAATCGTGTGCCCAAGGTGAATATCCGATGTGGTCGGGTCCACACCGAGTTTGACGCGCAACGGCCGGCCCTGCGCAAGCTTCTCGCGCAGTTCGCTTTCATTGATGATCTGCGCTGCGCCTTGTTTCAACAACGCCAGAGCTTCGTCAGGTTGCATGATGCGTTCACAGAATAGCGCACCCGCCCCGCCTGAACGAGTGCTACTTGTTTTTGTTCAACAACTCACGCACCTGCTCGATCGTGAGTGGCTCGGTGTGTCTGTTTAGCGACTTCTGATTTGTGCCTTCGTTCAGAAAGGGGCGGTTACCTGCATACGCCCGAGAGGCTACCTTTTTTCCGGACTGTGGTGCGTCACGAACACCGCGGACGGTCTGACTTCCGTAGGTAGCCTTGGAATTTGGAAGTGTTTGCTGTGACGGAACTTGATAGGCGGCCCGTCCGCCGCGGTAGGTCTGAGAATAAAATTGCGTGGTCGAGAAATCTCGTGCCCCGGAATAATTTTTCGAGTTCGGTTTCTGGTGAACGAAAAAGGTTCCGAGATTTGCGTGTTTATTGATGGATGCCGAACCGTCGCCGCTGAATTTCTTATTTTGAGCATCATTCTGTAGTGCCATGTCGGGCTTGAGCAGCCGATCGACCAGTTTTTTCTCCTGGTCCTGAGCGTTTACGCGGCACAACGCAGCTGTGAGCAGGAACCACACTGCAAACGATGTTCGCACGACGAGAGGCTGTGGGAAGGAGTGTTGGTTTGTAAAGCCAAATTTGCGGAACAACCGTCAGGTAGCCCAAGCGTGCCGCGTGCGCCTTCCGAAAAGTTTCCCGAGAAAGGACGCTCCACTGCTCTGGAGTTGCGGAGCCGAAACCGCCGCTCCTCGCCCCGCCTTTTTGTTGTGTACCGTTTCGAATTGCGAAATAATCGGCGGATGGCTGAACACGTTTACAAGAAAATTGAGATCGTTGGCTCATCGCCAAATGGACTGGAGGAAGCGGTGCGTAATGCCCTTTCGCGCGCGAGTAAGACAATTCGGAACATGCGTTGGTTCGAGGTGACCGAGACCCGCGGTTACATCGACGAGGGCAAAATCGAGCACTGGCAGGTCACGTTGAAGATCGGGTTTACGCTGGAAGGGTGATATCCCCTGCCGCGTTTGCCCGGTCAGCAATCAACCGTTTGAACTCTAGGGCTGCAGCGCTTCCCGGTCCTGCGCCGATCGGTACAATTTGGCCGCACCGTAAACCAAGACCGCGGGCTTTAGTGCCATAAAAAGCAGACGAAGAAGTCCGGCTAACACACGCGCCAACGGCAGACGATTCAAAACGTATCCAACCGCAAACGCATAGAAGAGAGACTGTGTCGGCTTTTCGCGCACGTACTCACCGGTTTCACTGACCACCGTTTCGACCCGGTCTTTTACCCATTGCATTCCGCGTTCGGGAAACTCAGCAACCATTTCAGAAGATAACTGATCCATGACGCTAATGATTCGCATTGTGAAGCCATCCTGCGCGCATCGAACTATCACCGCAAAGCAAACCAGATCGAGCTGGCGCCCATTCGAGGCGGGAAATCAGGCAGCGGCAATGGCCGGTGAAATGCTGCGGCTCGACGCGTTTGTTTCAGGCAATACCGGGCCATCACTTTCAGCGCACGCTCACCTAATGCAGAACAATTAGTCGAAACGAGAATGTGGGCGTCACGCTCCGCCAGTGCGAGAGCGCTTATGAGCACGTCTTCGAAATCGTCCTGGACTTGAAACGTCTTTCCGTCTGAAGAACGCGAAAAAGTCGGAGGATCGAGGATAATGGCATCGAATTTTTCGCCTCTCCGGGCCAGCCGGGGAAGAACGGATCGTACGTCATCCGTGATAAAGCGATGATTGATGGGTGACAGGTTGTTCAGCGCGAAATTCTCGCGTCCACGCGTGAGATATTTTTTGGAAACATCGATGTTGAGCGTGGCCGCGGCGCTACATGCCGCGTATACGGAAAACGAACAGGTGTAAGCAAAACAATTCAGCAGTCGCTTTGGCGCGAGATTACGCACATATCTGCGATTCTCCCGCTGGTCCAAAAACAAACCGGGCGAATAGCCCGTCCCGAAGTCTATGCCGAACCGCAGAGACCATTCGGTGGCGACGGTTTGTAAACTCTCGCTCGGATCGCCAATAATCAGCGCGGGCGATTCGCGACGTTCGTTTTTTGTCGGAATCAATCGCGCAAAAACGCGTCGCACCTGGAAAGCGACCGAATCGGCCCACGTTTGGAGCTCTTCCAGCAGGCGTTTGCGGACGAACATCCGTTTGAACGAGATCAGGACGTCGCTGCCGAAGCGTTCAACCCATCCATCCTCAATGGTACAAAGCCGGTGCGCGTCAGTCCCCTCAGCTTGGAAATCGCGGAGCAAGCGTGGATCAATCCATCCCGTCATCATTTTGTTTGTGTGCTCCAATCGGATAGTTCGAAATCAACATGCCGTAACGGATGGGTTGCCCGGAAACGCGGCGTTGCTACACTGCCGCGATCACGTTCGCGCCGTCGAGTCAACGGCCACGTGTCGGCGGCGTAACTATGCAACAAGTCACCGTTCGTGTTCCCGCGAGCACTTCCAATCTTGGCCCTGGCTACGATTGTCTGGGCGTCGCTCTCCGCCTTCATAACAGCGTGACGCTGGTCCGGAGCAACACGCGTCGGATTTCTCATGCACGAATTGTGTCTGACGCAGCGGAAAGATTTTTCAAGCAGACGGGGCTCGGTAGGTTTTCGTTTTCCTATTCAATAGTGGAACGAATTCCGCGGTGTCGCGGCTTGGGCAGCAGCGCAACGGTTCGCCTCGGCATCCTTTTTGGCCTGAACCATCTTGGTGGCGAACCGCTCGATCGATTCACCGTGTTTCGATTGTGTGCCGAATTGGAGGGACATCCTGATAATGCCGCACCGGCGACGTTCGGCGGCTTCACCGTCGTGCAAAGTAGCGCGAGCGTCTCGCGTGCCCGGGACAACCCTGAAGAATGCCCTGCTGTTTATCGCTTCGAGGTCGCCCCGCGCTTGTATTTTGTTCTGTTGGTTCCCGACCTCGAAATCGAAACCGCACGCGCGCGAAGAATCTTGCCTTCAAAAATTCCGCGTGTCGCTGCGGTAGAAAACTGTGCGAACGCATGTGCCCTCACTGCTGCGTTTGCATCGCGCGATTACGAAAAAATGCGTGGCAGTTTTTCCGATAATCTTCATCAGCCATTTCGGGCGAAACTGATCAAGTTTCTTCCGCGTGTGATCGCGGCCGCGGAGCGAGCCGGCGCGCTCGGCGCGTTTCTTAGCGGAAGCGGATCCGCGATAGCGGCTATCACGCTCAACGCGCCCGAAAAAATCGCGACCGCGATGGCGCGCGCTGCGGCGGTGCCTGCTCACACGACTATCACGCACGCTGACAACCGCGGCGCGCACGTGTTGCCAATCCGGGGTCGGACGTCCGGAATCCACCAGTGATATGGGACGGCGACTTGAACAGCTAGAAGAATTCGGAATCGACGTCGTGCTCGAACGACGTCATGGCCTTCGCGCTTCGGTCCTCCGTGGTGTCCTCTACGCGCTCTCGTTCGTCTATGACAGCGTGGTGCAACTCCGGCTTTATTTTTATCGCAAAAGAGTTTTTCGCGAACGTGCGCTCGGATGCCTGGTGATCAGCATCGGCAATCTTACTGTCGGTGGAACGGGGAAAACGCCGATCGTTGAGAAGTTTGCCCGCGCTTTACAAGCCGGTGGACGCCGAGTGGCAATTCTTAGCCGCGGTTACAAAAGCGTTCCGCGAAAACGCGATTGGCGGAGCCGGTTCCGCGGAGATTCCGAGCCTCCGCGAGTCGTTTCCGATGGAAAATCCCTGTTGCTCGATTCGCTGACTGCCGGAGATGAGCCTTACATGCTCGCGCACAACTTGAAGGATGTGATCGTCCTCGTGGACAAAGATCGTGTGAAAAGCGGCCTGTTCGCGATTGATAAATGGCAGGTCGACACACTTCTGCTCGACGACGGATTTCAATATCTCCATTTAAAGCATCGGCTGGACATGGTGCTCGTGGATCGACAAGCACCTTTTGGCAACGAATTCCTGCTGCCCCGGGGCACCTTGCGTGAGAGGCCACGCAATCTTCGCCGCGCCAGTTACATCTTTATCACCAAGAATACGGGCGAGGGTAATTTCGAGCTGATGCGACGAATCCGCCGTTACAATCGCACGGCCGAAGTTATCGAATGCGCGCACAAACCGCTTTACCTGCAGAATGTTTTTACGGGCGAACAATTGCCTCTCGAGGCGTTGCGCGACGCATTCGTCGGTTCACTGTGCGCCATTGCTGCCCCCGAAAGTTTTGAGGGCGCGCTCACCAAGCTCGGTGCGCACGTCGATCTCGCGAAAAGCTACATTGACCATCATTATTACACCGAAGCGGAACTGACCAGTTTCGTTAATCGCTGTATCCGTCGCGATCTGGCGATGATCGTGACCACCGAAAAAGACTCGGTGCGCATGCCGCGTCTGCCCGAGGCGGATCTGAAAGTACCGATTTATTTTCTGCGGGTGGAAATCGACATCCTGAGCGGCCACGAAAGCTGGGAACATTGTGTCGCTCGGATTTGCAAACCCAAGCCGGTGCTCCCGCCGGAGCGCTTCTTCGCCTAACGGGCTGCACAAAAGAAAAAAGTTACTAAAGACTAAGAGAAGATTGGAAGCTTTGCGTGTTTTGTAGACGTTGTGCGAGGATTACATCGATGGCCAAAAAAGCGGAACTCGTTGTTGCCGATCGGAAGCTTCAGGTGTCGAACCTGGACAAGGTACTTTACCCGAAGGCGGGCTTCACCAAGGCGCATGTGATCGATTATTACATCCGGATCGCGCCAGTGCTCTTGCCGCACTTGAAGGACCGCCCGCTCACAATGAAGCGCTATCCAAATGGGGTGGAAGGTGAGTTTTTCTATGAAAAGAATTGCCCGGTGCATCGGCCCAAGTGGGTGCAGACGGCAAAGGTGTGGAGCGAAGGCAACCAGCGGATCATGCATTACTGTCTTGCCAACGATCTGCCTACACTCGTCTGGGCAGCGAACCTCGCCGATCTTGAGCTGCACACATCCTTGTCGCGGAAGAGCAAGGTAGAACGCCCAACGATGATGGTGTTCGATCTCGATCCAGGCGCGCCCGCGGACATCGTGCAATGCTGTCAGGTTGGAATGTGGCTCCGCGAGCTGCTGGACGGAATGAAATTGAAAGCGTTCGCAAAAACGAGCGGCTCCAAAGGTTTACAAGTATATGTGCCGCTGAACACGGCGGTGACTTACGACCAGACCAAAGGTCTGTCTCGCTCGTTAGCCCAACGCCTGGAACGCGAACATCCTGATCGTGTCACGTCCAATATGTCAAAGGCTTTGCGCAAAGGAAAAGTGTTCGTCGATTGGAGCCAAAACGACGAACACAAGACTACCATTTGTGTGTACTCACTTCGCGCAAAAGAAGAGCCGACTGTTTCCACACCGGTTACCTGGAGTGAAGTGGAGAATTGTTTGAAAAAGAAACGTGCCGAGCTCTTAAAGTTTCGTTGCGACCAAACGTTGGCGCGTGTCGAAAAACAAAGCGATCTGTTCGAGCGAGTGGAGACGCTTAAACAAAAGCTGCCGAAAAAGTGGGAGGAGTAATGGAAGCTTGCGCGTGTATAGAAATCTAAGGCGTCGTGTCATTCTGAGCGGAGCGAAGAACCTCTGATGATTAACGTCGTGCCACGAGGCGTGAAACCGAGATGTTTCGCTTCGCTCAACATGACAGCACGATTATTAAGAAGTTTACCTATGAACGATCACTTGTGGTTTGATGCGATCGGATGGGTGGGAGCGGCAGCTCTGCTTGTGGCGTATGCGATGGTCTCTGCCAGGAAATGGGAAGGACACTCCTCTGTGTTTCAGTTCCTGAACGTCAGCGGCAGCCTGCTGCTGGCCGCAAACACAATTTTCTACGGATCGTATCCCTCGACCTTTGTGAACCTCGTTTGGGCAGCCATAGCCATTTTCACAATCGCCACCAGAAAACGAGTCTCGTCGCGTTAGTTCAGCTGAGGAGTTTTTTCCACATGCGAAAAATCAATCTCAAAGATGTTCCCGAGCAGGAAAAAAAATCACCGAAAGGAAAGTTTGGCCGCATTACCAAGAACATTTCGGTTGCGCTTGGGCGCGAACCGGAGTCGCTCGATTTGTCGAAGCGCCATCCGTTCGATATGGCGCTAGTGCGGATACCGAAAGGCAAATTTCTTTGTACCTATCACGCGCATGCAGCGGAATCCGA
>JBJMXF010000183.1:0-4200 GCA_045809725.1 Candidatus Udaeobacter sp. | reverse complement strand
GATTCCGGTCGAATTTCAAGCAACCATCGATTCGAATCTATGGGACACGCGCGGCGTGATTCACTTGCCGAAATCGAGTCCAGTAAGTTTCACCGCGAGTTTTACGTTACCCATAGGGACGACTTGGAGCGCTTTTCAGATGGCGCCTGTCAATATTTCGCTGGATTTCCCGGCAATCTTTTTGGCGGCCGCACCTCAGTTTTTCCATTCAAACATTCTGGAAGACGGCATTTTGAGTGGAAAAATATCTCTGTCGGAGACGTTGGAGTGTCCCCGCATCGTTGGTGAAGTGCAGCTCGTAAACGGAAAACTGGTCAGCAGCGACTTTTTCTCAAACCTCACTGGAGCCAGCGCCCTGGCCATCTTCGATGGCACTCACGCTTCCCTCGAGTTTCTAAATGTTGCAACCAAAGACGTAGATCTCGCGTTTAGCGGAGACATTGATTTCCAAAATACAAAATACGTCGTGGTCAGGATCGCGGCAGCGACACCGGTTTTTGATTTAATGTCACATCCGGTTAACTGCGTGAACAAAATTGAAATTACGCCGACGGCCCTGCCACTTGCTCCGGCCGCCACGGAATTGGAGTTTCGCGGTCCGCTCCTTGGATCGAATTGGAGCGTCAGTTTGAAAGAAGAGATCGATGGGCAGTTTTCGATTGTACCGACCTCGGAGGGTGCTGAGCGCATTTTTCCGATTTGCCTTCGAGCAGCCCCAGAAGAAAAAGCGTTGTTACTCGGCGCCATCCCGCGTGCGGAAGTTGGCTCGAAGGAGAATCCAAAAAAAGGAGAGAAGCGGCAATAGCTCAGCTATTGATGTTGCCGGGTCACAAGCCAGCGGGAAAGTTTCTCCGTCAGATCGGGGGTAAGATTCACTCTAAACTCAGTGCCCGCATCCAGCCGCAACGAACTGCCGTTGCCTCGGTCGAACAGCAGTTGAACTGAATGAGGTCCAGGGGAGCTGATCAGGATGTTGCGAACCTGACGCAACTCATCGCCTGTCGTCGCCGAGGAAAACCGCAGACAAACCGCGGGCGCCTGTGACGTGCCTTCCGATGTTTCGGTTACGCCATTGGATCTTGCCGCTGGCAGCGGCTTAATTTCCACCGCCGTAGCACGAAGCATTTCGTCGCGTCTGTCCAATGTTGCTTTCAATTCAACAACGCGCCCGGGGACGAGAACATCTGAGACCTTGAGATAAACCTCATTCCACACAACTACCTCGAGCACGTTCAAAAGATCTTCGAGCCAGACAACTGCAAATGGCTTGCCCTCTTTTTTCGTGAACTTTTTCTCGACCTCCACGATCGCTCCCGCGATTTTAAATTGTGCGCGATCGTCCAGTTCGCCTAACGAGGCAATCGATCGATATTTTTTTGCCGCAAAAACGTCGGCATATGCGTCGAGGGGATGCCCGCTGACGTAAAACCCGAGAAGCTCCTTCTCGTACGCGAGCTTTTCATGCTCGGTCCACGGTTTGATTGGTTGCCGTCTCACTGCCGTGGCGGCGTGCGTTTGCTCATCGAACAGTGAAACCTGGCCAGCTGCCCGATCGCGCTGTGCTATTGCCGACGCGTTCAGTGATTCATCGATGCAGGCGAAAAGCTCCGCGCGATCCCGCCCCGTAAAATCAAACGCGCCGGCCTTGATGAGACTTTCCAACATTTTGCGATTCGCCAGGCGCGAATCGAGCCGCGTACAAAAATCTTCCAGCGAACTGAACTCGCCACGTTGATCTCGCTCGCGAATGGCAATCGCCATGGCTGACTCGCCGACGTTTTTGATCGCAGCGAGCCCGTAACGAATTGCATTCAACGTGGGAGCGGCCTCAGTGCCGCGACTGTCGGGGCGCGGAGGTCCCTCCCATGTTTCCGGTGTGAATTTCAAACTGCTTTTGTTGATGTCCGGCGGCAGAATCGAGATCTCCATCCGTTTGCATTCGCCAACGAACACTGAAATTTTTTCCGTGTTATTGATTTCGTTGCTCAGCAAACCCGCCATGAATTCCACCGGATAATGCGCCTTGAGGAAGGCTGTTTGGTAACTGATTACCCCATAGGCCGCGCTGTGACTCTTGTTGAATCCATAGCCGGCAAATTTTTCCAACAAATCGAAAATGGCATTCGCTTTTTTCTCAGGGATTTTGTTCGTACGCGCGCAGCCTTCGATGAAGTTCCTGCGCTCTTTCGCCATTTTCTCCTTGTCTTTCTTACCCATGGCGCGCCGGAGAAGATCCGCTTGCGCAAGTGAGTAGCCGGCAAGTTTGCTCGCAGCAGCCATCACCTGTTCCTGGTAGATCATCACGCCGTAGGTGTCGGCGCAGATATCCTCAAGCAGCGGATGCAGGTATTTGATCGGCGTGATCCCCTTTTTCGCTTTCACGTATTCCGGGATCAGCTCCATCGGGCCGGGCCGATACAGCGCTATCAACGCGATGATGTCGTCGAGCTTTTCGACGTCGAGCTGCTTCGAGAGGCTGGTCATACCGCCGGATTCCATCTGGAACAGTCCGATGGTGTCGCCACGGTTATAGAGTGCGAAAGCGGCGGCATCATCCAGCGGAATATTTTTTAGTGAAAAGTTTGGATCGCGTTTCCGAATCAGCGTCAGCGTATCCTCAATAACCGTTAGCGTTTTCAATCCGAGGAAATCCATCTTCAGCAGTCCCAGATCATTCAGCGGTCCCATGGCGTACTGGCTGATCACGTCATTGCCTTTTACGTCGTGACAAAGTGGGATGTAATCGGACAAGTCCCGATCTGCGATGACCACACCTGCCGCGTGTACGCCAGCATTGCGCGACAAACCTTCGAGAAGTTTCGCGTGCTCAAACAGCTGCCGCGTCGGCGCTTCGGTGGCGATCGCGCGTTTCAGCTCTGCGTTCTTTGCTGCTGCTGTCTCGAGAGTAATGTTCAGCTCATTTGGAATCATTTTCGCGATGCGATCTGCATCGCGGTAAGTCCATCCCAGCACGCGCGCGACGTCGCGTACTACGCTTTTCGCCTTGAGTTTGCCGAACGTAATGATCTGGGCGACGCGGCGCTCGCCGTATTTTTGTCGAACGTATTCGAGGACTTCGCCGCGGCGCGCTTCGCAGAAATCCACGTCGATATCGGGAGGCGAAACACGATCAGGATTTAAAAACCGCTCGAAAATCAGGCCGAACTGAAGCGGGTCGATGTCGGTTATGCCAAGGACAAACGCAACTATCGAACCTGCAGCTGAGCCGCGTCCAGGGCCTACCGGAATCCCTTTTTCCTTGGCGAAATGGATGAAATCCCAAACGATGAGGAGATAGCTGACGAACCCGGTTTTTTCCAGAACATCAAGCTCGTAGTCGAGACGCCGGGTTAGCTCCGAGTCGGCCGTCGCTCGTTCGCCGTAGCGCACGCGCAAACCTTCGTAACAAAGCTCGCGCAAATAGCCTTCCCGGGTTTGGCCGTCAGGCACGGGATACTCGGGATATTTCGATTTCCCAAACTCAAGGTCCACATGGCATCGTTCGCCAATATGCAATGTGTTCGTGATCGCCTCCGGAAAGTCGCGAAACAGCTGCCGCATTTCGTCCGGCGATTTGAAGTACAATTCGGGCAGATAATGCATCCGGCTTTCGTCCTCCACCATTTTGCCGGTGCCGATGCAAAGCATCACGTCATGCGCTTGGTGGTCGGTTCGACGGAGAAAATGCACGTCATTCGCCGCGACCAGGCCAACGCCCAGATCGCGCGCCATATTCACAAGTGCTACGTTGCACGTTTTTTGTTCCTCCATCCCGTGATCGTGCAATTCCAAAAAGAAATTCTCTGCACCGAGAATATCTCGATATTCAGCGGCGCTCTGTTTCGCCTTCTCGATGTTGTTTCCCTGGATCGCGCTGTTGATTTCGCCTGCAAGGCAGCCGCTCAGTCCGATCAAACCCTCGGATCGTTCCGCGAGCATCTGTTTGTCGATTCGAGGCGCGTAATGAAACCCATCCAGATGCGCCGCCGTCACCAGCTTCACGAGATTGCGATAGCCAGTTTCGTTTTCGGTCAACAACGTAAAGTGATACGCCGATTCCCGCCGCGATGGCGGCCGGTCCTTGTGCGATCCCGGCGCGACGTAAACCTCACAACCGATGATCGGTTTCACTCCGGCGCGCTGCGCTTCCTGATAGAATTCAATTGCGCCAAATAAATTGCCGTGGTGCTGGAGTTCAGA
>JBJMXF010000182.1:0-4061 GCA_045809725.1 Candidatus Udaeobacter sp. | reverse complement strand
TGGTCCATCGAGTTGAGCATGATACGAGCGTGCGAAAGCTCGGCAAAGGTGGAACGCGTTGTCCCCAACGCCTTGCCAACGCCGGAGGCCTGACATTTGCGCCTTCGGTGATTTTTTGCCCCGTGTTGAGGAGGAGCCGATCCAATTTCACTTTTGTCAAAGAACAGTTATGCATAATCAATCGTGAAACACTGTGAACGCATCCTGGGAGTCGAAGGCGGCGGCACGAAAACGGCCTGGGCGTTAGTCGAAACCGTAGTCCCGACAAGTCCGAATGATCCGAGTCGGGAATTTCGCATTCTGAAGCAAGGAAGATTGCAGGCCTCGAATTTTCGCCTCACTGCACGCGAGGATTTGCATGCGATCCTTGCCGAGCTGCCAAAGGAAGTCGATTGCGCTGGAGTTTTCCTTGCCGGCTGCGGGACAGCCGAAGACCGTGAAGCGCTCAGGCAAATCTGCCTTGAGATCTGGCCGGAAGCGAAAATCGTCACGGGCAGCGACCGCCTTTCCGGTCTCGCGGCGGCGCTCGATCATTGTGATGGTATCGTCGTCAACGCCGGAAGTGGATCATCGGTAACCGGCCGCCGCGGCGACAAGATCGAGCGAGCCGGCGGGTGGGGCCATATCTTGGGAGATGCCGGCGGCGGTTATTCCGTTTCCATGCAGGCGCTCCGCCTGATTTTGCGCGAACACGATTTGCGGCACGCCGAAATGGATTTCACCGCGAAGATCCTTCATGCGCTTTCGCTAAACAACTTGGATGAACTTGTTCGCTGGGTTCAAGCGGCAGACAAAATGGATATCGCCATGCTCGCTCCGGTTGTATTTGAGGCTGCCGCCGCCGGGGATGCGAGGATGATGGAGATCATCGAAGAAGGCGCGCGCGTGCTATGCGAATACACCGAAGCGGTCGCTGACCGCCTGCATCTGCTCGCACCGAAGGTCGTGCTCATCGGCGGCCTTTTTTATCGCGACTCGATTTACACGCATGCGTTTCGACGGCGGCTGAAAAAAAACCTTCCCGACGCTCGGGTAACAACTGCTGAACGCGCGCCTGAGCTCGGCGCTGTGTGGCTCGCAGCAGAAGCGCAGGATCACGCAACGTTTCAGCCGCAGCCGTCGCAACGCGAGATCGATGGTTTGGCTGCCGCCTTAACCGAGCAACGCAATCCACGCTCGCAAAATTTGGAAAAAATGACCGCTCACCAGCTGGTCGAATTGTTTGTGGAGGAGGAAAAATTTGTTCAAGACGCTTTGCGAGCCGCCATCCCGGATCTTGCTCGCGCAATTAAAACAGTGACGGAATCACTGCGAAACGGCGGCCGCTTGTTTTACGTCGGCGCGGGCAGCAGCGGGCGCATCGGCGTTCTGGACGCCAGCGAAATCCCGCCCACTTTCGGCGCGCCGACGCATCAGGTGCAGGGAGTAATTGCGGGCGGAGTGACGGCGTTGCATCGAAGCGTGGAAGGCGCAGAAGATGAAGAGAGCACCGGGGCATGCGCGTTGGATGAGCGCAGAGTGAAGCCCGTTGATGTGGTGATTGGAATCACAGCCAGCGGACGGACCCCTTTTGTGCGCGGCGCGCTCGCCCGCGCCAGGTCGTTAGGCGCGAAAACAATTTTGCTTACGTGCAATCCGACCGTAGCCGGGGGCGATCACCCCGGCCTTCCGCGAAGTGAGCGTGAGATTCATGCTTCTGCCCGGCCGCGGTCAACGCCCGCGGCTACAGATGTCGATCTGGTAATTACGCTTACTGTCGGACCGGAAATTCTGGCTGGGTCTACGAGATTAAAAGCCGGGACCGCCACAAAGGTCGCACTTAACATTATCAGCACGGGCGCGATGATCGGACTTGGCAAAGTGCGCGACAATCTCATGATCGATCTGCGCACCACGAGCACGAAATTGCGCGACCGCGCCGTTCGGATCGTAGCCGAAGTGACCCATCGCGATTACGAATCCGCCCGCGGGTTGCTGGAGGCGAACGAGTGGAACTTGCGTGCAGCGCTGGACAAACCTTAAAAATTTCCCTTCCGCATAAGCGCAACGGAAGTGGCTCGTGCGAAGATAGGTATGTTTAACCGAAAGGAACAAATCCCATGCTCTGGACAATATTCGTTATTCTGCTGGTGCTATGGCTGCTTGGATTAGTCAGCTCGTATACACTGGGCGGGTTCATTCACATCCTGCTCGTGATTGCGATTGTCGTGCTGATTATTCAACTGCTATCCGGCCGCCGCGCTTTATAGCGTCGAAATAACGTCGAAGCGATGAAGCCGGCCGGAATTATCGGCATCGTTCTTATCGTTATCGGCATCATCGCTCTGGCGTATGGCGGAATTACGTACACCAAACGCGAAAAGGTGTTGGATCTCGGCCCGCTTCAGGCGACAGCGGAAAAGCAAAAGACCATTCCGTTTCCCCCAGTACTTGGCGGGATTTGTCTGGTCGGCGGAATCGTTCTCGTAATCGTCGGCAGCCGGAAAACCTAAGCGCGAAATTTGCTTTCAGATCAAACCGATTCTGATTGAATCTGGCTGGTGGCAGGCTTCAGAAATCGGGCGGCAGTTCGTTGGCTGCGATCGCAGCTTCCAGAATTGGTGGCCGGCGGCGTGATCACTTCTGAAAACGCGCGAGCAATCGACGGCTATTACGAACACGATCAACCCCGAACCAACTTCGCCTTCGTCATATTGGCTGCGCTTGGGTCGACGTTAGTTGCCGCGGGAATCATTCTTCTCATCGCTCACAATTGGGATGAGCTAAGCCGCGCCGCCCGAACAGGGATCGCATTCTTGCCGCTTCTCATCGCGCAGGCATTGGTCGTGTTCACGTTGATGCGGAGAAACGAGTCGCGGCCGTGGCGCGAAGCTGCGGCTATTTTCGACGTGGCAGCAGTAGCCACAGCTATTTCGCTGATCAGCCAAACGTATCAACTGCAGGGGACATTCAGCGACTTCATGCGCACATGGTTGTTATTGAGTATTGCGATCGTTTGTCTGCTGCGCACCACTCTCGGGGCAATTGCATATGTAATCGGCTCGGTGCTGTGGCTGTTTGCGGCGTGGGGAATGTTTTCGCCCGAACGGAATCCGATGTTCTTCTGGCTTCTTTTGATGCTGGTCGTTCCATATGTTGCGATCCGATTTCTGCGTGATCGTGACAGCCGGGGAACGGCCACACTCGTAATCATCCTGGCGCTCGCCGCACTATTCGGCGTTGGCGCTACTGCGGACTTCGCAAATGCAAATGTGGGCGCAATTGCATATGCGGGTCTCGCGACGGCGATTTACCTCTGCGGAATCAAATTTTTCCCGCAGCCGGCCGGGCGTTTGCATTTGCTGGCATTGCTCGGTGGAATTGCGATCGGTGTCGTTGCGATTGTGCTCAGCTTTGAATCAAACTGGCACATGCCGTACCACGTGGGATCGATCCCAGGCACTTCGGCAGCGAAACTGGCAGTGGTTGTCGAACTGCTCTTTCCAATTGCTGCTCTTTGTCTGGCGAGTTTCGATCTTCTGAAACGACGAGCGGAGTTTAGTGTTTCAGCGGCTCTTTTTCCGATCGTTACCGCCGTCGCCTGGGCCATTACGCATCTATGCGAATTCCCGAATGAGAGATGGCAAAGCACACGCTGCTCGTTCGCGGCTGCCGCGGTGATGAACTGCTACGCGCTCTTGCTCGGGATCGACATTCTCGCCCGCGGCATCCGCACAAATAGCATCGCCCGCGCGAATTTTGGGCTTCTGTTGATCGCCGCCCTGGCTATCTGCCGCTTCTTTGATGGTGACCTGAGCTTTGTCGGTCGCGGAGTGGGCTTCATCATTGTCGGCATGGGATTTCTCGTCGCCAACTTGCTGTTGTTTAAACGACGGACCGCCTCATGAAGACGTTACGGCTTCTGATTTTCGGCGTTGTGGCTCTTGCGCAATTAACGGTGCCGGCCGCGATGGTTTGGCAACGCAACCAAACCCTCGAACAGGGTCGCGTCTGGAAATTCCGGACTGCGCCCGTTGATCCAGTCGATGTCATCCGCGGCCGATACATCGCGTTACGTTTCA
>JBJMXF010000181.1:0-9825 GCA_045809725.1 Candidatus Udaeobacter sp. | reverse complement strand
CCGTCGAATTTGGCTTCAAATCGTCGAACTCAAATTCGAGCGCCTCTTTCATCTCAGCGAGAGGGCGAGGTTTCACATCCACGCGCAAAGCATCTTCTTTCTCGTCGTAGCTGTAGCTTCCCCACGCTGTGTTCGTTTTTGAAAAGATAACCGTGCACGAATCCTGATTCGGAATCATGTGCAGTCCATAAATTCCTTTGTCCAAGGGCTTGCCCTCGATTGAAACCGGATCACTGAATTCAATGATAGTGTTTTCGTTGGCGCCCGCGCGCCAAACTTTGCCGTAAGGGACGAGGCCACCCCAAATTTTTCGTCCATTCACCAATGGGCGATGGTATTTGATCGCGATATCCGTCAACGCGACGCGCTGTTTGACTTCGGCAGCCTGGCTTACATCAGGAAGATTCAAATCGTTTTGCGCAGAAGCGATTTGGCCAAAACCGGCGACGGCGAGACACAGAACAAACGGCTTAAGCGTGAGTGTTTTCATATTGTGGCGGTTACAGTTCCCAGATTTTCGTTGGTTCGCTACCAGTAATTGATTGATTCAGGAGTATCGACTCATCCCGCCGGATCGGCGTTCAATGCTTAAAGCGGTCGTAACCTTCTTTGTCATGTCGACCAAAGTCGAGGCATCTCTCGAAATTGCTGACCACCCGCGTTCTCAGAACGATCAGCTAGAATTCCTCGACTGCGCTCGGAATGACAGAAATCCTGCCGCGGCAGTTCTTGTGTTTTTCCTCTGTGACAGGAACACCGTTCGAGTCCCGCTAGTCGAGCTCGTACGTCGTAATCTCTAATCGGTGGCCGTCGGGATCGCGGAAATAAATCGAACGCGCGATTTCGTGATCCTGGAATTCGAATTCGATTCCGCGTTTTTCCAGTTCGCGCTGCGCAGCGACAAAATTCTCCCGGTCCGCGCGAAATGCCAGATGAAGCATTCGGATTTCGCGATGCGCGGACGCTTTCGGCTCTTGGTCCGCAGGGAAAAGGGCGATTCCGGTATTCCCTTTGCCAATGAAAGTCGGCACGCCATTCCACATGCCATCATGAAGCCGTTCGAATCCGAGAACCTCGATGTACCATTTAGCCGATCGTTCAATATCGCGAACGCCCATGGCGACGTGATCAATTCCTTCGAGCTGCATGGGATGTTAGACAGAATGTACAGAATCGCTCAGACGATAAGGGTGGAACGCGTTGTCCTCAACGCGTTGGCAACCGCCCGCCAACGCGGTGCAAAACGCTGATCTCAGCAGGGTGGCTGAGGGTTTGGTAAACCACGCAGTACCGTTCGGTCAGACGCAGTAGCGTCGCGATCTGCTCTTCGGTCGCGTCGGTATTAAGATCGACACTTAATCGAATCTGCTTGAAACCAACGGGCACATCTTTCGATACGCCCAGCGTGCCCCGGAAATCGAGATCGCCTTCCGCGCGAATTGTCGCGTCGCGTACCGCAATGCCAAGAGCGGTAGCGACTGCGCTCAACGTTACGCCGGCGCAGCTCACCAATGCTTCGAGCAACATGTCGGCGGAACAAGCGCTGTGCCCATCGCCGCCGGTCGCCGGATGAAGACCGGCTGCAACGGGGGCTTTCCCGGTTTCTATCTTGCAGGTCATGTTTTCGCCGAGACGTCCTTCTGCGTGCAAGGTGACTAATGCCGTTTGAGGACGTTCGCGATACTGCGCTTTCAAAGGCGCTTGCAATGATTTTAACTCGTCAGCGTTCATGAAGTTATTCTCCGGAGGGGAGCGAAACTTCGAGCGTCCTTATTAACACCGGGCTTCATCCCCGTGCAACCGACTCGACAAGGACGAACCGTTTCAACGGTTTCGATGTGAAGGAAAGCCGTTAAAACGGCTGGTTGCTGCATTGCCTGGAACACCGCGCTAAAGCCTTGCGAGCTTCATCGTAATCTGCATCGCCCGGCTGCATGACTTTTCCTCTGAGACGTCGTTTTAGTTCGGTAATGGAATCTGCGTTGACCATAAGAAGAGAAATTCTAGCCGACATAGTTATACCTTCTGGTAGGTCGAGCAAGGAAACGAGGGTAGGCACGCCGCACTGCGGCGTCCGGTCGGCGCAGCGCACCGACCCCTACCAAATGCTTAGTGCGTTTTTCTTGAAACTGAGATTCATTTACCGTTAGCCTCGCGGCAGAGGCCATTCTCCAATGTCTTACCCGTACACGTCCTGGACCCGTCGCGATTTTTTGAGAGTTGCCGGCCGCGCCGGATTGCTGGGTGCTGTTCCGACCCTAACGAGTGCCGCCGCCGCGCTTGAGCCGGACACCGTTTGCATCTCGATTCTGCACACGACGGATTTGCATGGCCATATTTTGCCGACATCTGACTACGACGGAACTGCTGATCGTGGCGGTTTGGCTCGGTGCGCCACGCAAATTCGCCAATGGCGCCGGCAAAATCCGAACTCGATTTCGGTCGACGTCGGCGACGTCTATCAAGGCACCGAGGTTAGTCTCCGGAACAGGGGCGAACTGATGATGGATCTTTTCAATCACCTCAAATACGACGCGTGGGTGATTGGGAATCACGAGTTCGATTGGGGAATCGAGCCGTTTACTAACGCGCTGCAAAAATCGGCAATGCCCGTACTCGGTGCGAACACAACACTAGACGGAAAACCGGCCGGCTCGTCTTCCGATTCGCAACATCCGTTCGCAAAGGTTCAGCCATTCATCATTAAAGAAATCGGGGGCATCAAAGTCGCAATCATCGGAATCACAACGCCGGGGATGCGATTCTGGCTTCCGCGGGAGTTTACGGTTGGAATCGATTTTCAATATCCCCTTGAGCCTGTGCGCGGCGCAATAGCGAAAGCGAAAAGCGAAGGCGCCGACGCGATTGTCTTCACAGGTCACATGGGACTGAAGCCGCGCACGGGTGGCGATGACTTCGCGAACACGGTAATGGCGATGACTTCCGAGTTCCCGGACGTCGCAGCTTTCATAGCGGGCCATACTCATCAGCCGATTCCAAGTCGCCTAACGAATCGGGTACTTTTTACGCAGGCGGACCATTTTGGAATCCATGTGGGGCGTGTCGATCTGTTGTTTGATCGGCATTCAAAAAAATTGCTACGTCGTGAAGCGGTCTGTGAACTGATGGACAGCCGTTTCGATCCGGATCCGGTTGTTCTGTCCAGAGCAGGATCACAGCTTGCCGAATCGGAAGCCTCGCTTGCACAAACCATCGGCGAGTTGACGGAAACGTTACACGCTCGCGGCCGGCGCGGTCACCCCAGTGAAATCGAGAAGCTGATAGGCGCGGCGATTACACAGACATTGGCAGAACGAGGCGTTGTGGTCGATGCGGTTCTGCATGGCGTTTTCGATGAAAACGCGAAACTTGCTGCAGGCCTAACGACTGTAAACGACATTTGGAATATCATTCCCTACGAAAACCTCATCGTTACCGCGACGCTCTCTCCTGATGAAATAAAAACTGTGATGGAAGAAGTGTATGCCAGCCGGGAGCCAAGAAGCTTGCTGGGTATCACACTACGAGTGGAGGGTCGGGGTTTGGAGCGCAGGATTACTTCAATGGCGTTTCCAGATGGACGCCAACTGGAACGCGATAAGAGATACGTCATTGCGGTCAACAGTTTCGACGCGCGAAGTGCTGGGCATCACTTCATGAAATTGCGAGCGCTGCTTGAAAGACCGGACTCGAATTGCGTTCTCCACCCGGTGCAAACACGCGACGCGGTTATCGATTATTTCCGGCGGCACAAAACTGTGCAAAGGATTGCCGCGAGGCGACCGCTGGACATTGCGGCGTAACGACGCACAAGATTCAAACGAATGCGTTCCGCGGCAGTTCGTGTTTAGCACCGACGGTGCTACGGCACATTCAGCACGGGGCGACGGGCCAGGACTTCATTCTCCGAGTACCAAGCGCTGAAAGTGCGATTCAATCTCGCACTTGTTGATCACGCCGCATTAAACTGATCCGAAGTGAATCGCGCCTTCAGCGCTGCTGTGGCGGATCTTTCTGCATCCTGGGGCGCTGCCCCAGGCTTTGAATTGAACGCGCGCCATTGGCGCCAAGCGCATACTCGAGGGATTTAAACGCGGCACGCTACGGACAGCGAATCCGTTCGGTCAGGGATTGGAAGGGTGCGCTTCCCCGGCTGCAGTTCGCCCTTGCAAAAAGAACGGCTTTCGCTTGCCTATTCCGCCATGCGACTTCGGATGTTTTGCTTTGTCGGTTTGTTGCTCACTGCTGATCTTGTTTCAGCGCAGACGCCAAAACCTGGTTCACCATCGCCGTCAGCGCCGCCTACGCTGCCAGAGTTTCGTCCAGCGTTAGTCGGAACGGCGCCAACTTCGCTGATCAATACGATCGACACGGCCGATCTGGTCAAGAAGGGTCAAAAGGAGGCCGCGGTAATGTTTTCCTGTCTCGTGGCGCCTACTGGCCAGATCGTTACGAGGGGCACGTATCGCGGCACAGTCGGATCTGAACTGCTCGAGCAGGAATTACTCAAACGCCTGGCAACTGCCAGATTCATCCCAGCGGTTCACAATCATCAGCCGGTCATCGCTGTTTTCTATGGGACAGTGAAATTCGCAGTGGTGAACGGTAAGCCGCGGCTGCGTATCTTCGCTAATCAGCAACTAAGTGAGGTCGACAAGGAAACTGATTTCATCGATCCCCAACCCTTCGTCGGCCAGGACTCAAAATTCAGCGGCCTGCATTATCCTGACACGGGCAGCGCGGTGGCGATCACTGGCGTTGTCGAAGTTGAGCTGAACGTTGATGCGAAAGGAAATCTGAAGAATATCGAAGTTTTATCTGAGGAACCGCCGTTACTGGGTTTCGGCGACGCGGCGCGTGCGGATTTCGATGGCGCGAAGTTTATCCCCGCCTTCCGTGCGGGCCAACCTGTTGAATCCAAGGTGAAAATTCCGATTTACTACAAGCCGTCGGCTTAACTCTGCGCAGCCCGACTGGGAACGGCTGGGGAATCGGTTAATGAAGGTTGTTCGCGCGTCTTTCTTCAAGCGCGATCCGCTTACGTGCGCGCGCGAACTCATCGGCACGGAGCTAGTTTGGGACCAATGCTCCGGGGTCGTCGTTGAGGTGGAAGCGTATGCGGCGATCGCCGATGAAGCCGCGCACACCTTTACCCGACCGAGTGCTCGCACTTTTATCGAGCGAAACAAACCGGGCGCGGCGTACGTCTATTTCAACTACGGCGTTCATTGGATGTTAAACGTGCTCGTCAAAGGCGAGGCCAACGGCTTTGTTTTAATTCGCGCGCTCGAGCCACGACGAGGGATTGAACTGATGCAGCGACGCCGTCGCCTGAAAGATCTTCGTCAGCTTTGCTCTGGTCCGGGCAAACTTACACAAGCGTTTGCAATTACCGGACGAGATCATGAGATGGATCTCTGTTCCGATCCCCGACACTGTTTCACCACTAACAACTCACGCGCGACTTTCGAGGTTGTGGCAGACAAACGCATCGGCATTAGTCGCTCTGCGCATCTGCCGTGGCGATTTACGTTGCACGGAAGTCCGTTCGTGAGCCGAGCGGTAAAGCCCTAGGTGGACGCGTTGTCCTCAACGCGTTGCCGTGCAGCTCTATCACCGAATTCGCTCACCGTCTGCGGCGATATCTCTGGCATCGCCTCCAGGAGAAGTCGATCCACGCTCATTGACTCGCCGTACCGTTCATCGAAATTCTCGATTCGCATGAGCCAAAACAAACAGCGCGTTCTTCTCGGGATGAGCGGGGGAGTGGACTCCAGCGTCGCCGGATACTTGCTGGGCGAACAAGGCTACGATGTGATCGGCGTGACCATGAAGGTATGGCCCCAAGACTGCATCTCCCGCGCCGAGGACAAATGCTGCGGCCCGCAAGCGGTCGCCGATGCACGCAGCGTAGCGCATTCTCTCGGTATTCCGCATTACGTCGTTGATGAAGCCGATCAATTCGAGCGCGTCGTGATTGATTACTTCGCTAGCGAATATCAAGCCGGTCGGACGCCGAACCCATGCGTGATGTGCAATGAAAAACTAAAGTTCGGCAATCTGTGGAGTAAAGCGGCAGCGCTCGGCTGCGATTACATTGCAACGGGTCATTACGCGATCATAGAGCATGTGGATGCGACGCCCTCGTCGCATGAAGAGAAACGCGGCGAGGGCGCCGCGGCTTCGTACGCCGTGCTTCGCAAAGGTGTCGATCCGCGCAAAGATCAGTCCTATTTCCTTTTCAGTCTGCGGCAGCCGCAATTGTGTCGCGCGCTTACACCGCTGGGAACGATGATGAAGCCTCAAATTCGTGAGATCGCCCATTCGTTAGGCCTAAAAGTGGCCGACAAAATCGATAGCCAGGAAATTTGTTTCGTACCTGGAAATGATTACAAAGCGTTTTTGCGCTCGCACCTCGGCGACAACGAATTTCATCGCGGCGAGATTTATGATGTCGATGGAAATTTCGTTGCCGAACATGGCGGCATCGAACTTTTCACCATCGGCCAACGCAAAGGACTTCCGGGTGGATCGCTGCGGCCGCGTTACGTTGTCGATTTAGATCCGGCAACAAATCGCGTCATCGTCGGCGACGCGGATGACCTGGTCTGCGAGGAGTTCGAAATCGACCGCGTCAATTGGCATCCGGCTGCCACGGTCGCCGACGCTGGCTCCTGCGAAGCCGTCGTTAAGATCCGCTATAATCATCCCGGAACGGCTGCGACTGTGACGCCTTTGGAAAACAATCGCGCCCGAATTCGCCTCCGCGAGCCGCAGCGCGCGGTCACTCCGGGTCAAGCCGCCGTAATTTACCATGGCGACATTGTGATTGGTGGCGGTTGGATCTGTCGTTCCCGTCAACCTGAGCGGCGCGAAGCGGAGTCGAAGGCGCCCGCGATGGTAGCGTGACCTAATGCCACGAGGTTCCTCGACTTCGCTCGGAATCACTGTGATTGGCTAAGCGATGTCTGAGAAAGTTCTTCTCGCGCTAAGCACCTTTCCTGATCAGGAAACGGCGCGAGATATTTCGAATGAGCTTGTCACAAAGAAACTCGCGGCTTGCGCGAATATTTTGCCGGTCGTTGAATCGATCTACCGCTGGAAAGACAAGATTGAATCAGGCAACGAAACTCTCGTGCTGTTCAAGCTGAGAGAGGACAGGCAAACGGACTTCCAGGAACAGTTGCGCTCATTGCATCCTTACGAAGTTCCTGAAATCATATTTGTATCAATTTCCAGCGGGCTGCCCGAGTATTTGCGCTGGGTTAGCGAAAACTGCTGTTAATCGCGCCGACGTTTCTTGCCAGCGAGATAAATTGCGACGCCGATCGCATTCGCAATTCCGGTTACGGCAACGATTTTCAGGCCGAAACTAAGCGGGCTCGGCACGTCGATAATCGGATAGATCGTGAAAAAAATAGCGGATAGCGCGACGGCAGCACCACAGAACGCCGCAATACGCAACCAGATCGAGGCACCGGCACGAATCGCGCCCGCGCCAAAAATCGGTATCGCAAACATCGTGAAATAAACGATGCCGTAGAAAACATTCGCTGCATTATCGACGAGTTGAAACGCTTCCTGAATTCCCGCGCCGATCTGGCTGGCGATGGCAATCACAAGTGTGGTCGCGCCGACGAAGATAATGGAGTTAACCGGTGTTTTGTATCGCGGATGCAAGCGCGAAAACCAATTTGGCAGCAGCCGATCCCACCCCGCAACCATTGGTAATCGCGAGCTACCGGTAACGTGAACGCTGGTCGAAGCAATCGTTCGCGTGGTCATCAACAGAATTCCGATCGACGCGATGGCTCCCGCGATTGGAAAGGAGCTCAGCCCGAGTCGCAGCGTTTGCGGCACCGGACCAATCAGGTCGATTGGATTGTTGCCGACGAAAGCGAGTACCGAACTGGTACCAAGAATAAAAGCCAACGCGATCACAGGCGAAGCGATGAGGACGGAGCGTCCGATGTCGCGCCCGGGTGCGCGCGTTTCTCCGGCCAAAATCGCCACGTATTCAAATCCGCTGAGCGCGCCGACCGCGAGTTTACTGAAAATATTAAAGCAGTAGAAGAGCGACATTGCGGGCAACGCGAATTGGAGCGGCTGATAACTTTTCAGTTCGCCGCGCGCCAGGCCGAGCAGCGGCAAAAAAATCAGCGCTCCATAAACGATGAACATCGCAAACGCGCCAACATTGTGAACCCATTTGCCTAACGAGAGGCCACGAACACACGCCAGGCCCAAACCGCCGACCAATGCGGCGCTGATCAGCGAAACGCACCACTTGTTCTCGGGCATCCAGGCGGCACCCGGGCCGATTGCGTAAGAGATGTTCGTGGTGACGAACATTCCCCCAAGCGCGATCACCGTGATCGACAGCAGCCAGAGGTTCCAAGCGACGATAAATCCGGCGAACTCGTTGAACCCGAGCTTCGCCCATTGATAGATGCCGCCTTCGAGCGGCATCCGATTGCTCAAATAAATTACGACGGCGGCTTGAGGAATGTAGAAAAGCAAAATTGCGAGTAGCCAAAAGAAGAGATGCGCTTGTCCCAGTTTCGCAGCGGCGCCGACCCAGCTCGAACCGACAATGAAGAGAATCTGCGTCAGGACGAGATCGAAGAGACCAAGTGGTTTCCGGAGAGATTCGCTCCGCGTCTCTACCTTTTCCTCAGCGCGCTGGAACTCAGTTTGCATCGGTCAAACGTTGAGTGATGGAAGCGTTGGATCATTGAAGCGATCTCGTGCTGTCACGGTGAGTGAACGAATCATCGCTGATTATGACGGCGATGCTGTCGAAGAAAATAGCCAGAGATTCTTCGCTTCGCTCAGAATGACAACGGCCTTGTGGTTTTTAACGCTTCACCGACTCTCAATGTTCCGCTGGCGATCTCTTCGCCGGCGCTGGTTCGGTGCGAAATTCGCGATGCCGGATTTTTCCGCCGGCATAAGCGATGTAGCCACCGGCTCCCAGGCCTGCTGCGCCGAGAAGGATCACCAGAATCACAAGTGGTGCAGAAGACTTCGGCCATTTTATCGGCGCTGCAATCGCGATAGCACTCAAGGCCGCGAGCGCGTAAAAAATCCAGATGACATCCTCGGCGCGATCTTGATGTTCATCGAGCCAGCGTTCTCCATCTTCATCGGTCATCGACAAAACGCGGTCGTATCCCTGCTGGCCAAATTCGTAAACTGGCCACGCAGAGAACGAGCTGATGAGCACCAGTACTAACGCGGCGATCTGAGCGCGGCGACTCCTGGAAAAGAAAGCGATGAGCAATCCAATCCAGGCGATAACCAAGCCGTAAAACGGCAACGGATTGAGCAACACGTGAACATACTCCGGCTGGCGCAAAGCACGGAGTATCGAATCGATCACAATCCGCCTTCCGACTGAGTCGCTAAGACTTGTGCGGCACTCTTCGCCTTTTCAGGTGGCACGTATTTTTGCCAATTAAGGATCGTGAAATGCCACCATTCGGTGCGTAAACCGCAAAAACCAGCCATGTGCATGGCGTACCGCAGCAAACGCAGGTTTCGGCGTACTTCCATAGACGAACCCATGTAAGGCAACATTGCAGCGGGCGTAAAGTCGTCAAAGTCCGTTGGCATGCGCACGTCGCGAATCCGTGAGTCGACGAGGGTGGCGTCGACGGCGATACCCCAACTATGCAGCGAGCCGGCGCCGATTTCGGGATTGGCAACATAATCACTGTTGTGCGACGCCTCCCACAACACCGACTGCACTTCTACCGGTCGGTACGCATCCCAAATTTTGAGGCCATATTGGTAACGCCGCAGAAAGCTCTGCGCCACGGCCAA
>JBJMXF010000180.1:0-6597 GCA_045809725.1 Candidatus Udaeobacter sp. | reverse complement strand
CCATCACATGGACATGGTCGGGCACGATGTAGTTCAGGAGCCGCTGATAATGCGTGATTAAAAGTATTCCAAGATTCTGGCCGCGCAACGAGTTGACGCCATGCGCGACGGTCTTCAACGCGTCAATGTCAAGTCCGCTATCCGTTTCATCGAGTACTGCGTATTTTGGCTCGAGCATGGCCATCTGCAGAATTTCCGCGCGCTTTTTTTCGCCGCCCGAGAACCCCTCATTCACCGACCGCGAAGTAAACGAACGATCCATCCCCAGCAGTTCCATTTTTTCGTAAAGCCTGGCGTAATAATCCGTTGCCTCCAGCTCTTCGCCTTCCGGCAGACGCGCTTGCAACGCCGCCCGGAGGAAATTGGCAATGGTCACCCCCGGAATTTCACTGGGATACTGGAAAGCCAGAAATAGACCTCGCCGCGCTCTTTCATCCGCTTCGAGTTCCAGAAGATTTTCGCCGTCCATTAAAATCTTGCCCGCAATTACGCGGTAATCAGGATGTCCGGCCAAAACCTTCGCCAGCGTGCTCTTCCCGGAGCCGTTCGGCCCCATCAATGCGTGCACTTCACCACGGGGGACCGTTAGGGTGAGGCCGCGCACAATCTCCTGATCGGCGACGGCGACTCGTAGATTTTCCACTCTCAATTCGTTCATAAAGCCGGACCCAAACTATACCGCAGTTCGGGGATTTTGCGAACCGCGTAAACGGCTGCGCCCCACGCCGCAAACCCAGTTCCGCCGGGCGCAGCCACGTTGAGCAGCGAGGACACTTTTTGCGTGGCTACCCCGCATGGATTCGAACCATGAATAACGCCTCCAAAGGGCGCTGTGTTACCGTTACACCACGGGGTACTCGGACCTGCCGTTTAGATTCGCAAATTTCGCCGCGGGCGCAATTTCCAAAGTATATTCGTTTAACTGCTAGCATTGTCGTCCTTCCAATCGCGATCTTGAGCTCATGCTCTGTAGAATAGAAGAGCGGAGCAACTCGCGGCAGAAATCACGGTTGAATGAATGGCGGTGCAGCCACATCGTAGTTGTGCCGTGGCCAACGAGGCCGGTTATGGAGCGCACGACATTCCTCAAAAACTACCGCATCCGTCTTCAATACGACGGTACGCCATACCAACCCTCTAGCGCGGGTCCAGCAACGAGCTACGAAGCTGTGGATGAGAGAACAGGGGATCCGGTCTCTGTGACGTTGATCCCGGTGGCGAGTATCGATCCAGCCGAGCGGCAGGCATTTGAAGACCACGTATCGTCCGCGCAGAAGCTGCAGCACGTCAATATCGGCAGTGTCCGCGATTTTGGGCGCGAAGGAGACGATTACATTTACGTGTCCGAGCGTTTGGCAGGTGAGACACTGGCATCGTGGGTACACAGCCACGGACCTATGCCAGCTGACGCTGTGCTACGAGTGGGGGAACAGATCGTAAGTGTGTTGTCTTCGGCGAGTTTTCACAAGCTCCCGTATCCGCCCATTCAGGCTTCAGAAATCATTTTGGTGCCAGGCCAGACCGCCGAGGGAACATGGCCGTTGGTGAAGGTCACCAACTTTGGCTTGCCGGCGATTATTCCTCAGCGCGAGCCTCAGCTAAGCGAATCAGATGTGCCTGGCAAACCTGCCACAGACCAAGTCGTGAATGAACAATTGAGCGACCCTACAAACGATATTCGGTCGGAAATCTATTCACTCGGTATGACCCTGTATTTTCTGTTGACCGGGGTTCCGCTCTCAGCCGAGGCGCTTCAGCGCGGTCCAAAGCTTTCAGGCTTTCCCAAGCCGTTGCGAGTCTTGTTAGGCCGACTGTTGCATCGCGACCCCGATCAGCGTCCGAAGGACTTACTAGTCGTCACGGAAATGATCCGCGAATCGCTCGCAAAGGTCGAGCGCCGACGCGCGCTATCCGCTCGCTATGGTATCCCTCTTAACACAAGCATTCCCCGGCCGACAGAAGCGCGGCCGCGGCGGTTGCTGCGAACCGCGGTGGCCGTTGGGATCTTGTTGTTGTTGGCAGCGGTAATCGCGCCCTTGGTCTTCCCGGACTCGGTCGGCAAATTGGTTCGCGGCATCCAAAAGCCAAAGGAAGTTGGCGTCTTGGTGGGTGTGCCAGATTCTTCACCTGCGGCAATTCAACCAGCGGCTCAAGTCGCTCGAAACAGTTCGACGTCGCCTCCCGCGATTGTGTCATCGCAACCAGTGAACCCAAATGCGCTACCTGAGACTCCGCCTCCGGCACAAGTCGCGACGACTCCCAATCCATTTCACATTTCACCGGCCGATGTTCAGCAGGCCCAAATAGCGAATGCTCAGTCCCACGACACGGCTCCGACGAATCCAGCGGAAAATGCTGCGGCAGCGACGCCGGACAATTCTGCTTCTGCTTCTACGGATACAGCTACAAACTCATCAGCGCTGGCAAACATCGAACCGCCGCCAGCTACTGCAAGCCGATCTGCTGCTGAGAACAGAAAGAAGTCTGTTGTGTCGTCAGCCAAACGCGCCCCTGCCAGCCGCGGTTCGGTCGCCGATTCCCCGCGAGGTCGCACCCATTCTGTCCGTAGTCGGGTTACGGGCATCACGTCCGATGGGCGATTGATTTTGCGTTTGCCTTCCGGACGGACTGCCATCGTCGCGCCCGACGGTGAAGAATCCGCGCCCCGGCGTCGAAACCGGGCGTACATGGATCGTGACGAGATGTTCGGTCCTCCGCCAGCGTTTGGGCCGGATTACTCGCCCGACGATTAAAACGGAGTGGCGTGATTCACGCGCGCACCGAAAATGGCGGCCTCCTAACCGACCTGCCGCCAACGATTTTTATCAAAAAAAAAGCTTGCCAGGGTGTGTGATTTCCGGCATACCTCGCGCTCGTGCGGAGACCACCACTTTTCTTAGCACTAGCAACTGCATTGGTTTCGGTGACGTTCAGCGCGGGCGCACGTGCCCAAGGCCTGGCGCCGCCCAGCTTAGGTGGGGACAGTCGAAGTGATGAGTCGACGCACGATGTAGTCCAGGTGATCACGGCGAAGACAGCGCCAGAGATCTCTAAAAAAACGCGAAAACTCCTGACCGAATCGGTGCACACGAGCGCTGAAAAACCGGTCCGGGTAGCTGCGAAAAAACCGACGCAAGAAGTCGAGAAGCCGCCTTCCCGAGCAACCTTTACGATGGAACCCGTGCGCCCCATGAGCCCGCCGACCGTAAACCAAACGGTGCAGCATGGCAGCCGTTTCAGCTTCAAATCTCCGCAGGGTGCAAAGGAATCCGTGCCCGTGATTACCGACTATTATCCGAGCCGGATCGTTTACCCGCTCGCGAAAGTCGATCGGCGAATCGATAACAGATTAGTCCAGGCGGCAACGCTCGCTCAGGAGCGCGCCCATGCGCATTCGCGGTCGCGGTGCTGGCACTACGTCAAAGACGCCTTGCTTGCTTCAGGAGTGATCGATTCTCGCCCCAAGACCGAGCTTGCCAGAGATGCTGCTTCCGAACTCGTGAACAATTACGGATTTAAAAAATTGTCGATAACGGATCCATTCTCTGCGCCAGTTGGTTCTGTGCTCGTGTATGGTACGGCGCGAAGCGTTGGTCATGTTGAAATTCGCACCAAGGATGGTTTCGTCAGTGACTTCCGTTCACAGATACCATCGCGTCGCCCGTTGATGGGCGTTTACGCAAAACTGTAGGTTCTTCTCATTCGGAAAAAACGTCAGCTCTACTGAGCTGGTTTCTATCTGCAGGTAGGTAAGGACCGGCCGTTTTTGGGCAAAGATCCGACACACGTAGAAAATCGCACGGGTTAGTAATTCCTGATCATGCGAACCACTGCGATGAGCATCGATACGATCGGCCAGGCGGCGATGCCAGTGATCAGAACGAAAAACGAAAGCTCCGCGGCATAGTCCCGGCTTGTTTCCGCGGCAAGAAATTCACTGCTTAGTTTGTAAAATCCGGGCGACTCAATGGCCTGCCGGTCAGCGGTTGGAATCACCTCTGCCGCTTCCGCTGTCGGACGATAGTTGTAGTCAGTTAACAGAAAGCTCTGGTGACGCCGCCGTTCCCGCTTTTCAAGACGTGAGCCGCACTGCTTGTGGTCAATTTGAACTATTGGTTTCATAAATTTTTACGTTGTTAATAGAGTTGCTGAAGTGGGGTTGAGCATACCGACGCAAAAAATCCGAGCGTGGTAAGATTCGACCACTGGGGTGCCGCGAATTGCGGGCTCCAACTTGGCGAAGTTTAACGAGCCTCTATGCCGCCCGCCCGCCTCTGCGGGCAGCGCGGATCGGCGCGTTGATCGATTTCATCGGGCCTCCTGTACGGGCTGTTTGTGATTATGTCCAGTGTGGCGAAGGGATTTGAGTTGTAAGCTCCTCTCCGGCTGCTAGAAGCGATTGTAAGAATTTTATTCTGGTAGTGCCCTTTTGGGACTCGGGAGACAGGTTTCTCAAACGGCACCGACCAGAGGCAGGCGGATGGCGCGCTGAAGTAACCCGACCGATTGTTCCGAAGAAACGGCTACGTCTCAATTTGCAATATGAACGAAAAGACGCCCGTCTTTGTTCGCACTTCCGCAAGGACGTGACACCAGCCTTGTGGGTGATAGCATGCGCCAAATGGAAACTGCCGACTGGGCGGCGTTGACTGATGCGGAGCTTTTGGAGCGCCGCATCTCATCACTGGGCTTACGGCTCGAGGGCACTGCGCTTGAGCCGCTGATTCGGCAGCTCTACGAGGAGCTTTTGGCTAAAGGTCTGGTGTTTCGCCCACCGTGCCATGTCGGCGATGAATGGTTCGTGCCAGTCGGGATTCCTGCGATCTTCATTCCATTCTTTCTGGTGCACGATCGGCTGCGCGCGCTCGAGCGTACCATGATGCTCGAAGTCGAAGGTGGGACGCCGGAGTGGTTCATGAAGTTAATGCGACATGAAGCCGGACACGCTTACATGTACGCGTATCAACTGACGCGTCGGAAAAAATGGAAGAATTGTTTCGGGCAAACAACGCGGGAGGAGACACCGGACACTTACCGGCCCCGCCCCTTCAGCCGTAGTTACGTCGTCCACCTTGAAGATTGGTACGCCCAGAGTCATCCAGACGAGGATTTCGCCGAGACATTTGCGGTATGGCTGACGCCCCGATTCGACTGGCGCAAGAATTACGCTGGCTGGCCGGCGCTCCGAAAAATGGAATACGTTGATGAGCTGATGCGCTCACTGGCCGGTATGCCGCCGGTGCACACGCCTGAATATCGCGTTGCTGATTACGATTGTCTCAACGTGAAGCTCAAAACGTATTACGCGCGCAAACGCAAGCTCAACGAAGAGACCTATCCAGATTTCTATGATGCTGATCTGCGACAACTGTTTGGAGCGCCGGCTGGCATCAAGGCGGGGGCGTATTTGCGGCGGCGAAGGCGGCGATTACTGAATGCAGTTTGCCAATGGACAAACGAAAAGAAATTTCCCGTGAACCAGCTCCTTACAAGACTTACCAGCCGTTGTGATGAACTTGGATTGCACGTGCTGAATGACGATCCGGAGCAGGATTTTCGTGTCACCGCTTTTATCACGACACTGGTGATGAATTATCTTTTCACCGGCAAATTCAAGCGGACGAAGTAACTCGTCATGTCGAGCGAAGCGAAACATCTCGGACTATGGCGTATGTCCGTCCGAACGTCGGATCTGAGATTCTTCGCTCCGCTCAGAATGACAGTGGACTGACAAAAGGACGTGAAAAAGAAGCTCAAAGTTCTAGTCCTCTTCGACGGCACAAGTCCTACGACTGTTGACCAGGATTTCAGTGACGAACTGAAAACGAAAGACTGGAAAACCGAGGCGGATGTGATGAACGCGCTCGGCACGTTGGGCCATACCGCGGAGCATCTGGCCATCTATGATGATGTCGATCTGCTGCGGCAAAAACTGGAGACGTTCGCGCCCGATGTCCTCTTCAACCTCGTCGAACAATTCAAGAACAAGTCTGAATTCGACCAGAACATTGTTTCATTTTTCGAAATGCAAGGCCTGCCGTTCACCGGCTGTGGCTCGACCGGGCTGACCCTTTGCAAGCACAAAGGCATCTCAAAAAAGATTCTGCATTATCACGGCATTCACGTGCCGAACTTCATGGTGATTCCGCGTGGGCAGCGGATCGCCCGGCTGAAGCAGCCGAAGTTTCCACTCATCGTGAAGCCGGTAAAGGAAGAGGCGTCATACGGGATTTCCCAAGCGTCTTTCGTTGGAAATGACGAGCAGTTTCGCGAACGCGTATCTTTCATTCACGAGAAACACAACAGTGACGTGATTGCCGAGGAATACATCGAGGGTCGCGAGCTTTACGTGAGCCTGATGGGCAATGTGCGATTGACCGTTTTTGCGATTCGAGAACTTGTGTTCCGCGAAGTACCGCCTGACGAACCGAAGATCGCTACCTACAAAGCCAAATGGGACGAAGAATATCGTAAACGCTGGGGCTTGGAGAATCAGTTCGCCGAAGATCTCGATCCGGCGCTTCTCACGAAGGCTGAAGAGACCTGCAAAGACATTTATCGCCTGCTGACAATCGATGGCTACGCCAGAATCGATCT
>JBJMXF010000179.1:0-14087 GCA_045809725.1 Candidatus Udaeobacter sp. | reverse complement strand
CACGGGGTCGACAAACCAGAGCGCCTTCCAAACGTCATATGCCAGGATCAAAATGAACAAGAGCGCCACATAGAGAAAATAGCGATGCACGTTTTGCATGATGAGCGGGAACGAACGCTCGCCCCAATAGCTTGTGCGTGGTTCGCCGACTGTGCATGCCGGCGGATCGGCCCAGAACGCTTTGTAATAAGCGCCACGATAATAATAACACGTGAGCCGGAAACCACCGGGCGCCCAAAGAACTAAAAGCGCCGGCGAAAATAGAAGCCATTGCGGCCACCAGCCGGGTTTCGGTCCAAACCAACTATGGGGCGAATCGCCAAACAGTTCCGGCGAATAAAAAGGAGAGATGTAATTGCCTGAAAAATAATTTTGTCCCTGAAACGCCGCCCACGTGGAGTAGACGATGAAAGTCGACAATCCGAGAAAAACCAGCAGCGGCTGCCTCCACCAAACGTCGGCGCGCATTGTCTCCCCGAATGAACGCCGGGGTAGCGCGGTTGCTCCATTCATTCCCCGTCCGCTCCCTCAACTGGCAGTTGCGCCTTTTTCCACGCTTCCCAGCTACCGGGAACATTCCAAAGGTCGTTGAAGCCTTGCTGCTTCAAAATGCTCGTGGCGATGCTGGCGCGATACCCGCTGCCGCAATAAATCGCCGTCGGTTTTTTATGATCAAGTTCTCCGACTCGGTTGCCAAGCTCCGGCACAAAAATGTGATGAGCACCGGAAACATGTCCCTTTTTCCATTCACCCGGCGAACGCACGTCCAGAACCTGCAGCGACGACTTGCGTTCATTCAACTCGTGCACGCTCATCTGGCCGATGCTTTCCAGCGGAAATCCCGCTGCCTGCCACGCTTTCATTCCGCCGATCAAATAACCGGCGAATCTTGTGAATCCCGTGCGAACAAATAAACGGAGGATTTTTTCAAGATCGTCATCTTCCTCGAGCACCAGAAGAATCGGCTTTTCTGGATCGAGCAGCCAGCCCGCCCAAATCGAGAGAATCGGCGTACCAGCAATATTAACTGCGCCAGCAATATGACCGCCGCCAAACGCGAGCATGTTACGCACATCAACAAGAACGCCCGCTTTTTTCTCGATCGCCTCTTTGAATGCATTGGCGGAAAGACCGGGAACGCGTGGAAGGCTTCCGAGCACTTTAGGACCTTCCGCATTCACCTTCTTCATCAGCGGATAGTACCGTGGCACCGGTGGTGCCGTCTTAATTGCAAAATCGGTGAAGCTTTTTGCGTCTTTGAACTGCAAAAAACTATTGAACTTTCTTTCGTAACCGATCGTGCTGCTCAACCGCGCACCGATGTCGGCGCCGCAGGGCGAACCGGCGCCGTGATTGGGATAAATCATCACGTGGTCCGGAAGGTTCAGGTAGAAGTCGTGTAACGTGTGGAATTGTTGCTCGGCGAGTTGCCTGGTAAATTTCTCGCCTAACAAGTCCGGGCGGCCCGCCGAATTGACAAAAAGCGAATCACCCGTGAGTACGGCCCACGGCTCTTCAGGATGATCCGCTTCGGACAGCAAATACGACATGTGCTCCGGAGTATGTCCTGGCGTGTGGCGCGCCGTTACGATCACTTCACCAAATTCAAATCGGTCGCCATCTTTGATTTTCTCGGGGTCAAAACCGTACTCTGCGCCACCCTCGCCGCTGGCGTAAATCTTTGCCGTTTCCAATTGCGCGCACAGTTCGCGCGAGCCACTCACCAGATCGGCATGAATATGTGTTTCGAAAATGTGCGTGATGATTACGCCAGCGTCCCGCGCCGCTTCAATGTAAACGTCGCAATCAGCTCTCGGATCAAACACTGCCGCCACTCCTTCGTCATCGTCGCCCACGACATAAGAAAGCTCAGCGATTCCTTCGGTCTGAATGGTCTTAAAAACGAGTGACATCTGGATCAGTTAAAACGAATGGATACAGAACTTCAACAAGTTCGCGCTGCGACGTCCGGGGAGCGCACGCCTCCAGGCGTGCTGGCGAGCGCGTCCTCGCGGTCGCGAACTTTTCTTTGAATCTGCTCATTCTTCCGCTCGGAGAGAAAGGAAAGTTCGTTTCGGCGCGACGCCGAAACCAGCACGGCTGGAGGCGTGCGCTCCCGGGAACACCACCGAACCTTTACGTCGATCGGCAGGATCAGGATCGCGTTAGATACGGGTGCGACGAGCGGATCGAGAGGCGAACAGCCGGTTTATCAGCTTTACCGCGTAGTTGAGAACAATGAGTCGAAAGATCCAACGGAACATGCTTACTGAAACGCACCTGCCATCGATTTCGGCCGTTTGTCGCGAGCAAATTCGATTGCGCTATTGGAGAGCGCAGCTGGCGCCGCAGCCTGCGCCGTGCACGGACGGAAGTTCATCAGCCTGACAATCTTTGCCGCGCCGCTGACGGTTGTTTCAAAGAGAGCCATATGGCCTAACGACAAGTCGATATCAAACATTTGAATACGACCCGGCATTTCCAGGCACAGACTTGCGGCGACGACATGAGTTGTTGGTGCGCGCAATGCGGAGATATTGGGAAACTTTATGA
The DNA here is from genome assembly GCA_045809725.1 of Candidatus Udaeobacter sp. Classification (GTDB taxonomy): domain Bacteria; phylum Verrucomicrobiota; class Verrucomicrobiia; order Chthoniobacterales; family UBA10450; genus Udaeobacter. Next base: position 11,534 of record JBJMXF010000179.1, on the reverse strand, counting down.
AGGATTCAGTGGTTAGAGGGCGCCTGCTACAGCTTCTGTATGAACGGCGAAACGAAGATTCCATTCCGTTCGGCCAAGCCGAGCAGGCGGTCGCGGCGCCAGGAGGTATAAATCGCCGTGACTGGCTACGTGCGGTGGCCCAGCTTGCAGAGTATCACCTCATCGACTGGACCCCTCTGGAGGATCAGACTGGGATGGGGCTGGTATCCGGCTTTGCCAGGATAAACGAGTTTGGAGTCAGAGTGCTCGAACGCGGCGTCGCGTCTCCGATCAGGATCTCTATCGATGAGAGCCGACGAACCGCCGTCCGCCAGGACCAACAAGTGCCGCCCGCACCCGCCACTCCGCAGCAACAGGCGATTACGGAGGCGTTGGAGAAAATGATCATCACGATCAATCAAGCCGAGGCGTCGGATCGGGAGAAAAATGAAGTTAAATCTTTGTTGCGAAAACTGCTGCGTAGCAAAGTAACGAACAGCGTGTTAGGTCCTGGCGCGCAATCCCTCGCCGCAAAGTACTTCGCGGAATAAGAACAAGTGTCAGGCACACACGCCCGTCTGAAATTCTTCTTCATCTCGCGTAAGCGACTCGCGATGCATGAACTGAACAGCTGTAACGACGCCAGTGTCAGCCGCAAATTTGTGGCGCGCTGATTCGATCGCGCTCAGCCGAGCGATTAACGCCGATCCACCGTTTTCTTCCGCCACGCGTATCGCTTCAACGCTTTAACAACCGTATTCGCTCGATTCCCGTCTCTCTCGCCGCTGCACTTCGCGGCTACTCGCCGGTCCGGCTCGGACCCGGCCATGTTCGCTCGTCCCATCGCTCCATTCAACCGTTCGGGGTCGGCGAAGCCATTCCTCGCTATTAGATCAATGTCTGCGATTGTTATCTTATGCCACTGGAGCCTTGCCCCACCTGCGGCTATGCACTCTCGATCGTCGATCATCATTGCCGTCATTGTGTTACCGCATCACGGGCAATTCCGTCGCGGCACTTTCATGCGAAACACCTGCAGCAAATGATTGTTATGGCTGTGCTAGTGTTAAGTGTTGTCGTTTACTTGATCTTCTTTCGGTAAGGTCAGTCAGGGAGCGCAGTGCCAGCTTGGTGCTGAGCCCGAGAGTTTCGCTATCACTCCTTCAATCAGAGACGTTGCTAACGGTAAGCTCTGACTTCCGCTATTTTCGAATGCTAAATGTTTAGCTGCGACCCCACCCTTTCCGACGAGAGGCGCGCCGGATTGGCGGCGTACTTCGGTTTCGCCACGCCTTGATCTGACGACTGCTACGTGCTGCGCGCGCCTTTGCCCCGGGCACCGGTTCCACTCGGCTTGTGCTTCTTCGCCGCGGTTCCGCCGCCCCGATCCAGATTTGTGCCGCTCGGTTTCTTACCGGATGACCGCCGCTCGCCCGCGCGGCTGCCCGCGCCCGTAGAGGATTTCGTTTTCTTGATGTTCTTCGATTTCGAGATTGAAGCCATAACATCCGTCTTTGTTCTGCGCTCGTCAGGCAAAGCCAGGCGCATAAGCTGCCAATATACAAACGAACTTCGCCGCGCCTGCGGCCTCATTCGCGTTCGACCAGTACCTTTCCAGCAGGTGCTACCCCGCCCTGCCATTCCGCGGAAAATTGATCCGATGGGCTCGAAATTCACCGGGGCTTTGCAGTGTTTTTACGCGGCGATTGCGTTCTTCTGCGCTCCATTTGGGCAATCACAACGTCATTGAGCTGCGAGCAAGCGGGCGAATTGGACGCTGCGGATACGACAACTTATTTTCGACGATATGATGGCAAACCAACAACCGTCCGTTAGTCGAGTCGCAGATCGTGAAGAGCTTCCGTTGTTGCTCGACAAGGCGCGGCAGTTTGCCGGGCAATACATCGACAGTCTCGAAGAACGTCCGGTTTTTCCCAGCGAAGAATCGCTGCAAGCGATGGATGCCCTGGTTCAACCGCTCCCCGAAAATCCGAGCGATCCATTTCTGGTTCTCGATCAGCTCCAGGAAATCGGCGCGCCTGCTGTCGTCACTCAAACTGACGGCCGCTACTTCGGTTTCGTGAACGGCGGAGCTCTTCCGGTCGGGGTTGCCGCCAGGTGGATGGCCGATGTCTGGGACCAAAACACTGCGCATTACGTCATGTCGCCGCTCAATTCGCGTCTAGAAGAAATCTGCGAACGTTGGATAGTCTCGTTACTTGGGTTCCCCGAAGAAACCGCAGCCGGTTTTGTATCCGGAACGACGATTGCCAATTTCTCAGGCCTGTGTGCCGGTCGCAACGAATTGCTTCGTCGCCGCGGCTGGGACGTTGCGCGTAAAGGTCTTTACGGTGCGCCGAAAATTCGTGTCGTCGCCAGCGCCGATGCGCACGCAGCGGTCCACAAATCGATTTCGATGCTCGGACTCGGAAACGAAAACGTCGAGCTTGTTCCAGTGGACGATCAGGGACGCATGCGAGCTGATCAAATGCCGAAACTGGACGAAGCGGCGTTAGTCGTCACCCAGGCCGGCAACGTAAATTCCGGAGCGATTGATCCCGTCGGCGCGATTTGCGACCATGCGCACGCTTCCAGGTCGTGGGTTCATGTGGACGGCGCATTCGGCCTTTGGGCGCGCGCGTTGCCATCGATGCGCGAAAGTTGCGACGGCATTGAAATGGCGGACTCCTGGTCCCTCGATGCACACAAGACCCTCAACGTTCCTTACGACAGCGGCATCATTCTCTGCCGCCATCGCGAAGCATTGATGAGCGCGTTCAAGGCTTCGGCCTCTTATTTTCAGTGGAGCGAACACCGTGACAGTATGAATTTTCGACCGTCGATGTCCGCGCGTGCGCGTGTGATAGAACTCTGGGCCGTTCTGAAGACCCTGGGCCGGCAAGGAGTCCGACGTTTGGTCGAGCAGCTTTGCGAAAACGCGCGAACCTTCGCCCGGCTTTTATCCGACCAAGGATTTCAGATCCACAACGATATCGTTTTTAACCAGGTGCTCGTCTCATGTGATGACGATGGCCTAACGAGAGCTACCCTAAAAAACATCCAGGATTCCGGTGAATGCTGGTGTGGCGGCTCAACGTGGCATGGAAGAGCAGTCATCCGAATCAGTGTTTGCGATTGGGCAACGACTCCAAAACAGATCGAACGCTCCGTGCGCGCTTTCGTGAAAGCGCGAGCTATGGCAGCGCGCTGAGTGTGTTCGCATGGCGAGCCGCTTACGACGCATGAGCGCGCGGCGCTGTAGCGTGCAGAGCCTGCTCGCCGTGGCGAGTCTAAGCGCAGAATGAAATGAATTCGAGTTCTTCCGCTGAGGACAGCGGACACTACAACCGTTTTCGTTCTGCTCCCGTTGTAACGCTTTAAGGATTCAACCCTTCAACGTACGCGCAGCGAAATCTCTAGACGCGACTGCGTTCACGCTTCGCGCGATTCGCCACTTCGATCTGCATCGCCATGGCTCTCGCGCTCACGTGCCAGCCCGGTGCTGCGTGCTTGCCTCGCTTTCGCGGGCGCGTGTGTGCTTGCTTTTCGTGAACCTGTTCGAGTCGGAGGTTTGGATACGGCGCGACTCGATCGCCGGCCGCTACCGCCGCCGGAAGCGCCGCTGCCTTGTCGAGCCCGATTTCCAGCAGCTTTGGTCGAGCTACTCTTGCTGACACCGTCGCCGCGTTGGCTCCCGCCTCGCGCGCGCTGTCGGCTGGTACCGCCCCCTTTTCCTTTGCTGCGTTTTCCACTGCCTTTGGTCGATTGAGCCATTGTAACTCTCCGTTAGTCCTTCAGTTCCCTGGGCGCGGCGCCTCAGCGCGCATCGCTGCGCATTCCGCCGAAACGTCGCGCCGCTCGGGTATTCGTAGATTTTTGTCCGCCACTTCGCACTCCAACCTTGTTGCCACCGGTCTGAATATTTTCTCCCTCGCGAGACGGTGGAGATTGCGCGCGAGGTTTGCGTTGGGGATGTCTCGTCTTTCGTCCAGCCATACTGATCAATCGCGCGCCCGACCGGGAACAGATTCGCAAAACTGCACGCGCCATCACAATCGCGAACACTTTGATCAGTGCAATGACTAACGAGAAACAACTAACACCGAATACTTCAGCGCCTTCCTAATCACTCGCCATGATGAATAGCGGCTGCATTTCGAATTCGGTATAGAGCGGACGCAGGCGCTCCTTGTTATAGTACCTGTCGACGTTGACCGTCTTCTTACTGCTGGTCACTACTTCAATCGGCATGTTGTCATACCGCCCATTCTTCAGGACGACGAGGCGGCCGTGGCTGCCGTGCAGGATGAGATCGAGGGCAAGATTGCCGTAGGCCATGGGCACGATCGAATCAATCGCGTCGGGATCGCCGCCGCGCACCATGTAGCCGAGACGCTGGTTGATGGTATCGATCGGCTTGCCCTTGTTGTATTTGGCGGAACGGTTCTTCAGTTCGGCCGAGACCAGATCGCCGATTCCGCCGAGTTTTAAGTGACCGAACGCGTCTGTCGTCCTATCGGAGAACACCATCTCGCCGCCTTCGAACATTGCCCCTTCTGAAACGATAACGACTGAATATTTGCTTGGATGATGCGCGCGGTCATCGCACAACAATTCGGTCAGATGCTCCATGTCGAATTTGTATTCTGGAATAACACACCGATTCGCCGCGCCCGCCATGGTCGGTAACATCGCAGTGAACCCTGCGTAGCGTCCAAACACTTCCATAACAAGAAACCGCTCATGAGATCCGGCCGAGGTGCGGAGACGATTCGACAGTTCAATCGTCCGGCTGACGCATGTGCTAAAGCCGATACAATAATCAGTACCCGGCACGTCGTTGTCCATCGTCTTGGGTATCGCCACGACCTTGACGCCTTCCTTGGACAAACGCGTGGCGAAAGAAAGTGTGTCGTCGCCGCCGATCGGAATCAGGTAGTCAATGCCCAGCCAATCCAGGTTCTTGATGACTTCAGAAGTGAGATCGTTCTTATCTTGATCGAACGTTGCGCGCAGCTCTTCAGGTACCTCTTCTTTTTTCACCGCTGACGGGTTCGTCCGGGAGGTATGCAGAAACGTGCCGCCGGTGCGTGCTGCACGATTGACGATCTCTTCCGTCAGGAGTTGAAAGTGCTCACTGTTGTCGGCGTGTTCGTCACGCAGAATGCTGATCGCGCCCAGCCAGCCATGGCGGATACCAACGACCTGATAGCCTTCGCGCAGCGCGCGAATGGTGACCGCGCGGATCGCCGGATTAAGTCCCGGCACATCCCCGCCGCCGGTGAGGATGCCGATCACGCCCTTCCTGGTGCTCATAAGACGCTTTTGCCGTTTCAATATGCCGCATCATTGGCTGGCGCAACTCACTTGCACAAGACCTCGAACTTCGTCCTTGCTGCTTAAACGCCAGGCCACTGAGCGTCACCCTCACGACTGCCGCCGCCGACGGTCGCCGGGAGAAGCGCCTTGTATTTTAACGCCATTTTCTTGCGCAGGCGCGATATTGACGGATGGCTCACATGTACATCCCGATTATCGGAGCGACGCTTGTTGCGGTCTTTTCGATGAACAGCGTGGCAGAAACACAGCCTCCGGGCACGAGCGGAATAGAAGGCACGATTGTCGTCTCTCCGAGCCGACCCGGACCGATCAGGAAAGAGGAGGGCCCCAGCGTCGCGCCTGTGCGTAATGCGCAGTTCGCGATCAAAGCCGGCGATGCGACGGTCAAGACGTTCACGACTGATAACGAGGGCCGCTTCCAAGTCGCGTTACCACCTGGTCATTATGTCATCGCCAGAGAAGGCGCACCTTCGGGGATCGGTCGCTGGCGTTTCGAGGCTGACGTCGACGCGGGTCAGATGACCAAGGTGAATTGGACAGCCGACAGCGGAATGCGCTGAACCGCTGCCTGCGCCATTGGCAAAAAGTATTGACGCAAGCTACGGAAAAACATACACTCGGATTCCTGTCCGGAAACGAACAGAATACAATTTGGTGTCTCACATTACCGGCAGGTGATCGGGATGTGATTCCCCTCCGAAAACCTTACCCATGAAAACAAAAACTCCACGCCCCGCAGCTTTCCTCAACTTCCGATTCCTCGCCGCATTCCTCATGTTTCTCACAGCAGGGATGCTCACGCTGTTCGCCTTCGCAGGCGCGCAGCAGCCCGACAACAACACACAGACGCTGCGTTCGTCCCATTGGCTGGCGCGGCTGGCATCTACCCTCGGGATAATTTCACAATCACAGCAGGGTGGAGCGATCAAACTGGACAAATATCCGGCGGACCCAGCGAAAGCATTACAACCGGCTGCTATACCGTACACCGGTGCGCCACAGATGTTGCGCCCGGTGGCAGCAGTTCGCAGCGGAATGTTGCGGTTTACTCCGCCGATCGAACCGAAGTTGGTTGCGAAGGTCGCTCATCCGGAACCGAAGCGTCCAAGCCCTCCGACGAAAAGTGGCGGCCCGCAGGGACCGATGCAGACGCAAGCCGGAGCTCTCGTTTCAGCACCGTCACCTACCGGTCTCAGTTTTGATGGCGTGGGGGTGGGCCTCGCCGGATTCATTGTTGGCAGCAATCCTCCCGACGTGAATGGTCGCGTCGGCGCGACGCAATATGTGCAGTGGAACAACACCAGTTTCGCGGTGTTCGACAAAACGACCGGCGCACTGCAGTACGGTCCCGCGGCTGGCAATACGCTGTTCCAGTCGTTAGGCGGCGCTTGCGCAGCCCACAATGACGGTGATCCGGTTGTCTCCTACGATATCCTCGCCGGCCGTTGGGTGATTTCGCAGTTTGCCGTCGCGGTCAGCGACACCGACTACTCGCATCAGTGCATCGCTGTCTCCACGACCTCGGACGCGACTGGCGATTACTATCTCTATGACTTTGTGACCGATCCGGTGAATTTCGTCGATTACCCGCATACCGGCGTGTGGCCGGATGGCTATTACATGAGCGCGCATGTGTTCGGCGCGGGACTCGTCTTCACTACCGGCCGCATCTATGTCTTCGAGCGGTCGAAAATGATCTATGGCCAGCCCGCGCGAATGCAGAGCGCGGATCTCGGCTTGGAATACGGATTTTTACCCGCCGATCTGGATAGTTTAACTCCTCCGCCTGCCGGCGCGGCAGAGTTTCTCCTCGGACCTAACTTCGGACTCACGAATCTGACCGACTCATATCGAGTCGCGGTGACATGGGACCCGGCTCCAACGATCGCTACAATACGGAGTCAGATCTCAGGGGGCATCGGCAACGCTCCGTGCCTTAGCGGCGCCACCGACGAAGGTCGCGACTGCGTGCCGGAGCCTGCACCAGCCGTCCCAACAGACTACCTCGACAACATTTCAGGACATTACATGTATCGGCTTGCTTACCGTAACAACGGCACGCAAGCCGCACCACAGGAACGGCTCCTTGTTAGTGGACCGAGCTCCGGCAGTAACAACCAACACGGAGCCGTGGAATGGTTCGAATTTCGAAACGCTGGCAGTTCGACAACTCATCCGACACTGTTCCAATCCGGCACGTTCGATCCGGATAACAGCTACCGATGGCTGCCGTCGATCGCGATGGACAAGGATGGCAACATCGCGCTCGGCTACAGCAAATCGAGTCCAAGCGTGAAGCCCGGCATATACATGACCGGCCGTCTCGCGACTGATCCTGCCGGCACAATGGGAGCTGAAACAGAAGTGCAGGCTGGCCTCGGGGTGCAGCTAGGCGCTGGTAATCGCTGGGGAGACTACAGTGCCATGACACTCGACCCTATCGATCAATGCACCTTCTATTATACGAACGAGTACTTGAAGACTAACGGCGGCTTCAACTGGTCTACGCGTATAGCCAGTTTTAGATTTCCATCCTGCGTCTCAGCCGCGAATTCGTACGGCACAGTCACCGGCACAATTACTTCGTCCGAAACAAGTGCTCCGGTTCCTGGCGTGACGGTGACCTTGAGCAATGGCTACGCCGGCGCGGCCAATCAAAACGGCGTTTACACAATCGTTGTCCCCGCCGGCACCTATACCGCCGTCGCCGCGGACGCAGATCGCAACTGCACGTCATCGTCGCCTGCTTCAGCCACTGTCTCACCCTCCGGTGGCAGCACGGTTACGCAAAACTTCACGGTGACCGGTGTATCGAAACTCGAGGCGAACGGCTTCACGGTTGACGATTCGCTTGGCAACAACAACGGCATCGTTAACCGGGCCGAATGCGTGAGCCTGAACCTAGGCGTCAAAAACAACGGTTGCGCAGGTGAGTCCGCGATTTCCGCCACTCTCACAAGCACCACTTCGGGCGTCACTGTCATTGACGGTAACTCCACCTACCCGAACATGCCGATCGACGCGAGCGGCACGAACGCGACGCCGTTCAAGATTTCCGTCGCTGATTCTTTCGTCTGCGGCACTGAGATCGCCCTTTCACTGAATCTCACTTACGCGAGTGGATCGAAGTCGATCCAATTCGTCGTCCCGACCTGTGCCGGCGGTCCGGACCAACAGATCCCAACCAGCCAGCTAACAACAAGTGATACCACGCAAGCGGATCGCATCGGCCGCGATGGCCGCCCGAGCGCCTGCGGTGGTAAGTCGAGCCCGGGAGGCGGTTTTCCCGGAACGCACTATTATAAGACGTTCAACTTCACTAACACCAGCGGAGCGGCGCGTTGTTACACCGTGACAATCAATGCTGCTCTCAATGGACCCGCTGACATCGAAAGCGTCGCCTACGATCAGGTATACGATCCCACTAATCTGGACACGAATTACCTTGGCGACAGTGGTGTCAGCGGCCTCGGCACCACCGTCGACACAGCGACTTATTCATTCACGGTGCCCGCCGGTCATAACTTTGTTGTGGTAGTAAATACCACGGGTGGGGAACCGCCCTCCGGCATAGTGTCCTCGCCGTTCAGTGGGACCATCGAGGGCTTCGTCAATAACACCGCCGGGCCTGGCGACTGCGCCAATTTACCATCACCTACACCGACGGCCACGGCGACCGCGACTGTGACGCCAACTCCAACGGTAACTCCAACACCGACCACAACGCCCAGGCCACATGGGAAACCTTCGCCAACACCCAGTCCGACTCCGGTCGCTACGCCTACTCCAAGTGGAACCCCGGCAGCAACACCGGCTCCTCCGACGGCACTGGGTGCAACCAATGTGACCAGCAGCAGTTTCACTGCGAACTGGAGTAGTGTAAGCAGTGCAACCGGCTACCGAATGGACGTCTCTACCAAACAGTCATTTAGCAGTTACGTGCCGGGCTATCAGAATTTCAACGTCGGCAATTCGACTAGCTACCCTGTTACCGGATTGCACGCGAACACGACCTATTATTACCGGCTACGATCCTATAACGGCAATGGTACCAGCCCAAATTCCAACGTTATCACTGTAACGACGGCAAGGCGCTGACACCTGTAAAGTTCGATAGAAGCGGGCGCGCCCGGCTGGGATTTAGCTGTAGTCGCTCTCACGGATTTGGCACATCCAAATCTTTGCAGATTTTGCGTGCCAGATACTCATCAATCTCGGTGTGACGCGGGATGGCGGAGCGCCGTTTCTTCAGCGGGTTAATCCACCAGGAATGTCTGCCACCCTCGCGTAGAAGCGAGCAACCATGTTGCTGCAAATGGCGCAGCAACTCGCGCGCTTCATACCATCACAGGTTCTTCAATGTACTCGCCTTCAGCAGCACGGCGCGCTTCCTCACGATTGAATTCAAGGGCTTCGAGTAAGGCTTCACGTAACGATTTCAACAGTTCCGTTTTCGTTCGTTCCTGCGCGTTCACACCTGGCACTTCCTCTATCCAGCCGATCCACCACTCGTTGCGCTGCTTCACGACCGCGGTAAATGTGGCGTTCATGTCGCGATCATTATACCCGGCTAGCGCCGAGCGACAACATAACTGTGCCGAAAGCACCAGCAGACTTCCGGCTGCGAGGCGGTCATCATAAGCCCGTTACGATGCATTAGATCAACTGCTCCAGAACAGGCGTGTCGCCCCGGGGAGCAGCTGCTTGCTTCGTCGTAGCTCCCGGCGAAGGCGGGTAGAGGCAGCTGTATCGCCTGCGTTTCGCTGTAGCCACGGGTCTGTGAGCCGTCGCCACTGCGGCTTGGCAGCTCTTAATTGTCGCTCCTTCCTCCGCGTCGCGTTCCTGATTTCCTGGGTTCCTGATTAAATTCTCCCGTTCCAACTTACGCCTTCCGTCGCGCCTCGGCTCCCAGCTTCTCTTCCTCCCACCGATGTAACGCTTTAACGATTCAACTCTTCAACGTCCGCCAAGCGATTGCTTTCTCTGTTGCTGCGCGCCCCCTTATGCGCACGAGGATACGTATTTTGAATGACCGGTAGGTCGACGGTCTCGGCCGACAGCAACTCTCAACCAACAACGCTACCGGCATTGTCGACTTCTTAATTGAAACTCGCTCGCTCCTTCGCGCTTGCTCGTCGCTACCATCGCGACTTTGCCTTCTATGTCGCTTACCCATAAGCTCCATTTTTCCGTGTTACTTCATCCTTCCGTGGCGGAAGCGAGCCAGTCTGAGCAGGAGGAAGACAGACATTGCGCATAGCAGCTAGCGAGTCTCAAACGGAGCGACGCCCAACGGATGACGGAATCTCAAATATTTAGACGCGACCCCATTTCTTTTCCCCTGGATTGGCGAGCTCATTTTGAAACTTTGCGTTGGCGTTCAAGGCCCTGCTGAATAACCTCGCAAAATGAAAACTCTAGCGATCACCGGGGTGATCTTCAGTCAGGCAGTGGCCGTTGCTTGTCTCTCAGTCTGTGCGGGAGATTCGCCCAAGGAAAAAGCGTTCGTCGATAGTTACAAGAAAGCGTTTGAAGCCAAAGATACTGCTGCGCTGCAATCGTTTCTCTACACGCAAGGTTCCGACCCAGGCATCCTCGAGATTTACAAAACGATGCAATCGTCCGATGCCGGCGAAAAAATTTCCAAGATCGAACTTATCGATTTTACTGCAGAAGAGATGCAAAAGGTGGCAATGCCAAAGGATTCACCCCTGGGCGGCAAGGTGTGTTTCCCGCTCCAGCCGAGCAAAAGACTAATGATCACGATCGATAAGAAAGAAGCCAAAGGCACGTCGAGCACGATGGGAAATTTCATCGCCGAGAAGGACGGCACGTTTGTGATTCCAGTGCCCGGACCGTGTAAATAATTGCGAAAGCCGCCGACGGTCCAAAATTGTTGAGTTGATCCCTGGCCCAAGCCCGGGCGCTTCTTCACCCGGGTTGCGGCGGCGAATTCTGGGGAGCGCACGCGACTCGCGTGCTGGCGAATGCGCCCTCGCGTTCGCGAACTTTGCCACTTTCAACCGTCACCTATCATAAGCCGGTTACGATGCATGAGTGTTTGCTACTTGTCGCGCCGTAGCTCAACGAAGGCCGAACCTTTCGCCATGGAAGTTGCTAGCTTAATTTTCGCTGTCTCGCGAATGCAATGTCGCTAACATCCTAGCTTGATGAGTGTGCAAGATTCTGACGCCACGATGGCTGTGTTCCTCGAC
>JBJMXF010000178.1:0-5285 GCA_045809725.1 Candidatus Udaeobacter sp. | reverse complement strand
CGATTTCTTTCTGGATGGCGGCGATGTTTAGTTTCTGGCTCGCAGTGGAAAGAACTCCCAGCTTTTCGTGGTACTGGGCAGTTACAGGTCTGCTGATAGGAGTGGGGTTTCTCTGCAAGTACACGAATGCATTCGAATTAGTTTCAGTACTACTCGTTCTTGCGCTCGTGCCACGGCTACGCAGGGAATTCAAACGCTCCGGCGTGTATTTGCTGATCGGAATGTTCATTCTTTGCACCATTCCGCCGATAGTCTGGAACGCGCAGCACGCCTGGATCACGCTGGCGCATTTGCGCTCGCGCGGGAATCTCGATCGCGGCTTTGGTTTTCATCTAGCTGAGGTGCTTTCATTTCTCGGGCAACACTTCATCGTCTATTCGCCCCTGCTGTTTCTGGCATTGGCATGGGGTGTGATCGCAAGCTGGCGGCGCATCAATCAGCAATTCAAAATTCTGTTCTTAATGTGGTTTGGTCTGCCGCTGTTTGGGTTTTATTTGCTTCTGTCGCTTAACAAGAGCGCGGCGCCGAATTGGGATGGGGTTGCTTTTTTTGGTTTCGGATTGGTCGCCACCTATTTCTGGTGGCACCGGGTTCAGGAGAGCGCAGTTTTGCGGACATGCGCCAGCGTCGCCGTGCTGGTGGGATTGATAATGAGCCTGATCGCATTGAACACAGATTTGCTACGAGTGGCCGGTTATCAATTGTCGCGCAGCGATCCCAGTGATCGGATGCGCGGATGGAAGAGCGCGACCGACGCATTGGAAAAAACGCGCAACGATCTCGAAACGCAACTGGGCGAGAAACTCTTTCTCATTGCTGACGCTCGCGATCGCGCATCGGAAATTTCGTTTTATCTGCACGACAAACGAATCGAAGGTCCGAACCATCCACCCGCTTACATTCCTGAATCGCAGGATATGGTGAATCAGTTCTCGTTTTGGCCGCGTTACGATCAGTTTGTGGAGCTAAACCCTGGCGTGCAACAGCCGGAAGGCGAGGTCTACACCGAAGAGAACGGGATCAATTTGTTCGTCGGACGAGATGCGCTTTTTATCAGGGCTGGAGAGAAGGGACGTGTGCCTCGCAACATTCAGGCGGCATTTCAATCCACCGAGCTGGTCGGAACAATTGAAGTGTCGCGCTACGGAAAAATCATGCGGATTTGGCAGATGTTCGTCTGTCGAAGTTATCGGACACTGCCGCTATGAGAAGCTATCCTCGCGAGCTCTCAACACGAGTGATCCTGGCCGAAGCGAAGCGGAGTCGAAGGATCCCGCGGCGGAGCTTAAAGGTAACGCTACGGGATTGCTCGACTTCGCTCGGAATGACACGCCTGCATTTTGAATAAGCCCATGAACGAAACTGCGAGGTCACCCCAAGTTTCTGTGATCGTGCCTGTGTATAACGAGGAAGAAAACGTCCCCATCCTGCAAGCTGAGCTGAGAGCAGCGCTGAGAGCCATCGAACACGAATTCATTTTTGTCGATGATGGGTCAGCCGATGACACCGTCGAGCGAATCGAACCGGCGCCTAATCTGCGCGTGATTCGTTTCGAAAAAAATGCCGGACAAAGCGCCGCGATTTACGCCGGACTGCAGGCCGCGCGCGGCGAAATTCTCGTTCTGATCGATGGCGATTTACAAAACGATCCCGCCGACATCCCCAAATTAATCGGAGAAATTTCACGCGGCGCTGATCTTGTTTGCGGTTATCGCGCGCAGCGCAGGGACACGCGTGTGAAACGGCTCACCAGTCGGATAGCAAACGCCGTTCGCAGCCGTTATACAAAAGATGGCGTGCGCGATACCGGTTGCACGCTCAAGGCTATGCGACGCGAGTGCGTGAGCGCGCTTTTTCCCTTCAAGGGCATGCACCGCTTCATTCCTGCGCTGATCAAAGACGCAGGGTATCGGCTGGTGGAAATTCCGGTCAACCATCGGCCTCGGCGCTTTGGTCAAACTAAATACGGTCTGGGCAATCGTGCCGTGCGTGCCACCATCGATATGTTTGGGGTCCGCTGGTTGCTCTCGCGGCGTTTGGATTACGAGATTCGGGAAGAGAAGTAGGCGTCCAGCGCTCCCGAAAACGCGCTTGTCAACCTATGCGCTGCCGCTAAGCTTGGCCTCCCGCACGGAGCATCTGCATGTCCCTCGCCAATTTACTTTCTGCCGAGCAAATCATTCCCGAGATGAAAGCTACGGAGCGGTGGTCGGCTATTGTTGAGCTAATCGATCTGCTCGTTAGGCTCGATAAAATTAAGGCGGCGGATTGCGATCCAATTCTGGCTGCACTTAAGCAACGGGAGGAGACAATGAGCACGGGCCTCGGATTCGGACTTGCCATCCCGCATTGTTCATCCGATCGGCTCGACGAAGTGGTGGCCGCGTTCGGGAGGTCCACCAAAGGGATAGAGTTCGATGCGTTGGATAACGCGCCCGTAAAATTCGTTGTTCTTTTTATCGTGCCGAAAAATCAATTTCAAACACACCTGCGCACCCTCGCTTCCATAGCAAAATTTCTGAATGACCGCTCCGTGCGCGAAAGTCTTGCCAGCGCGAAATCCGCTGAAGAAATTTTAGCGGTTTTTCGCGAACGTTCTTAGAAGTGGCGCAGGCAATCCTGCCTGCGAGATTGAAACTTCGCGAGCAGACATGATTGTCTGCTTCTCTCGATGGATACCTTCCAGTCGCTTCTCGCCAACAAACTTTCCGACGCTTTGGCGCGCGCCGATTTGCCTGAAGCGGGTGAATTGACGCAGGCGACGGATGCGCGGTTTGGCGATTACCAGAGCAACGTTGCGCTAGTGCTCGGAAAACAGCGCAGCGAAAATCCGCGTGCGCTAGCAGAAAAAATCATAGCGCAATTTGATGTCAGCGATGTGTGCGAACCTCCAACTGTCGCTGGCGCTGGATTCATCAACTTCACATTGCGTCAGGCTGCCGTTGAAAAACATACGCTCGATATCTCGCGAGATGAACGTCTCGGCGTCGCCCAGATAGAATCACGAAACCGCATCGTGATTGATTTCGGATCGCCCAATGTGGCGAAACCGATGCACGTTGGTCACATCCGCAGCACGGCGCTTGGCGACGCGCTGGCGCGCGTCGCTGAATTTCTCGGGCACGAAGTGATTCGCGATAATCACGTCGGCGACTGGGGAACGCAATTCGGCATGGTCATTTGGGGATGGAAAAATCTTTTAGATCGACAGGCGCTGCAGCGGGATCCGCTGGCCGAAATTGTTCGCATTTACAAGCAAACAAATGAACGGGCGAGCAACGAATCGGAGGTGCGTGAAGCCTGTCGTCAGGAACTCGTGAAATTGCAGGCTGGCGACAAGGAAAACACAGATATTTGGAACGAATGCGTGGCGTTTTCGATGCAGGATTTCGAGCATGTGTATCGGCTGCTCGACGTGCATTACGACCTGCAATGCGGCGAAAGTTTTTACAACAATCGATTGCCCGGCGTGGTAGATCGTCTCCTGAAAGCCGCGATAGCGGAAATCAGCGAAGGCGCCGTGGTTGTGTTCTTCCACAATGACCCGGAGCTTGCTGATAAGCCTCTGATTATTCGCAAACGGGACGGTGGATTTAACTACGCTACGACCGATCTTGCCACGATCGATTATCGGGTTAACGAATTGAAAACCGATGTGATCTGGTACGTCGTTGGCGCGCCGCAAACGTTGCATTTCAAACAGCTTTTCGCCGTTGCGCGGCGAGAAGGTTACACCGCTGATCTGCGCCACATCACATTTGGAAGTGTGCTGGGCGAAGATCGCAAACTGATGAAAACGCGCTCGGGTGAGAATGTTCCTTTGCGCGACCTTCTCGAGGAAGGATGCAGGCGCGCCCGAAAAATCATCGACGAAAAAAATCCCGGCCTGAGCGAGGATGAAAAGAATGACATCGCCGAGAAGATCGGAATCGGTGCCGTGAAATACGCCGATCTGTCGCAATATCGGACCACAGATTATGTTTTTTCATGGGACAAGATGCTTTCTCTGCACGGAAACACTGCGCCGTATTTACAGAATGCGTATGTCCGAACTCGCTCGATCTTTCGCAAATTAGGCGACTCTGCGCCGAAAGTTAACAAGCTGACGTTCGCTGCCCTAGCCGAACGTGATCTTGCCAAACGAATTTGTCAGTTCGCGGAGATTGTTCCGCAAGTGTTGAATGGATTTCGTCCGAACATCCTTGCAAATTATCTGTTCGAACTAGCGAACAGCTTCCATGCCTTCTACGAAGCTTGTCCCGTGTTGAAATCAGAAGAACCATCCCGCAGTTCGCGTCTGGCATTATGCGATCTTACCGCGCGTGTTTTGCAGCGCGGCCTGAATCTGCTCGGGATCAAAGTCCCGGAGAGAATGTGAGGTCAAAATGACGAAGCACGAATGTCGAATGACGAATGAATGACGAAGTCCGAATCGGTATAAAAGCTGGTCCGATAGGAGCGCTGTTTCGGATTTCGTCATTCGGATTTGTTTCGTCATTCGTCATTCGGATTTCGTCATTTGCAAAAATATCCTGACTCCACTCGACATGACACCTCAGCGACACCCGCGCATCCCAACATGCACCTACCGATTACAACTGAATCGGTGGTTCACGTTTGCGCAGGCTCGCGAGATTGTCGCGTATCTCGACGCGTTGGGAGTCACCGACGTATACGCGTCGCCGTACTTTCAAGCCAGCCCTGAGAGCTTGCACGGCTACGACATCACCGATCATAACAAGCTCAATACGGCGATTGGTTCACGCGCAGATTATGACGCTTGGATCGCAGAACTGCAGGCGCACGACATGGGCCAGGTGCTGGATTTTGTTCCGAACCACGTCGGCATAGCCAGCGACCGCAACGCATGGTGGATGGACGTGCTGGAAAACGGGCCCAGCTCCCAATACTCCCCCTATTTTGATATTGAGTGGCAGCCGCTGAAGACTGATCTCCGCAATAAAGTTCTGCTGCCAATTCTCGGTGATCAATACGGACGCGTGCTGGAGCGCGGTGAATTACAGGTGCGCTTTGAAGAAGGAACGTTTTACCTGCTCTACGGAGAGCGCAGACTGCCCATCGCGCCTGGCACTTATCGGCACATTTTGGAAGTCGCGTTGGAAAATCTCTCCGAATACAAAGACGACGATTTCTATGCGGAACTGCAAAGCATTTTGACCGCACTCGAATATTTACCGAAACGCACCGAAAGCGACCCGAAGCGGATCGCAGAGCGCGCGAGAGAGAAGGAAATCATCAAACGCCGTCTGGAACGCCGCTGTGCC
>JBJMXF010000177.1:0-26522 GCA_045809725.1 Candidatus Udaeobacter sp. | reverse complement strand
TCAGTCAATCGAACGTTCCATGTCGCTTTTGCGCACAAATCGAATCGACCTGATGCAGGTGCATAATCTCGTCGACGTAAACACACAACTCGCAACCCTCCAGGACTGGAAACAGCAAGGCCGCATTCGCTACACCGGAATCACCCATTATGAGTCCGGAGCTTTCACCGAAGTCGAAAAACTAATGCGGAACCAGAAGTTCGATTTCCTCCAGATCAATTGTTCGCTGATGGAACCCGAAGCCGAGCAGCGCATTCTGCCTTTGGCGCAGGAGCGCGGGGTCGCCGTCATCGCGAATCGGCCATTCGGGTCAGGCGATCTGTTCGCTAAAGTGCGTTCGAAACCGCTGCCGGATTGGGCGGCGGAATTTGGTTGCCGCTCGTGGGCGCAATTCTTTTTGAAATGGATCGTGGCAAATCCCGCCATCACCTGCGCGATCCCCGCGACCGACAAACCGCATCATCTTGAAGACAACATGCACGGCGGAATTGGACGGTTGCCAGATGCAAAATCGCGCCGCCGGATGACCGACTTTGTGTCATCTTTGTAGGTCTGCGACAGCAATTTGTACATCCCGAACAAGTCAAATTATAAAGTTTTGCGGCACGGAGAAAAAAGGGTTGCGGCACGGGCCGATCTAGGGAATAGAACGCGCGCTTTATGCGAAAACTTCTCACCCTCTCGTTCTTTGTACTAGGAGCGGCGGCATTTTGCCCCCATCCTGCCCTGGCGATGCGCTTCTCGGCGCCCACTCCAAAATTCAATTACACCGATTCCTCCGGCAAAAAACAATCGGTCGAAGTTGTGGACCAGTATTATCCCAAGAAGATCGTCCAGCCGATTGCCAAGGCAGATGCGCAGATTGATCCGAAATTGCGCCGGGCCGCCACCATTGCTGAGGAGCGCGCACGTGCGCATTCGCTGCGCAAATGCTGGTGTTTCGTAAAGGAAGCGCTGGTTGCCGCGGGGGTAGTGAAATCTCGGCCCGAAACACTCCTTGCGAAACAAGCGGGCCAGGAACTGGTGAACAATTACGGATTCAAAAAGCTGCCGGTTTCAAATCCGTACGAGGCGCCTGTAGGATCTGTGTTAGTATACGGCGCCAAGCGCGCGGCCGGTCATGTGGAGATCCGGACCGAGACTGGATTTGTTAGTGACTTTCGTTCGAAGATCCCATCGCGCCGTCCGCTGATTGGTGTTTTCGCGAAAAGTTAATTTAAGACCGCGCCTGCGGCGGCTGACCATCGCCTTTCGCCACGGCGAATCTTCGATCGGAGAAGCCGATCCACCTAAACAAGGTGGAACGCGTTGTCCTCAACACGTTGCATAAGCGGTACTGCCGCCTGACTGTTCACACCGTGAGCATCCGCATCGCGATGTGGTCTGGTCCACGCAATATTTCGACTGCCATGATGCGCGCATGGGGCAATCGAGGCGACACTGTCGTTATCGATGAGCCGTTTTACGCCTATTACCTTAAAGTGACGGGAATAGAACATCCCGGCGCGGAGGAAGTAATCGCAACCGGCGAAACCGATTGGCGTAACGTGGTTGCGCATCTCACGGGGCCGATCACGAATGGCAAGCGCGTTTTCTTTCAGAAGCAGATGACCCATCACCTATTGCCAGAAATCGATCGCGAGTGGCTCGAGGCGGTGACTAATTGTTTCCTAATTCGCGACCCGCGCGAAGTAATTAGTTCCTACATCAAGAAGCGAGAAGACCCTGCGCTCGAAGACCTCGGTTTCGTGCAGCAGGCAGAGATTTTTGATTTCGTCCGCACACGCACGACTGCCGTTCCCCCCGTAGTCGATGCCAGGGACGTGCTGCAAAATCCGGAGGGGACGCTACGACTGCTCTGCGAAGCGACCGGCGTCGAGTTTAGCAAGTCAATGCTTTCATGGCGATCAGGCTTGCGGGACACCGACGGCATCTGGGCCAGGCATTGGTATGGCGAAGTGGCGAAATCGACCTCATTCCAACCGTATCATCCGACATCGAGCGAAGTTCCGGCGCGATTGCGTGAGATCTATCAGCGATGCTGCGAATGCTATGAGCGGCTTTACGAACACCGACTGTGTTGAAGTTCTGGTACAAAGAACACGAAGAGCACAGCGCCATTAAATGGAAGTTTGTCTATCCGCCGTAGATGTTGTGTGAGGTAAATCAGATGCTTCAAAAGTTCGACGAGCGAAATCGGAACCTGCTCATAAATATCAACGGAAAGTTGCTCCATCGCGACCAGGCAGGAATCAGCCCGTTCGACTCGGCGGTGCAAGGCGGTGACGCGGTGTGGGAAGGACTGCGACTTTACAACGGCCGGATTTTCAAGCTACACGAGCACCTCGATCGGCTGGAGCGTTCAGCCAGCGCACTTTCGTTCGAGGAAATTCCGGCGCGAGAAAAAATAATCGCCGAAATCACACGCACGCTCTCTGCAAATAAAATGCGGGACGGCGCGCATATTCGGCTCACGCTGACACGCGGAATTAAGGTCACTTCAGGCATGGATCCGCGACTCAATCAAAGCGGACCGACATTGATCGTGCTCGCCGAACACAAGCCGCCCGTCTATAGGAAAACGGGGCTGAGTTTGATCACGAGCAAGATCCGCCGCCCGCCGCCGGAGGTACTCGATGCGCGTATTCATCACGCAAACCTGCTGAACTCGATCCTTGCGAAGATCGAAGCGAACAACGCCGGCGCCGACGACGCGCTCATGCTCGACACGCGCGGAATGGTTGCGGAAACAAATGCGACGCACGTGTTTATAGTGCGTAACTCCGATGAATCACAATCAAATGGCGAGTTGGCAACCGGCCGCGTCGTAGCCTGCCCCGAAGGGATAACTCGTGCGACTGTGATCGAGATTTGTGCCGCCGAAAACATCCCTTGCGTCGAGACTGATCTCTCACCCAATGATGTCTATGGTGCGCACGAAATGTTTTGCACAGGCACAATGGGCGAACTAGCTGGCGTGCTCAAGGTAGACAGTCGTCAAATCGGCGACGGAAGGATCGGACCGATGACTAAACGCCTGAGCGATCTGTACGCGAAACGCACCGCAGCGGAAGGCGTGCAGGTCGTCGATCTATAGCGACCTCAGTCGCTCTTAAAGCTGTTGAGCGGGTTGAACAACGCCCGTCAGGACCGCGACGGGAATGGACGTGTAGCCGATGAAAAGGAGCCAGGCGAAGATTCGACCGCATGATGCGAGACGCGGCGTCAATTTCTTGTCATTGAATCCAAGCGATTGAAAGAAACTCGATGATCCGTGGCTGAGATGAAGCGTGAGTAAAAAGAGGCCAACAAGATAGAACCCGGATACGTAATAATTTTGGAATCCGTACACCATCATTGAGTAAACATCGTAGTGCCCGAGCGGATCGGCCTTGAGCAAACCAAAACGAGGATCGGTGACACGCACTGTGAAATGCGCAATGTGATAAATGATAAAGGCAAGCACTATCAACCCGCTCATTACCATGTGGCGTGAAGCGAGCGTGGCCTTCACATAATCCCGCTCAACGTAGGCCTGGGGTCGCGCACGGCGATTTTCGATCGCCAGTTGGATAGTCACGTAAATATGAACGAGGACAGCAGCGAGCAGGAACAAACGAATTACCCAAAGCAAAGGACCAAGGTCGCGCAGGTGTTGCGCGTAACCGTTGACCCAGTCAGGACCGAGAAAAATCTGCAAATTGCCTACCAGATGCCCGATGACGAAAACAATCAAAATGATGCCGGTGACGGCGACTATCATTTTTTTTCCAACCGACGAGCGATAAAAAGCTGCGAAAATATTCACGTTGCGAGTCGCGCCGGGCGCGCGGCGTGTGTTTCAGATTATGGATAGGCGCTCAGAGCGTCAAGAGTGGTGCCAGCGTCCAGGTGTCGTTGGCTGCGGCCCCCGCAACTGCTCCCACGGCCGCCGCGGGCTTCTAGGCCCGGGACGTCAAGCAAAGTCATCTTTCACTTGGCTGCGATTAAGGATATAATTGCGGGCCTCATGGCGAACAGCGAACAATCGCAGATGATCTCTCAGAGGCTCCTCCGGTTTCAGGAGCACTCAAAAGGGTTCGGCAAACCCGCCAGTACCGCTCGCCGGCTCGCCGGGACCGGTCTTTGGTCGCATTTCCTCAGCCATGAATGGTCGTCTGCATTGCTGTACCTCTTGCTGGATGTAGTGAGCTGGCTCGCAATCTACCGAGTGGCAGGTTGGTTCAGGTTCGATGCATTCTATGCCACGCCGTTTCAATTCTTCATCGTTAACATCATTCAACTCGGCGTAATCGTGGCGGCGCTTTATTTTGTTGGCGGCTACGACCGCACTGTCGAGAAGCTGACACTTGGATATGCGGCCGAACACATTTTGGCCCTCATCGCAGCGGCTGTGGTTAGTGCGATGCTGATTTATTCCGCGGCGACCTTCGATCAAACCATGAAGCCTAGCCGAGGTGTATTGCTTTTGAGCTTCGCAATTTTCCTGCCAGTCTCGCTGGCTTACCGCCGATCGATCAGACAGTATGTGGTCACCAGCAGCGCTGGCCGATCTTTTCTCGTTATCGGGGGCGGCGCGACGGCCGCTCGTTTTTATGAGGCCTACAGGAACTCACCAAACGGGCAAAAGCTCGAGTTCGTAGATGTAACTGAGGAACGGGTGGGTCAGACAATTGCTGGTCAAGGAACACCGATTGTGCAAGGGGACCTCGCAGCGAAGTTAGATAATCTCGGCGAGCGTTATAGCGGGATCATTCTCGCTGCGAAAGCGAGTTCGCTCAGCACGGAATTGCTGGAACGCCTGGTGCACGCGCAATTTCAGGAGACGCGCGTTTACACGCTGGAATCCTTTTACGAAACTCAATGGCGTTATCTGCCGGTAGGCATCATCGATCCTTTTTGGCCGCTTCAGAGTGGTTTTCAGCTGGCCCGCAATTCCCCGTATCATTATCTCAAGCGGCTGTTCGATGTCATTGCCTCAGCAGTCGCACTGATCGTTTGCACTCCGCTCTTTCTGCTCATCTCTCTTTTTATCTGGATGGAGGACGGCAGTCCGGTTTTTTTTCGGCAGGAACGAGTAGGCTGCGACGGGAGGCGGTTCATTCTTTTGAAATTCCGAACAATGCGATGCTCCAATGACGCGGAGCAGGACATTTACACGCGAAAAGACGATCGTCGTGTGACGGCTGTGGGACGATCGCTGCGGAAACTTCGATTGGATGAGTTGCCGCAGCTTTGGAACGCGCTCAAAGGAGACATCAGCCTCATTGGGCCACGGCCCGAGTGGAGCAAGTGCGCTGAACGCTATGAGCAAACAATCCCTTTTTATCACTTTCGGCACCTCGTGAAACCGGGTATCACTGGCTGGGCGCAAGTGAATTACCCGTACGGCGAGAGCGACGAGGATGCGGTCGAGAAGCTAAAATACGATCTCTACTATATCCGGCATTACTCGCTCAAGCTGGATGCCATGATCGTGCTGAAAACGTTATACACGATGTTATTCGGCAAGGGACGATGACGTAATGGAAGTTCGTTGCCAGAGGCCAGAGATCAGCGTGGGCTGGGCGTCTAACATGTGATTTCTCGCATCTTCGGCAACGCATCACGCTGGATTTTTTTTGGCGCCCTCTTCTATGCCCCGTGGGCGTACGGCGGCACAACATCCGAAAGCATCCAAGTAACCAACTGGGTGTTACTCGCCGCACTCGTTCTTTGGCTCATCGAATTACTGATCAGTAGGCGAAAACCGCGAGTTCCACGGCTTTTGTTCTTCTTAACGGCCGCTTTAATCTGCATAGGCGGTTGGATGGTCTTCAACGCCAAGTCAGTCTACGACACCGATTTTTCTGTTTTTGTGCCGCTACATAACTTCGCGTTGCATGTGGCTGGCTCGGTTGATTACCCGATCAGCGCTGCGTGGATGATCCGAGCTGCCTTGCTCCTTGGGATCGTCCTGTTCGTCGCAGACCTTTCTCAAAGTAAACGATGGTTGCTTCGGTTGTGGTATGTGATTGGTCTCGTTGGCGGCTCGATAGCGTTGCTTGGTTTACTGCAGAAAGCTACGGGTACGCTGATGATCTTTTGGCTACCGCCGCCGCCGTATCCCGTTCGAGTAACCACATTTTTTGCGAGTTACTATTATCACGGTAATGCCGGCGCGTTTTTAAACCTGGTGTGGCCATTGAGTGCCGGACTAGTTATCCGGGCGTTTGCCAGTGCGTCCCATCCGTGGATGCGCGCGACGTGGACCAGCGTCTTTCTCATAACCATAGCTGCGGTGCTGGCGAATACCTCGCGCATGGCTCAACTGATTGCGCTCCTGTTGCTGATTGCGATTTGCGTGCAATTTGGGCCGTTGCTTCTTCGCAAGCTAACGAGTGGTAAAAGCGTCGCTTTGGCAGGAGCGCTTGCCATTGGTTTAGCGCTGATTGCATTCGCTCAGGCGGTACATCTAGAGCAACCGCTAAAGCGATGGCAGACGGAGGCCCAACGGATTTCCACCGATGCCCGGTGGCACGCTTTCCGTGTCGCGATGGGCGCTGTGCCCCACGCTCGGCTTTGCGGATTCGGGCCGGGAACCTTTCGCGTTGTGTTTCCGACGTATAACATCCAATCGGCTAATCAGGCCCCCGGCACTTGGAGATTTTTGCACGACGACTACCTACAGACCCTGCTGGAATGGGGCTGGATCGGAGGAATCCTTTGGGCGCTGCTGTTCTTCGGAGGAATAATAGTCGGTATTCGCAGTTACAAAAAGCACGCCAGGCCGGAGTGGGCGCCGCGAAGACGCGTGCTGCAGCCGTTGGTGATGATAGCGCTTGTAGGAGTGGCGGTGCACGCGCTGGTCGATTTCCCGCTTCAGATCGAATCGATCCAGCTGTATGTGGCAACATATCTGGGTCTTTGCTGGGGAAGCATGCTCTGGAAAGAGCACGGATTGCGAACGAGCGAAAACGCACTGCGCAGCACGAGTTGGCACTCTGCTACCTCAGCGGCGCACTAGTGTTTGCCGCGCTACGCCCCGTTACCTTCGTGGTCCCGCTTGGATGGCCGATCGTAGCTGTAGCCGCGAGAATACGCTCCCTCTTCTTTGCCATACCCATGCGAAGCGTAATAGTAATAGTACCCGACCCCTCTACTCCGTCGCAATCGATTCAAGACTAAACCGGCCGGGCGAATTCCTGACTTTGCCAGCAACGTAATCGCGCGGCGAATTGCTGCGCGCGGTGTTTTTGCCGCCCGAACAACAATGCACACGGTCTGGACGTGTGGCATCATAAGGAGCGTGTCACTGACTGCTAGGATCGGTGCGCTATCAATTACGACGCGGTCAAACAGGGTTGCAGCCTTAGCAACCAGCTGGCCGAAAAACGGGCCGGCAAGAATCTCCGCAGGATTGGGTGCGCGTCGTCCACCTGCCAGGACAAACAGCTGGCCTCCGGTCGCGGCTAAAATGTTTCCCGTCACCTCAATGCTCTCATCGACGAGCTGGATTTCTCCGGCCGGAATCTGACGCGCTGCCGAGGCTATCTCCGCCTCACCCACCAGGCAATCTGTCACTCCCGGCGCGCTGTCTTCATCAGAATTGTTTCGCGCAGTCGGTAAGCGGAAAATCTTGTGCACGTTTGGCCGACGGAGGTCGCCATCGATCAGGAGCACGCGGTAACCCTGCTGGGCCAGTGCAAGCGAATAATTGGCGCTGGTGAAACTTTTTCCTTCGTTAGGCACAGCGCTGGTGAAAAGCGAAACTTTTCGCTCGGCTTCCGGGCCCAGAAGAGAAAGTGCGGCGCGCAAATTGCGGAACGCTTCCGCCGCCGGACTTTCAGGAGTTTCGACGACGACGCGATAGTTCGAACTTCTGAAAGCTTTGCTTCGTCGTTTCAATCGGCTGACGGGTCCCTCATCAGTGGTATCAGGAACAGCTGCAAAAACAGGCAGACCGAGCGTGCTTTCCGCCTGGTCCACAGTTTTAATGGAACGGTCGAGCGCATCGACTCCAAACACGAGAGCCAAACCGACAGCAAGGCCGCCAAGCAGATTCAGGAGGATCGTTCGCGTGGGTCGAGGACTAATCGGAAAGCTCGGAAGCGGAGAATGCTCGATCACGCTGACTGCGTTCGCCTTGACGTCTTTTGCCAGGTTCGTGTCTTTTATCTGGCGAAGAACGCTTTCATATAACGCCCGATCGGTTTCGGCTTGCCGCGCCAATTCCTGATAGCCGATCGCGGTGCGGTTGAGATTGACGGCCACGCCCTGCTGAGCTTGCAAAGCTTGTTGCAAGCTGACCTCTGTCGCTTTGAGTTGCTCGATCACATTGCGCAGAATCGGAGGTTGGGCCAAGACCGCTTGACGGAGCTTGTCTTTCGCCTCGGCCAGAGAGGCTTTGGCCGCCATCATTCTTGGATGCTTGTCCTTATATCGTAAGGCCAGCGTGGTGATGCTGGCTTCGATCTGTATAATAGTGTTCCGCGCGGCGGCCACCATTGGCGCGGAAGAGATACTCGGAATCGCGAGCAACGCATCGATATTGTTGCCAATCTGACCGACTTGCTGGAGCTGGCCTTCGAGACGAATCTGATCGGTCTTCGCTGCAGCCAATTTGGTGTTGATGTCCTGCAGGTTATCCTCTACCAAACCGCCCCGAGCTCCGCCACCGCCCTGTGAGCCTGTCGCGGCTGTGCCGCCGCCGAGTTGGAGAGCATCTGGGTTCTGTGCCTTGTATTCGTTCGCCGCCGCCTCAGTTTTTTGCAGGTTCCTCTTCAATCGCTCTTCTTCTTCCAACAAATAACGCAATGCTTCCTCGCTGGACGATGCGCGGCGTTCGATCGAGTTGCGAATGTATTCTCGACCGACTGCTTCGGCGAGACGCTGTGCCATGGCTGGATCGCCATGCGTTACGTACAAATCGATCAAGCGCGTGCCGCGGCGGATCGCGGGATGCACCATGCCGACCATTGCCCGACCTAATGCTTCTTCGACAGGCGTAAATGTCATCACGCCACTGGCGGTCTGCGTTTTATTAGCAGTCTGCGACGGCTCCGTACGTTCTGTCGCGCTGGACTTCTTGTCGGCGACGATATTCTGGCCCACAAGAGCACGTCCACCGTCCTGCGCCAAACCTTCTGAGCGCACGACCCGTGCAAGAAGTGTTTGGTTAGTGAGATTCTGTTCGATCGTTCGCAGCGCCTCCTGGCTGGCCAGAAACATCGAGCGCGTCCGCGTCGTAGCATCGCTAGTTGGCACGAAACTCGGCTCCTGAAATTCGACTTCCAAAACCGTGTGCGCCTGGTAAAGCTTCGGCGTCCGCGCGAGGTTACCCAACGCCAGGAAGAGGCCAGCCAACACGCAAATCGCTACGATCCAAATACGTTCGAGGAAAGAATGCCAATACCGGCGAAAATCGAAGCTGGGTAGTCCATCCGAGTACTCCCCTGTCAAAGGCGCGCCTGGTTTGTCGGAATTGGGCGCAACGGTCGGTCCCCTCAGAGATTGGGCAGGGTCAATCACGGCAAAAGATAGGCTCGAACCTTACATCAAGAAGTCCGTTCGCAAAGGCGAAGACGGAAAAATTCGGCTAAAAAATACTTTCGCCAACGGTGATGGTATCACCGGGCTCAACGCGAAAACCCCCGCCCTTTCCCTTGGTGAAGCGCTTCGCATTAACCTTGATAATCTGCTCCCCGCTGGCGGTATGTCGCCGGACGGTTATTCGTTCCGGCGCAGCGATGCGCGTATATCCACCAGCCATGGCGACCGCCTCCAGTAGATCGATACCCTCGGGAGCCATTTCGAAGATTCCGGGATGACCTATCTGGCCCAACATCGTAAACCGCCTGCTTCCGTAGCTGACAAGCGTGACATTGATCTTCGGGTTGACCAGATAATCACGGCTGTACAGCTCTGTGAGCCTTGAAGCTGCCTGCGTCGGAGTCAGTCCTGCCAAATGGATTGATCCCAGCAGTGGCACGTTAAGGTTCCCCTCGGGGCTCAACCGTCCGTTTGCACGCAGATCATCTTCACCAAAAACCTCGACCGACACCTGGTCGTTAGGACTTAAAACGTAACCCGCAGGCACGCTCACTCCGCCGGTTGATGCAGGCGCCGCGGCTCGCGATGAAGAGGCAGCGGCAGGTTGAGATGCAGCTGTCCCCTGCATGGTTTGAGCCAACATGAACCCCGGCAGCAACAACGCGAGCGCCACCGCCAACAACTCCTTCATCCCAGCTCGCAAATGATTCAAACCCTGCTTAAAACCTGACCGTGGCCCGAATGCCGACCTGATTATCCTCCCAACTGAAAAAATCGTCATTGCTGATGTCCTCGCGGTGCAGGTAATACACCCCGGCGCTCAGCCAGCGCGTAATTAACACGTCAAGCGACGGTTCGATAAACCAGTAGTCGTCATCCCGTGTCGCGTTGACGTCGCGGTCAGTAGCGAAGTAATTCGAGTGTTCATAGCCGCCGCCCAACCCTAAATAAATGCGGTGAAATAAACGCTGCTGAAAACGGGCCGCAATGTATGTCGCCCCAAAATCTTGATCGGTCAGGTAACCGGAAGGATAAATTCGCCGCCCCGCCGCCAGCGAGATATGGCTACCTTCAAACGGATGATAAGCTACCCCAAGCTCAAACACCGGTGAGTCGTACGTATCACGATTGCCGTCGAACTGCCGGAACTCAACGCCTCCCGAAGCATACAGGTTTAATTTGGCTGTCACCTCATAATTGAGGCGCAAATTTATCTGCTCGAAAGTCTGGTCCGTACTTGGATCATCCACCCAAGTGTATCCGAACGTGCCGCCAATACCCACTGATAACTTTGGCAGCCAATTGTAGTAAAGGTAAAGGCCGCCAGAAACAGTGTAGTCACTAATGTGATTGGGATAGAAGTAGGTCGGGGAATCAAACTCGCCCGACAGAAACATTTTCCCAGTCAGTTGGTAATTTGCCCTCACGCGCGTGTAGAAGATGTTGACCCGCGTGGGCCCGCTTGCGTCGGTGTTTGCCCACAGGCCTGTCGTATCGTAGAAGCTGTTGAGGTTTGCCGATTCGAGTATCGCTACGTCCTCGGTGAGGCTCAACGTCAACCGGCCAGAACTATATCCCCCTTCAAGGTGAACAAACTGGTTAAATGCGTCTTGATCGGAGTGATCGACGAACAGAATAGCGCTCGGCATGTAATCCAATCGCAGATAGCTTCTGCTGCGCCCCTCCATGTCGCCGACTCCAATGGTAATCACCGGCTCAATCGCGAAATAAAAATCGGAGACTTTGTTCGTATGACTGATAAAGATGTTGTCATCCCACACACCGCGCACAGTTAGGCTTAGTTGGTAGTGAAAGCGACGCGTTTCACCCGAGTAAACCGTTTCGCCGGCTGGGAATGCGTTATAGGACCCCCCGTACGGACCTGTTGCAACGGGCGGCGGAACAGCGGTTGTTTGCGCAGTGCTGTACTTTGTTGAAGACGACCACGGATCGGGCGACGACGGAAACGCCTGCTCAGACGAAGGCAATGGTTCAGAGGAAGAAGGTAACGATTCGGCCGGTGTCGAAGGCAATGGTTCTGGTGCAGAAGTCACTGTTTCTGTCGTGGGAGGCAGCGGCGCCGCTTGCGTCGGGGGAGCGGGTTCAGTCGAGGGAAGCGTTGGCTCCGACCACGGTGGTAGAGCTACCTCTTCAATCGACTCCTGTGCTTGCGTAGCAAGAACCGCTGCGAAGAACATTGCTGCGACGAGTACCGGCGTTCTTCCCATGATTATGTGGGCGAAGCGGTGAATGTACAAAGCATAACCGGGGCACATGGCGGCGAGAGTAGTTTGGTGCCATATAGCCGTCAATGAAAAAATCGTCGTAAAAGCCGGGAATTTTGGACAGGTTACGAGCCTCAATGTACCACGCGAGGCACTGAAAAACAGCCGGGTTCAGGCGACAAATTTGCTTTGCAGTTATTCGCATAAGACGTTCTACGCCCGATCAACAGAATCTGAACGATATGTCCGAGCGCGAGAAAACGCTTACAATCAACGAGATTTATCACTCCATCCAAGGGGAGAGCACCTGGGCCGGTTCGCCGTGCGTTTTCGTGCGCCTAACATTTTGCGACCTTCGATGCAACTACTGCGATACGGAGTATGCTTTTTACGAAGGGAACAAACGAAAGGTTGGAGAAATTCTGGATACGATCTCGGCGTATCAATGTCCGTTAGTCGAAATGACAGGCGGCGAACCATTGTTGCAAAAAAACGTCCTGCCACTGATGTCAATGTTGTGTGACTCAGGTTACACAGTGCTGCTCGAAACCAGCGGTGCGCATGACATATCTAAAGTCGATCCGCGCGTGCACCGGATCATGGATCTGAAGACTCCGGGGAGCGGCGAAGTGGACAGCAATTTGTGGTCGAACATCGACTACCTCAATGGCGGCGATGAAGTGAAATTCGTCGTGGGCTCGCGCGAAGATTATGAGTGGTCGCGCGATAAACTGCAGAGTTACAAACTTCCCTCCAGGTGTCGGGCCGTGCTCTTCTCGCCAGTTTTCGGTAGGATCGATCCCCGCGAAATTGTGGAATGGATTCTCGTAGACAAACTGAACGTCCGCTTCCAACTGCAGATGCACAAATTCATCTGGAAGCCAACGCAGCGCGGCGTGTGATTATGCGCGCCCGCTTGACCAAGGATTTCACATTTGAAGCAGCGCAGACTTTGCCTAAAGCGCCGGAGGGCCACAAATGCCGCAATGTACATGGACACAGTTTCAAAGTCGAAGTTTCTGTCGAGGGCGATGTCGATCCGGCGATCGGGTGGGTTTATGATCACGCGAATATCAGCGCAGCAATCAAGCCGCTTATAAAAATCCTGGACCACACCTACCTCAACCAAATCGAAGGATTGGAAAATCCGACGATCGAAAACATGGCCGAATGGTTCTGGAAAAAACTAGAACCTCAATGTCCCGGCCTCTGCGAAATAGTGGTGCACGAAACACCCACTGCGCGCTGCATCTATCGCGGCCAATAAGGAGCAAGGGCTGCAACTGCCTTGCTTCCTGACCCAACCTACAAGTCGATCGCGTAGCGCTTTAGCTTGTTGTAAAGGGTGGGTCTCTGAATCCCCAGCAGTTCGGCTGCTTTTTTCTTGTTACCGCGACATTCGGCGAGCGCTTGGAGAATTGCGTTCCGCTCCACGTCATCGAGGGTCTGCACGCCCTTCCGAGGCAATCCGCTGAGTTCAGCTTGCTGTAACGCCGGAGGCAACTGTATTTCTGCCGGCAGCTCTTTAACGCTAATCACGCCGTCTCGAGCCAGTACTACCGCATATTCGATGGCGTTTTGGAGTTCGCGAACATTTCCCGGCCACGAATAATCGAGCAACTTTTGGAATGCATCCGGTGAAACGTCCGGCTCCGGTTTTCCGAGTTGTTGAGAAAATTGCCTAACGAATTGGCCGATCAAGGGCGGAATGTCCTCTCGTCGTCTCCGCAACGGTGGCACTTCAATCTGGAAAGTGTTTAAACGGTAGTACAAATCAGAGCGCAACCGGTTCTCAGCCAGCGCCTCGGGAATGGGCCTGTTAGTTGCAGCGATCGCTCTGAAGTTCGCCTTCATCGTCCGGGTGCTGCCAAGCGGCCGATACTCGCGCTCTTGCAGCACGCGCAGGAAGCGCGTCTGCAAATCAGCCGGCATGTCGGATATTTCATCAAGGAACAGCGTGCCGCCGTCTGCCGCGGCGATCATTCCCGGGAAATCGTGCATCGCTCCGGTAAAGGCGCCTTTGACGTAACCGAAAAGTTCTCCCTCGATCATTGTTTGCGGAAACGCAGCGCAATTGAGCTTCACCATCGCTTGTTCAGCGCGCCGGCTGCGGGCGTGAATCGTGTTGGCAATTACTTCCTTGCCCACACCGCTCTCCCCTGCGATGAGAACGTTCGCATCCGAGGGTGCCATCGCGCCGATCAGTTCGTCAATCTCCTGCATCGGTTTGCTCTTAAAAATTGGGGCAGGTCGCGCTTCGGCGATTTCCAGCCGCTTCTCCAATCGCTCCGTCTTCTCTCGTAGGTGTTCAGCTTCCCGAAGCAGAAACTCTTTCTCCAACGCTTTCTCCACGAGGCTTAGAAGTTCCTCAGGTGCATACGGCTTGCTGATAAAATGGTAAGCGCCGCGTTTTATCGACTCGATCGCGTTGTGCAGCGAGTCGTGCGCTGTCAAAATGATCACCTGGGCTTTAGGCAATTGCGTCTTGATCTGATCGAGCATTTCCAACCCATGCGCGTCCGGCAATTGCAGGTCTAGTAACACGAGAGATGGCGAGTTTGATTTCAGCAACTTCAGGCCCTGCAACGCTGTGGCCGCTGCATCCACCTGGTAACCACGGCGTCTGAGTAACGCCTCCACTGTCATCAACACCGGCCGATCGTCGTCGATGATTAGGACGCGATGGTTCTCGGTCTTCATTACTTTGCGCTGCTGTTACTACGCACGTGCAGTGGGCTGCAGTTCCTTAAACTGCGGGAATGGCTTGCGATTCAAGCATGTTAGGGTTCGGGGCTCGAAATCGGAAGTGTCATCGTCGACATCAGCGTGGCGGCCTTGGGGTCGTGTTGAGCCTGCAACTTTCCACCGTGCGCTTCGACGATAGCGCGGACGCGGTTTAGACCAAGGCCATAATGCCTCTGCCTGATGTGGCGGAGTGGTTCCCGCCCCCAATTCCGCGTGTCTGAAGAGAACACTGCTTTTGGTTCCTGAAGGCTGAAGACGAACCTCCCATCGCTGATCGTAGCTCTTGCAGCCAATGCTCCGTTGCCTCGATCATGCTGGAAAGCGTTGACAAAAAGCTCCACAAACACTTCTTGGAACAGCTGCGGATCAACGTTCAGCATCTGGTCCTGAAGTTGCACGTCCCATGTGACCTCGTGGTCTTCTTTTGGAAAATTCCGCTCGATTTGAGTGCGCATATCGGTCAAAAATTCGACCGCCGGATAAGTAATTAAATTCGGGGTAACTTCTCCTACGGCTTTGGAAAGCAGTTGCAGAGTGGAATTCATCCCTGATACGACTTCACGCAAACGCTTAATCTCACTTGTCAGTTCCTGGTCTTGCACCAGTTCACCGATGTAAGCCGACTGCAGTTCGATCGCGTTCAAATCATTGCGCAAATCGTGACTAAGTTGTCGGACGAAACGAACCATGTCGCTCCACGGCACGTTCAACGAGTCCGTAGGAGCTTCCAAAGAATTGCGTGTCATAACTGTATTTACTCGGATTGCCCGAGCGAAAACCGATCATCCGCAGTTTCGTCGCTGACTGCGACCTTGATCCGTGAATCGTTGCTCGCCAGATGCCGCAATAAGTGAAAAACATCTTCCGGATCGGCATCGATCGAGCGCGCAATCTCTTCGGCAGTTTTACCTTCAGCGGAAACCTGCTGGCGCACTTCCTTCTGGAGTTGCAACAGTTTGGTCGCCGCTTTCTTGCCCGCTTCCACACCCGGTTGATCGTACGCATTGATATTAACCAGCGAGCCGTAAAAGCCGACCGCTCGTTCGTACAACGCGATCAGTGCGCCGATGTAAAACGCGTTCACCTCGGGAATGCTCATGGTAATCGATTCTCGTCCCTTCTCGTACAACGCGCTACGGGTCCCCCGCAGAAATCCCTCAAGGTAATCGCCGCTAGTAAAGCCATCCTCGACTTCAAACCGGGAACCGCCGCGATCGTTGCGCACTTCGACAAATGTAACAAAAAAATTTGGGCCGCCGTCGCGCAGTTGTTGCACGTATGAATGCTGGTCGGTTGAACCTTTATTCCCATACACAGCAATGCCCTGATGCACCACTTCGCCCATAAGATTCTTTTCTTTGCCTAACGATTCCATCACGAGCTGCTGGAGATATTTGGTGAACAGCGCCAGCCGATCTTTGTAAGGAAGAACGACCATATCCTTCTCGCCTTTTCCATTGCCGGCGTAATACCACATGAGTGCGAGAAGCATGGCGGCGTTTTGCGCGACGTCGGGTACGCGCGTGCGCTTGTCCATGGCCGCAGCGCCGGCGAGGAAGGCATCGATATCAAAGCCTTGCAACGCCATCGGTAGCAGGCCGACGGCGCTCATCACTGACGTGCGTCCCCCAATCCAATCAGGCATTGGGAAACGCGCGAGCCAGCGATTCGTTTCGGCATGTCTGTCCAGCTCGCTCCCCACGGCGGTAACGGCGACAGCGTGTCTGGCAAATTGAAGTCCGTTCGTCGCGAACTTTGCTTCCGCCTCGAGCATTCCATTCCTTGTCTCTTTTGTCCCGCCGGATTTTGAGACAACGATGACGAGCGTTTGTGCGAGTCCCTCCCCTATCCTGTCGAACACGCGATCGAAACCTTCAGGGTCGGTGTTATCAAAAAAAAAGATGTCCATTGGCTCGTTTGGCGAGTCGAGCGCAGCTGACACGAATTGCGGCCCCAGCGCCGAGCCGCCGATCCCAATGTGCAGCACGTGCTTGAAGCGAGTTCCGTTTTCCGCGGTGATTCTTCCGGCGTGAACATCTTTGGCGAACGTCTTAATGCGCTGGATCGTTTCTTCAATTTCCGACCGGACTTCCGGCGTTGGTGCCAGCGCAGGATTCCTCAGCCAGTAATGACCAACCATTCGGTTCTCAGCGGGATTAGCGATTGCTCCCGACTCCAATTCCCGCATCGCGACGAACGCGCGCTCGATTTGTGGCTGCAATTTCTCGAACAGATCGTCTGGAAATTTCATCCGGCTGATGTCGACAGAGAAACCGAGGTCGCGGTATTCCAGAAAATATCGTTGAAATCGCTGCCAGAGTGACGAAGAGGCCATGGGGTGAGAATACCGAAGTGAAATTCAATCGCCGCGTCAAGTCGCGACAACTGTTTCGTCTTCCGACCGTGGGCACGACTCCGCAAAACCAGAAATTTCAGCGCGCAGAAATGTTCCCACCTGTTTTCGGATTTACAGGAAAATGCTTGTTCTTGAGCTGCTCAGGCACAGCTTTGGTTTGTTCGACTTCGATCTGTTCAGTGGCGGCGTTCAATGAATCGTAGGCTTGGCGGCTTTTAGGTGCGTGGCACATGTAAGCGGTCGCGTGTGCCAGAGGGATACGCGCCTC
Organism: Candidatus Udaeobacter sp.; assembly: GCA_045809725.1. GTDB lineage: Bacteria > Verrucomicrobiota > Verrucomicrobiia > Chthoniobacterales > UBA10450 > Udaeobacter. The sequence goes on along the minus strand of JBJMXF010000177.1, from coordinate 9,397 downwards.
GGGCATCCCGACAAATTCCACGGCTTGTTGGGTAGCAATCGCAAGCTGCAACGCTTCGGGCTCAGCAAGACCAACATCTTCGCTTGCGAAAATCACAATCCGCCGCGCGATGAAGCGGAAGTCTTCTCCGGCATGCAGCATTTTGGCCAGCCAGTACATCGCGCCCTTTTCATCCGAAGCGCGCATGCTTTTGATGAACGCGCTGATGGTGTCGTAGTGCGCGTCTCCGGCGCGATCGTACACGACCGCCTTTTGCTGAATGCTTTCCTCGGCCACAGGGAGCGTAAAATGAATGGTAGGCCGAGCGTCCTCGCTTGGCCTTCCCTCAGACGTAACCACGGACGGCTTCGCTACTTTCGGCGGGGTGGTGAGCACGCCGATCTCCAGCGCATTTAGACATTTACGCGCGTCGCCGTCGCTCAGGTTCGCGAGATGTCGCCGCGCCTCGCTGTCAATCATCACGTTGTAATTTCCAAGGCCGCGCTCTTTGTCGGCCAACGCGCGATCAATCAATTGCTCCAATTGTTCAACGCTGAGCGGTTCGAGTCGAAAAACCTGCGAGCGCGATACCAGCGCGCTGTTTACGTAAAAGAACGGATTGTAAGTGGTGGCGCCGATAAGGCGGAGATTTCCAGCTTCGACATCCGGCAGAAGAATGTCCTGTTGCGCTTTATTGAAATGATGAATCTCATCCACGAACAGGATCGTCTTTTTTCCAGATGTGCGGAGCCGATTGGTGGCCGCGGCAAGCACGCGGCGCATTTCGGCAACATTACTCTCCACTCCGCTGATCCGAACAAATTTAGCATGCGTCATCTCAGCGATCACCCGCGCAAGCGTCGTCTTTCCGCTGCCAGGCGGGCCGTAGAAAATTACCGACGGCAGGCGATCAGCTTCAATCGCGCGGCGCAGAAGTTTGCCTGGTCCAAGAATGTGCTCCTGGCCAACAAACTCCTCGAGCGAGCGCGGCCGCATCCTCGTCGCGAGCGGTGCGGCGGTATTGATCGTTTCAATCTCCTGCGCTTCCCCGAATAAGTCGTGCACGTTAGAAATTACGGCGCGCTACTGAGGCAGGCAATCGTGCCTCACACCAGGGCAATCGGCCGGCATCCGCGCCCAAAACATATTCCAGCTTGCGCCGCAGACGCGCGTTAAGCGAAAACTGCAAGTCGATGAAGCTGCTCAGCATGCCGCGTCAGCCATTCGTCGGTCTAATGCTGATGGCGGCAACGGGAATTATTACAGCCGAGGTTGTTTCGTTGCCACCTACAGCGCTCACTTCAGCCGCGCTAGTTTTCGGAATCTGCATTCTGATTGCCCTCTGCTGGCCCAAATTACCTGTGACATATCTCATCGTCGCGGCTGGTTTTTTTCTCCTGCACAAATTCGCGACAACGAACACCGAAGGTCAGCAACTCGCGGATAAACTTGGCGAGCGACCGCGCGTTGTCACAGCAGTCGGATATGTGATCACTGAGCCGAAAATTTCGGCCACCGGATTCGCAACCTTCCAGCTCAAGCTGAAATCTATTGAACTGGAAAACAAAACCGAATCTACGCGCGGAGTCTGGCAGGTCCGTTGGAAAAGCGCGCCGGAATTCGGCGATGAACTGAAATTATTTGGAACTGCCGAACTGATCGGGCCGCCACGAAACCCCGGGGAGTTCGACATGCGCGCCTATCTCGCGCGGCATGATGTGCGTCGAATGCTCTTCGTCCGGTACTCAGAGGACGGCACGATGCTCCGCCACGGCAGCGGCAATCCGGTCTTGGGCGCGGCACAAGCATCGCGCACATGGATGCAAAATGCGTTGTGCCGCGGCCTCGACGATGCGCCCGCGGCGAAAAGTTTCATCAGTGGAATCGTTCTGGGCATCCGACACGAAACACCGGAGGACATTGAAGAGCCATTTCAGCAAACCGGCACGATTCACCTTTTCGCCGTCGCTGGCTTGCACGTTGGAATTGTGGCGGCGCTTTTGTGGATGCTGGCTGCGATCGCGCGCCTGCCACGCAAGCGCGCAGCGGCATTCATCATTCCGTCGCTCTTTTTCTATGCGGCGGTAACGGGACTGCACATCCCGGCATTGCGCGCGGCTGTGATGGCTTCGATTCTCGTCGGCAGTTACTTTTTCGAACGGCGAGTATTTCTGCCAAACAGTCTCGCGGCAGCGGCGTTTTTCATTCTCTGCTGGAACACGAATGAATTGTTTTCCGCTGGGTTTCAGCTCTCCTTCGCGGTGGTTGGCGCAATTGTGCTGTTCGCCGACCCGTTGTTTAGATTTTTGCAGCGCCGTGCGGCTCCAGATGCTTTTCTGCCGCAAAGCCTGGTACGCGGTGCACGGCGATGGATGCACTTCACCTATGAATGGGTTTGCGGTGGCGCATCTTTGTCGCTTGCGGCGTGGGTTGGTTCATTGCCGTTGATTCTTTGGTACTTCCACCTTGTCACACCGATTTCCTTTCTGGCAAATCTCGCTGTTGTTCCGATTGCATTCTTTGTCCTTGCGGTTGCGCTTCTGTCGCTGATTGCGACGCCGCTCCTGCCGTGGCTCGCTATTGTTTTCAACAATGCGAACTGGGCACTGGCGAAATTGGTCATCGGCGCCGTTCATCTGTTCGCGCAAATTCCCGGCGGCCACTTTTATCTTTGCGAACCTCATTGGGGCCGGATTTCTGCAAAAGTAACGGTGCTGGACTTGGGCGCGGGCGCGGCCGTTCACGTCCGGGCGAATGGCCAAGACTGGCTGGTCGACTGCGGAAGCGGACGCACTTACGAGCGCATCGTGCGCCAGTATCTGCACTGGGCCGGCGTGAACCGGCTTACTGGATTGGTGCTTACCCACGGTGATTCGCAGCACATCGGTGGTATCACTCAATTGTTGAGCGATTTTCCAGGAGTCCGTGTAATCGACAATCCTGCGCCCGATCGTTCCGTCATTCATCGACGGCTGGCCCGGATCGTGTCGGAACTGGAAGGACAAGGTCGCAAACCTGTTGAACTGACCGCCGGAGACAATTTTCATTTATCCCGCGAAGTACTCGCAAACGTTTTGTTTCCGCCCCGCGCCTTTGCAGGAGCGACCGCGGACGATCAAGCGTTGGTTATCCGTTTATCGATCGCGCCGGGCACATCCGTTTTGTTCATATCAGACAACGGCGCAGAAACCGAAGGCGCGTTGTTAAGCAACGGATCGGACCTGCACAGCGACATTCTGGTAAAGGGGCAACATTACTCAGGGATTTCCGGGTCCGCTCCCTTTGTCGATGCCGTTCGGCCACGCTTGATCATCGCGACCTCCAAAGAGTTTCCAGAGCACGAACGAGTCAGTGAACAGTGGATGGAGCAAGTTCGATCCCGCGGGATCAAACTGTTTCGCCAGGACGAAACCGGTGCAGTGGAATTGAACTTCTCAAAGGAGGGATGGAGCGCGCGAGCTTATGTGACCGGCGAAGTCTTTCGAAGTGTCAGCCGATGAATCGGCAAGCGCTGTTCGCGAAATTTTCTCTCGAATTTGGTTATTGGAAGAACTGCGCCGTCGGCTGACCTGGGCACAACTTGAAATTGCAAGTGGGCACGGCTGATTCGTTCGATGTGCTGAAAATATTCGAACTGATCGGTCGCAACGCGAAGGACACCGTGATGCTCCAGCGCAACGGCGATTGCGTCCAAAAAATCGATCGTAAAAATGCGTCGCAATTGATGCCGCCGCTTCGGCCATGGGTCCGGAAATAAAAGGTAAAAGGCTTCCACTGAAGATTCAGGCAGCAGATAGCGCACCGCGAATAAACTGTCGGCGCACAGCACTCGAACGTTTTCAATCTTCTCCGATTTGCGGCGAACTTTCTCTACGCGCTTGATCAACCGGTCAATCCCGAGGAAATTTGTTTTCGGCAACTGTCGCGCCATTTCGCAAAGAAAAGAGCCATCGCCGCACCCAAGATCGACACGAAGCGGCGCCGTACGCCCAAAAAGTGCCGCAACATCCAGACGCGCAACCTGCAATTCTGAGACAAGTTCGAGCACGGGAGAAAATGACGCCATGTGGCCACTGCTTCAACCCTCGGCAAGATCCGCGCCCTGAAGGGAAACATCTTGAACAGGGTCGCGTCCAGAGCGACATGAAAGAGAAGACGATGAATAGAATTTTTCTTCTCGCTGTTGGCTGCGTGACACTTGCGGCCGCGAGCTATGGGCAAAGTCCCGGCCCAGTCGCCACGAGGAGCGCGGTTTTTGCCGGTGGATGTTTTTGGTGCATCCAGCCCGCATTCGACAAGGCCCCGGGCGTAATCAAAACGGTGGTGGGTTATGCCGGTGGAACCGAACCGAACCCGACTTACCAGCTCGTGACATCGGAAAAAACAAAGTATCGCGAATCAATCGAAGTCACGTACGACCCGGCGAAGATTTCCTACGAGCAGCTTCTCGACATCTATTGGCGACAAATCGATCCCACACAGTCCAACGGCCAATTCACCGATATCGGACCGAGTTACCGCGCTGCGATCTTTTATGGCAACGCTGAGGAACAGAAAATTGCCGAGGTTTCAAAGGACAAACTCGCGCGCTCGGGAAAGTTCAAAAAATCCATCGTGACCGAAATTTTGCCTGCTATGAAATTTTGGCCCGCCGAAGATTATCACCAGAAATATTATCGGGAGAACCCCGAGCATTTCGAAGCTTTCGAAGAAGGGTCCGGCCGCGTCTCATTCAAGAAAGACAAGTGGGGCGGCGAACACTAGACGAGATTTGGTTATTTCGTGCTACCTGACGCTGTCATGTTGAGCGAAGCGAAACATCTCTGTCTATTTCCGGTGGGGATCGCTCCAGATTTTAATCCGAGATTCTTCGCTTCGCTCAGAACGACATTGACGATGGCTTTTAGGTATTTCAGAGCATGATTGGAACACTGGATCCAAAAGTTCCGCCTGGGCCGCTGGATCAAAAATGGCGAAATCATCAAGATCATTCGCGACTGGTAAATCCGAGTAACCGGCGAAAACTTGAAATCATTGTCGTGGGCAGTGGCCTTGCCGGCGGATCGGCCGCAGCGACCCTCGGAGAACTCGGATACCGGGTGAAATGTTTTTGTTTCCAGGATTCGCCGAGGCGCGCGCATTCCATTGCAGCGCAAGGCGGGATTAATGCGGCAAAGAATTATCAGAACGATGGTGACAGCGTTTACCGCTTGTTCTACGACACGATTAAAGGCGGCGATTTTCGTTCCCGCGAAGCGAATGTTTATCGGCTCGCTGAAATCGCCAACAACATCATCGATCAATGTGTCGCGCAGGGCGTGCCGTTTGCGCGGGAATACAGCGGCTACCTGGCTAATCGTTCCTTCGGCGGCGCACAGGTTTCACGGACCTTTTATGCCCGCGGCCAGACCGGACAACAACTCTTGTTAGGCTGTTACCAGGCGCTATGTCGCCAGGTCTCGTCTGGCACAGTGCAGATGTTCCCCTACACGGAGATGCTCGACCTGGTGATCGTCAATGGTCAGGCCAAAGGAATCATCACTCGGAACTTACGATCGGGAAAAATGGAGAGGCACGCCGCGGATGCCGTGGTGCTTGCCAGTGGCGGCTACGGCAACGTGTTCTATCTGTCGACCAATGCGCGCGGCAGCAACGTCACAGCGACTTATCGCGCTTACAAAAGAGGCGCACTCTTCGCCAATCCGTCCTTCACGCAAATTCATCCGACCTGCATCCCAGTCAGCGGCGACTATCAATCCAAGCTCACGCTGATGTCGGAATCGCTGCGGAATGACGGACGCGTGTGGGTCCCGAAACGAAAAGAAGATCGCTTAAAACCCCCGAGCGAAATTCCTGATGCAGATCGCGATTATTATCTCGAGCGAAAATATCCTAGCTACGGAAACCTTGCGCCGCGCGACATTTCATCGCGCGCAGCAAAGGAAGTCTGCGACGAAGGCCGCGGTGTCGGTCCGGGTGGACGCGGCGTGTATCTCGATTTTGCTGATGCCATCAAACGACTCGGTGTAGAGACGATTCGCGAGCGCTACGGAAACTTGTTCGAGGTATACAAAAAGATTACCAGCGAAGACGCCTACAAAGTGCCGATGCGAATTTATCCGGCGGTGCACTACACCATGGGCGGTCTGTGGGTGGACTATAATCTGATGAGCAATGTGCCCGGTTTATTCGTGATCGGCGAAGCAAATTTCTCCGATCACGGCGCTAACCGGCTTGGCGCCAGTGCGCTGATGCAAGGTCTCGCCGACGGCTACTTTGTTATGCCCAACACGCTGCCAAATTATCTTGCCGGTCAGATGGGAAAACGGCCGTCGCCTGAGTCTCCGGAGTTTCAAGAAACGGAGAACAGCGTCCGCGCCAGGATCGAGAAACTGCTGAAGGTCAATGGCACACGCTCAGCCGATTCGTTTCATCGCGAGCTGGGCGTTCTTCTCTGGGACAAATGCGGAATGTCGCGTAACGAACAAGCATTGCGCGAAGCGCTTCGTAATATTTCCGAGCTGCGCGATGAATTCTGGCGCGACGTGCGCGTTCCCGGAGATCAAGAAGATTACAATCAATCGCTGGAACGTGCCGGACGCGTGGCCGATTTCCTCGAATTCGCCGAGCTAATGTGCCTTGACGCGTTGGAGCGCGACGAATCTGCCGGCGCACATTTCCGCGAGGAACATCAAACGCCCGATGGCGAAGCGCTCCGGGATGACGAGAGCCATGCAGCTGTGTTTGCCTGGGAATTTCAAGGCGACGGTCAGCCTCCCAAACTTCATCGCGAAGAGTTGCATTTCGAAACGGTGCATCTGGCGCAAAGGAGCTATAAATGAGGTTGAGAGTTAATTGTTGAGAGTTGAGAGACAAAAACATGTTTAACTTTGAAAGGTTGGAGGTTTGGCAAAAGGCGATCGATTTCGCCGACCTTTATAACGAAACCCGAGCATTCCCGGCGGAACACCGGGTTGGCCTAACAAATCAGCTGCGAAGAGCGGCAATCTCTATTTCCTCAAACATTGCTGAGGGTTCCTCCCGGTCCTCAAGAAACGATTTTGCGCGGTTTGCCGAGATCGCGGCCGGTTCGGTCTTCGAAGTAGTCTCACAAGCTTTCATTGCCCAGCGTCAAAACTTTTTGCGTGAGGACAGCTTTCGGAAAATCTACGCCGATGCCGAAGAATTAAGCCGAATGCTAAGCGGCTTGTGGAAATCCTTACTCTCAACTCTCAACCCTCAACGATGAACTTCCGTCTGAGAGTCTGGCGACAGCGCGACGCGAAGTCCCGCGGTAAACTCGCGAAATACGATGTGCGCGACATTTCGCCGGACACTTCGTTTCTCGAGATGCTCGATATTCTGAACGAAAATCTGATTCGCAGCGGTGGCGAACCAGTCGCGTTCGACTCTGATTGTCGAGAAGGCATCTGCGGTACGTGTTCGCTCACGGTTAATGGAGAAGCGCACGGCCCGGATCACCCAGGCGCTGTGTGTGAGCTTTACATGCGAAAATTCCGAGATGGCGAGACGATCACGGTCGAACCGTTTCGCGTCGGCGCGTTTCCCGTCGTCAAAGATTTGGTGGTCGACCGTGGCGCGCTCGATCGGATCGTGCAAGCCGGCGGATTCATCTCCGCGCGCGCAGGTTCTGCGCCGGAGGCAAATTCAATTCTCGTTCCCAAACACGATGCGGACCTCGCAATGGAGGCAGCGGCGTGCATCGGCTGCGGCGCGTGCGCAGCGGCATGCCCCAATGGATCCGCAATGCTTTTTGCGGCTGCGAAAGTTTCCCACCTTTCATTTTTGCCGCAGGGCGCGCCCGAACGTGAGCGACGTGTGTTAAAAATGGTGCAGGTAATGGATGAACAGGGATTCGGTAATTGCACCAACACCTACGAGTGCGAAGCGGTGTGTCCCGCTAAGATCAGCGCGAGTTTTATCGCCAAGCTCAACCGCGAATACGCGCGCGCACAATTCCGCCAACGGCTCGGCGAATAGCGGACTGTTTGCATAATCTGGGGAGCGCACGCGTTTCGCGTGCTGGTTTTGGGCGTCACGCCGAAACAATCTTTCAAAGTTCGCGAATGCAGAATGCATTCGCCAGCAGCGCATCATGCGTGCGCTCCTCAGAACTGCTATCGCGTTTCGCACGCGTACGTCCACAGTTCCGGCTCGAGATCGGCTTTTGCGCGTTGCGCGAGAAGATCCGCATCCGCATGTGACCGCAACACGGCGAAGACCGTGGAACCCGAACCGGACAGCAGCGCAGCGCCGACTTCCGGTTGCTTGAGTAACCACATCTTCAGCTGCGCCAGAAAAACAAACTTTTCGAAAACAGGCCGCTCCAGATCGTTTACGAACCTTTGCCGGGTAAACTGCTGTGCGCGGTACGAGACGCCACGAATTTCGCGCGAGTTTCGCCACTGGGAGTATGCCCACGGACTTAGGACGGCGAATCCAGGCTTGACCAACAACACAGATAATTGTTCGCGTAATCTGGTCGGTGTTACCAGTTCGCCGCGTCCGTTACATACTGCGGCGGATTGAAAAATGAAAAATGGAACGTCCGATCCGATCATCTCCGCCATTTTTGCCAACGCTTCACGGCGTAAATTCGCGTCGAACAATTCGTTGAGCGCCAGCAAAGTGGAAGCAGCGTCGCTGCTCCCTCCGCCGAGACCCGCGCCGTGTGGAATTCTTTTTTTGAGCACGATCGAAACCCCACCGGTGATGTTCGTTTCTTCGAAAAACACCTTCGCCGCACGCACGACAATATTGTCATCGCCTGTCGGCAGAGACGGATCATCGCAGCGAAATGCGATTCCCTGTTTGCCGGAGCGCTGCTCGATCTTAATCTCGTCACAAAGTGAAATCGGCGCGATGAACGTCTCGATTTCGTGAAAGCCATCACTGCGATGACCGAGAACTCTCAGCGAAAGATTGATCTTCGCTGGAGCCATGACTTGCATTACCTGCAATTTGCTCTGTCATTCCGAGCGAAGTCGAGGAATCTCTTGCTCGAGGTCGCAAAACTGAGATGTCTCGAGTTCGACGACCATGACAAAAACCGCTGACAAAATTATCGTGGCGCTCGATGTCGCCACAAAGGAAAAGGCACTCGACCTCGTTGAACAACTTCAGAGCGAGATCTCTTTTTTCAAAATCGGGCTCCAACTTTACACAGCCGAAGGGCCGGAAATTGTGCGCGCGGTTTTGGCCACTGGAGTAAAGGTTTGGCTCGATCTGAAGCTCTACGACATTCCCAACACCGTCGCGCGAGCCGTTGCGTCTGCGAGCACTCTCGGTGTGCAGATGCTCACGATTCATTTGAGCGGCGGCAGCGACATGATCCGTGCCGCGACCGCAGCTCGGACTAACGATATGCTTGTTCTGGGAGTGACTGTATTAACAAGCG
>JBJMXF010000176.1:0-6921 GCA_045809725.1 Candidatus Udaeobacter sp. | reverse complement strand
AACTTGAGGCGGAAGTGGCGCCTCTGGATCTAAGCGCGCGCGTCCTGCCTCGGGGCTGATTCGGGTCAGCTCGAATTCGATTGCAGAGAGTACCGTCCCGGCGCTGTTTCCGATGTCGTGAGTGAGGTTAGAACTCTGCCCCGATACAGAGGCGGCTGCGAACACAACGACGGATAATATCAAAATCTTCATGTCACTTCCTTCTGTGCACACGATTGAACGGCTGCCTTGATGAGAAGCGCAAGGCTTTTCTCCCGGATACCGGAAAAAGGAGACTCAGCCCTGCGGAATTTCCTCGAATTCGCCGCGCTCGCGATTTTTCCGGACGCGGTCCCAGGGAAAGCATTGACCGTGTATGGCAATGTAAACTCCGGGAGCCAGTGCCTGCACAAACGAGAGCGCGCTGCCCAGATTGAAGAGGCCGTCGGAACTGCCAAAGGCGTAGGGGATCATCGCTCCGGTTAGCACGATTGTTTTCCCCGTGACAGCGCCAGCTATCGCGGCCGCGGTTTCCGTCATTGTGTCGGTGCCATGCGTAATCACGATGCGATCCTCGTCCGATTGCAGGCAGTTTTGCACGATGAGATTTCGATCGGCGTCGGTCATGTCCAGGCTATCGGTCATCATGACGGTGCGAATGGATACTTCCACCTGCGACCTTCCTAACCGGAGCATCTCGGCAATGTGAGTATCCTTGAAATAGAGCTGGCCGGTCCGCTCGTTGTATTCCTTGTCGAACGTACCGCCGGTGGCGAGGATTCGAATAGCCATGGAATGTTCGCGAGTGTCGGGCACGGCTTGCCGCCAGCCAATCAAAAACTAAAAAGGTTAAGAAATAAGAGGTCGCGTCTAAACTCCGCCCTAACGCGGGCGAAGGAGCGACCGGGGTTTCCAAGCGGTTCGCGAGCAGCCGATCTAACATCCGGCAATCGTCCGAGATCCCAACCAGTCGTGGACGTGTGGCAGAAAGACAATCGGCGGCAGGCCGGTGGCACACTGCCGCGAGGTGCTGGACTTTATTGAAATTGAAGAGCGTATTTATGGTACCGAAAATCGAGAGGCAGAAGCTCGTTCTATGTTTTACAGACAAATGCCACATCTCCATTTTCTCCTCTCGGAGAAAAAAATCTTTCGGAGACTTGTTACGGGGTTTGGGCTGCCTCCAACGAATGAATTAAAAAAACCTAGTCAAAGATTGTTAGCGAGGTGGCGAGGCTGGTAATCAGAGTTTCACCGATACTAAAAACAGGCCGGTAACTGACTGTTGCCAGCGCGCGGCATGCGATTACATCGCAACAAATAACAACCAACTGGACAACCACAAACAATGACGAGGAGGAACATGGTGAGGGGAAAGATGCTTATCGCTTTATGTGCCGGTCTTTTGACGCTGGCACCAACTGTTGCAACTACATTCGGTGTTACACAACCCAGAAATCTACACGAGGCTGGCGTCTATGTTTTGACGAATCAACGTGAGAACGCAGTGGCGGCTTTCCGCCGCGATATAAACGGACTTCTCACGTTCGCCGGCAGGTTTCCGACCGGGGGCGCAGGAAATCCGGTTGCACAGCCTGGAGATCCCCCAGTTGATCCACTGGCTTCGCAAGGGGCGTTGATCATGAGCGACGGGAATCGCTTCGTGATTGCGGTGAATGCCGGCAGCAATCAAATCTCCGTGTTACGAATTAACAAGAATACACTTGAACTGGCTGATATCGTTGATTCGGGCGGTAGTCGTCCGATTAGCGCGACGCTTCGCGATGATTTGCTGTATGTGCTTAATGAGGGCGGAACTCCAAACATCACCGGCTTCATCTTCAACGAATGCGATGGAACTCTGAAACCGTTACCAAATTCCACTCGACCACTGGTTGGGGCCGGTAACGCTGATCCCGCCCAAATTGCCTTTACACCCGATGGTGGTTCTTTGGTGGTGACAGAGAAAGACGGCAACCGGCTCGATACCTACGACGTTAACGAGAATGGAAGAGCAGGCCCTCCCAGGGCCAATCCTTCCAGCGGCACGACGCCGTTTGGGTTCGCGTTTAATAATGATGGCACTTTGATCGTGTCTGAGGCTTTTGCGCTGATGCCACATCAAGCAGCCGTGTCGTCGTATAAGCTGGAAGATAACGGCGCGCTCGCCGTGATCAGCGGCTCAGTGCATAACAACCAGACCGCCTCGTGCTGGATTGTTATTCCTAACAATAGCGACATTGCTTTTTCATCGAATACCGCCAGCGGCACGATCTCCAGTTACCGTATTGGGGACGATGGGTCGCTTACGTTGCTCAATCCAGCTGCCGCAAACCTGGGAATTCACAGCGCCCCGAGAGACATGGCTCTGGCCGGTGGTGGCAGGCTCCTCTATGTGCAAATCGCCGGTGGCGAAAGGGTCGCTGCCTTTCGTGTAAGCGGGAACGGCAGTCTGACACGGATTGATATTGCTGGCGGACTACCGTTTGGAGCACAGGGCATCACTGCCAGGTAGTTACTCGCGTTCTTAATCTAGTTGCACTTGAAAAAGTGTCGCTCGAGACACAATATCTCGCCGATTCATTCGATGCTTCTGCCTGGCGCGCCCAATGGGTCACACGCAGGGCGTGATTCGCGGGATACTCCTAACGATTGTAATGGAGAGCGATGAGAAGGGACGAGCCGTCGGCAATTTTCTGTCACACGATTGTAGCTTTACTTTGATTGGCGGGCTTCGAGACTCTCTTCAGCGCCAAGTCCGTCAGGTAGCCTCACCCCAGTTACTTCACCCACTTTCCGCCGGGAAACCGCGAACTTTGGGTGCGTTCGCATAACTGGAGCGAATCATGAAAATACTGATGGTGTTAACGTCGCATGATGAATTGGGCAACACTGGTCGCAAGACTGGCTTCTGGCTGGAAGAATTTGCCGCGCCCTACTTTGTCTTTAGAGACGCCGGCGTCCAACTGACACTCGCTTCTCCGAAAGGCGGACAGCCGCCGATCGATCCCAAAAGCGACTTGCCCGAAAATCAGACAGACGCAATGACGCGCTTCAAAAAGGATGCGGACGCGCAGCAAGCTTTATCGCAGACCATCAAGTTGGCTGATGTGAAATCGAAAGACTATGACACGATCTTCTATGTCGGAGGGCACGGCCCCATGTGGGACCTTGTCGATAATCCTGTGTCGATCGCACTGATTGAGTCCTTCTATAATTCCGGCAAGCCGGTCGCCGCAGTTTGCCATTCACCGGCCGTTTTCCACAAGGTCACCTACGAAGGTGAGCCTCTGGTCAAAGGAAAGCGCCTCACCGGCTTTACCAATGGCGAAGAAGAAGCTGTTCAGCTCACTCATGTTGTTCCCTTTCTAGTCGAGGACGAGCTAAAGCGAGTAGGTGCCCTCTATGAGAAGGCTGCCGATTGGGCGCCATTCTCAATCATCGATGGGCGGATCGTCACTGGACAGAATCCCGCATCGTCCACATCCGCTGCTCGAGATCTCCTAAATGTGCTGACTGCGGAAAAACCGATCTAACACGTCACGCAAAGAAATAGCGCCGACGACTAAGGCAGCAAGCAAAACAGTTATCTATCGGTTCAACTACCGATCAATCTCTCTTTCCGGTTTCATTCCGCCAGTTTCCTGAATCCAAACCTCCTCGCGCCCGCATCTCATCTCCGCAGGTGCGAAGCGGAGCCGACACGTCATCGAGTCCTCCACAGAAGCCCCGCGCCTTGCAACAAGTATGGAACGACTTCTGCAGGACATCCGCTTCGGCCTTCGCCAACTCCTTCGAAGACCGGGATTCGCGGCGCTCGCCATCATCTCGATGGCCCTCGGCATCGGTGCGAACACATCCATCTTCAGTCTCCTGGACACGGTCCTCTTCCGACCGCTCCCGGTGCATGAGCCCGGACGGCTCGTCCAGCTCTTCGGCACCGTGCACAAAGGCGCCGATGTCACGCTCCAGTCCTACCTCAATTATAAGGATTACCGCGATCGCAACACCGTCCTCGAAGGTCTCTCCGCGTATGCCTTCGTCGTTAGCAGTTTGACTCACGGCGGCAAGAGCGAGCGCGTGTCGGGCTATCTCGTCTCCGGAAATTATTTTGATCTCCTCGGCGTGAAACCGGTTCTCGGCCGCGCGTTTCTGCCGGAGGAAGATGCGAGGCCGGATTCACATCCGGTCGCCGTTCTGAGCTATGGTTGCTGGCAGCGCCGCTTTGGTTCGAACCGCGCCATCGTCGGACGAACGGTGCAGTTCAATGGCCACCCATTCACTGTCGTGGGCGTCGCGCCGAAAGGTTTCACCGGCACGGAAGTCGCCTTCATGCCCGAGATGTGGATCCCAACGATGATGGCTGGGGTGATCGAGCCCGGCTCGAAGTGCCTCGAGCGCCGCACGAGCGACAATTTCTTCCTCGTCGGCCGCCTCAAGCCGGGCGTGAGCGAGGCGCAGGCGCAGGCCGAGCTGGAAACCATTACCGCGCAGCTCGCGAAAGATTATCCCGAGAACGCCGGCCGCGGCTTGATGCTCGGCAAACCCGGTCTGTTCCTGCCCGAGATCAAGAACGCCGTTTTCGGCTTCGCCGGAATCCTGACTGTCATTGGCGGGCTCGTGCTGTTGCTCGCCTGCGTGAACCTCGCCAACCTGCTCCTTGCCCGCGCCGCCGAGCGCCGCAAGGAACTCGCCGTGCGGCTCGCGATTGGCGCCAGCCGGACACGGGTCGTTAGGCAATTGCTCACCGAGAGCCTTATCGTTTCGCTCGCCGGCGGCGCAGCGGGCGTCGGCCTCGCCGCGTTCATCAACCACACCGTTCGCAACCTCCGCCTGCCCACAGAGATCGCGCTTCTGTTCGATCTGCGCCTCGACTGGCGCGTCCTCACCTTTACCCTCGTCCTCTCCGTAGCGACCGGAATCCTCTTCAGCCTCATTCCCGCGCTCCAATCATCGAAACCGGAGTTCGTCCCGGCGCTCAAAGACGAAAGCTCGATGGCTGGATTCCGTCGCTCGCGTTTGAGGAACGCGCTCGTCGTCGCGCAGGTCAGCCTCTCGTTGATCTTGCTCATCAGCGCGGGCTTGATCGTGCGCGGATTGCAGGCCGCGCAGAAGGTGCGACCCGGATTCAATCCCGAGAACCGCGTCGCGCTTTCCTTCGATGTCGTGTTGCAAGGCTACGACGAATCGCGCGGCAAAGCGTTTTATCAGCAGGTGCTCGAGCGCGCCCGCTCGCCGCCGCAGATCCAGAGCGTCGCCTTGACCGACAACCTCCCGCTCGGACTGCACTACAACTCGTCCCGCGTCTACATCGAAGGCGCCGAGTTCAGCAGCGTGAGCAATTTACCCGGAGTGGTGCCGATCGCCGCCAGTCCCGGCTACTTCGATGTCATGGGCATTCCGCTCCGCGGCCGCGATTTTCGATTCGATGAAGACAAAAAGGAATCGCGCGCTGCCGTCGTGAACGAAACCTTTGCGCGCCGTTTCTATGCCGGGCAGGATGCGATCGGCAAACGGTTCAACTTCAGCGGGCCTAACGACCCGTTCTGGGAAATCATCGGCATCGTTCCCGACGGCAAATACACCAGCCTCGGCGAAGATCCGAAGCCCGCCGTTTATACGCCGTTGTTCCGGAATTACGAAGGATACGTCACGCTGATCGCGCGCACGCGAGGCGATGGGCACGGCGCGCTGAACGCGTTACGCACCGCCGTGCAACAGCTCGACCCGCAACTACCGATCTTCAGTCCGAAGACGCTCACCGAGCACATGGGCCTGTCGCTCTTTCCGGCACGCGTCGCCGCGATCGCGCTCGGCAGCTTCGGCGTCCTCGCACTCATCCTCGCCGCAGTCGGCATCTACGGCGTCATATCGCACGTCGTCGCCGGGCGGACTCGCGAAATCGGGTTGCGCATGGCCCTGGGCGCGCAGTTCTCCGATATTCAAAAGCTGATCGTGCGCCAAGGCATGTTGCTGGCCGCGATCGGCTTAATCATCGGCTTGGCAGTCGCACTCGGTGGCGCGCGACTCCTCAAAAGCTTGCTCTACGGCATCAGCGCTACCGACCCGATCACCTTCAGCTTGATCGCTTTCCTGCTTCTCGCGATCGCCTTTTTCGCCTGCTGGATCCCCGCCCGCCGCGCCAGCCGCGTCGATCCGATGATCGCGCTAAGGGCGGAGTAATCGTTCGGCCCTGGAAGATCCGGAATGGAAGAGTGTGAAGGCCGAATCGGAGAAGACCGGGCCGCTTACCAATCAAAAAAAGTTTTGACACATTGAGCCAAGTAGTGCATATGCACATCATGCGGTCCAAAACACTCGATATGTCGGCTGCGGAAAACTGCGTGTGTTTCAACTTGCGTTGGGTGACGCGGGCGATGACGCAGTTTTATGATAAGGAAATGCGGCGGCACGGAATTCGTCCAACGCAGGGGTCAATTCTGGCGTCGCTGAATTCCAAGGACAGTTGGAACATGGCGGAGTTGAGCGATTGGCTGGGGATGGAGCGGACCACACTGGTGCGGAATCTCAGGCCATTGCAGCGGGACGGTTTGGTGAAAGTGACAGGAGGCGGACGCGGGAATCGGGTGGAACTCACGATCACAGCCAAGGGCCGAAAACAGATTGAGGAACTTGCGCCGGCATGGAAATCCGCACAAAGCGCCGCAGTCAAAACTCTCGGTGAAAAGCGGTGGTCCGCTATTCTTGCCGATCTCGAAACCGCAGCGCTGGCTCTGAACAAATAACAAAACCTGAATGCCTGCAAAGGCGATACTTAACATGTGTATATGCACACAAGATTAGAAAACAAAATCACATTGGTTACCGGAGTTTCCTCTGGCATTGGTCGGGAAATCGCGCAACTGCTGGCGGAGCGAGGTGCGCGGGTGTTCGGCACAGTCCGCAATCCGAACTCCGCGAGGCCCATTCACGGTGTCGAGA
>JBJMXF010000175.1:0-6216 GCA_045809725.1 Candidatus Udaeobacter sp. | reverse complement strand
CCCGCGTCAATGATGGACTGCGTCATCTCGCGTCCGGCAACCGCCGGACGGACGCGATTCTGGTGACGCACGGACATTTTGATCACCTGCTGGATGTTCCAGTTGTGATGGCGAAGACACGGGCGCGGCTCATTGCGTCGCCATCCACTATCGATCTTGCTGGACGCGCCAGCCTTCGCCAAGGCTATGGCAGGCAGGCCGGCGCTTCATCAGCCGACCCAGTTAAACCTGGCGACGTGCGCCAAATCGGTCCATGGAAAATTCGCGTGTTACCCGCGACACACGATCGATTGTTCGGCAAAGTGCCATTCGATCGGCCGCGTTCGCAGCCAGCCTTGTCCGCCGAACCCTCCAGAAAGCCGGGACCGCCGCAACGCGCGGCCGACTGGATCTGCGGAGAACCGCTTGCGTTTTTGATCGAGGTGAACGGCCAGCGCATTTACATCGACTCCGGAGGCACACCGATGCAGCTGCCGCCTAACGAGCACA
The DNA here is from genome assembly GCA_045809725.1 of Candidatus Udaeobacter sp. GTDB lineage: Bacteria > Verrucomicrobiota > Verrucomicrobiia > Chthoniobacterales > UBA10450 > Udaeobacter. Next base: position 5,727 of record JBJMXF010000175.1, on the reverse strand, counting down.
TTGATCTTGCAATCCTGGGCATGGCATTGCCCGATTCGCGCGCACGATTGCACGCCGCCCTCGAGCGCCTCCATCCGCGATACATTCTTCCGAGTCATCAGGACGATTTCTTCCGGCCGTTAAGCGCGGGGTTTCAATTCGGATTACTAACTGATTTCCCTTTTGTGCAACGCGAGTGTGCACAGCAGAATCGCAGTCGCTTAATTCTGCTGGATTACTTTAGACCATGGACACTGCCGAGGCAGTAAATTCCAAATCCCAAGCGCCAAAATCGAAAAGGGATTGACGGCGAATTACGAGATGAAAGCAAGATCCCTTCATCATCCGCGCGATCGGCGTTATCCGTGGTCTCATAAACTTTTTGTTCCAACGTTGCGATTAGCCTCGGAATTGGCACTTGGGATTGAAATTTGGCGCGAGAAACTGAGTGACGATTAAATCACATCAATCTTGTGACTACCGAATTTGAAAGAGGCGCACTTCGCGCGCGTTACGGGATTTTGCTCACCGCGCTTGCGCCGCTGGTGCCGCAAATTCTCGGGAGCGCGTTCAACATTTGGTACAACGCGACCGTTATTGAGCCAATGTTCACACCGGCGTTGCGACAACGCTTCTTCGCCACGGTCCTGATTTACAACGCCATTGTTTATCCCATCGGAGTCTATTTGTGGCTGCAACGAATTTTTTCGTTTCGCGATCTGCTTCGTCGCCTTTCTGAGGTAGGGTCGACGCGCAGCGCCGATTCCGGAACGGTTTCGGGACAGGTCGGCGTCCCGACCAGTGAATCACTCACACAGGCGCGTCGGCGTCTGATTCATTTGCCCTGGTTTGCAGCCGCGATTTGCGGCGGCGCGTGGTTTTTGTGCATACCAGTTTTTATCGGCGCGCTGCTGCGAGTGCAAAATCCGTTGGATCCGCGCTTGCTCTGGCACCTGCCGATTTCGTTCTGCGTCTCGGGTTTCATCGCGGTTACTCATTCCTTCTTCCTGGTCGAGCTCGCCAGCCAGTGGGGATTGTTTCCGATTTTCTTCCGAGACCAACGCGCCGATCGCACGCCGAACATCTTCACCCTGTCACTGCGCGGCCGCGGAATTATGTGGGCAGTATCGGCATCAATCTGTCCGATCGCGTCGCTTTTGTTATTGGTTTTGGCGCCGCGATCACCTGCAACGAACGCAGCGTGGCTCGCCGTTTTCGTGGGCGTGATTGGAATCGCGTTCGGAATTTTCACGGCGCTGATGATGAGCCGGCTTGTTGCGAAACCCATTGATCAATTGCGCACCGCAGCCGACGCGGTGTCGCGTGGAAATTTGGCGGTCGATCTAAGTCGTGCTGGCGCCCGGCGTGCCGACGAATTTGGCAGGTTATTGTCTGAATTCGATCAGATGGTCCGCGCGCTTAGAGACAAGGAAAAATTGCGGCAAACTTTCGGCCTGCACGTGGGACGACGGGCAGCGGAACAAATCCTCGCGCGTGACCCGGGATTGAGCGGCGTAGAAGAAGAAATCACTGTCATGTTCGTCGATATGCGTTCGTGGACGGCCCGCGCAAGCGTATCGCCCCCTGCCGAAATCGTGGAAATTATGAACGACTTTTTCCGGGTAAGCGTGCGCGCGGTTGAAGAAGAACATCGCGGGATGGTTAATAAATATCTGGGCGACGGTTTCATGGCGATCTTCGGCGCAGGCGATTCCGATTCGAATCACGCCTGCGATGCTGTGTCGGCAGGATGCGAAATTTTGCGCGCTGTTAAAGGTTTGGATGACGAACTGGCAACAAAAGAGCGCGCGCCAATTCAAATTGGAATAGGAATTCATTCTGGCCCCGCGATTGTCGGCAGCGTCGGTTCGCCGCAACGCCTGGAGTTCACTGCAATGGGCAACACTGTGAACATCGCTTCGCGAATACAAGGCCTAACGAAGACCGTTGGCCGACCTTTGCTCGTTACCGCAGCCGTGCGCGATCGAGCAGGGGACTCATTCCAGTTCGACGAACTACCGCCGCAGGAAGTGCGCGGGATTGAGGGACGCGTGATGATTTTCGCCGTGGGGGTGTAGAGGCGCTTGTGCCAAGCGCCTGCGCGTGTGTTTTGCCTCGGCCTTTGACACAAACTCCGCTACACTGATCAGCCATGGCGTCCCTTTCTGACATTGTCAGTTACACGGATCGCTTTTTGCGCATTCATGACGTGGGTGATTGGGACAATGCGCTAAACGGGTTGCAGATTGAAAATTCGGGTCGCGTTACACGCATCGGCGCGGCGGTTGATGTTTCCACACGTGTTTTGACTGAGGCTCAAAAATGTGGCGTCGATTTTTTAATCGTCCATCACGGTTTGTTCTGGCCAGGATTGCAGCCGATACAAGGCGCCTTGCGGCGGCAACTGCGGATCGCATTTGAAAACGACTTGGCGCTTTACAGCGCACATTTACCCCTCGATATCCATCCGAAACTTGGCAACAACGCGCAACTACTGGCTGCACTAGGTTTAAAAGCGGCGCAACCCTTCCTGGAAGAAAAAGGCCAGCCCGTCGGCTTAAGAGTCCACGGATCGCTGCCGCGCAACGAACTCGTTCGTAAATTGCAAAAGGTGTTAAATGCGCCCGTAAAAGGTTTCGGTTTTGGTCCGAAACAAACGCGCGCGATCGGCGTGGTGACCGGAGCGGCGGGCTCGGAAATTTATCGTATCGCCGACGAAGGAATCGACACATTCATCACCGGTGAAGCGCCGCATTGGGCTGCAGTTGCCGCCGAAGAAGTCGGCGTGAATCTCCTCCTCGGCGGACATTATGCGACGGAGGTTTTCGGGGTGAAAGCGCTCGCAGCACATTTGTCGAAGCGATTCCGGATTCCATGGGAATTCATCGATTGCCCGACTGGATTGTGATGGGACTCGTGAATGACAAAGCAACTCGTCTTCGTTAGGTGGATCTGCTTGTCCTCAAGCGGATGGCGGGCATGATCACCGCGTTGGGGATAACGCGTTCCACCTCCAATCTGCTGTCAGCTGCGGCGAAGAGGGCTGTGCTAGTTTCTCTGGTGATCGCGCCGATTTCCAATTTCGTCGCAGCTAAAAACGCTTCCGTCTCCCCGCAGTTAGCAGGTTACAGAGCGGTGCGAATTCACTATGGACCCATGAATCAAATGATTATGGCGGTCCGAATCAACGGGCAGCCGGCGAATGTGCTGGTTGATACGGGCTCCAACGAAATCATTCTGGACACAGACGCGGCCGCAAGATTTGGCATCAGGCCATCACCCCGGGGTCTGCGGTACGTTGGATTCACAGAAATTAATGGCGAGCTATTGCCTGTTGCTTTCATGCAAAGCCTCACTGCAGGAAGCATGAATTTTGGCAGCAATCCTGTCGTGCTGCGCGATTCAGCGCGTTCAAGTTTAGGAAACGGTCACGTTGATGGGATTCTTGGATTGCAAGTTTTGCTCGGTCACAAGGCGGTGATCAATTGCCGAACGCGTCTTGTTTTCTTCGGACCGGATCGGTCGCGTCACATCAACCTCAGCGGTGTGGCTTCGTCGGAAAATTTCACACGAATTCCAATACATCGCGAAGCCAGCGGCGCATTGACGGTGCCATGCACGATTCATGGGCGCCTGGGCCGATTGCTGATCGATACGGGCGCATTTGTGACAACTTTCCCGGACAGCTTTTTTAAATCGCTCGGAATCTCCTCTGAGCCGACGCGGATATCGGCGCGTTTCCCCACGGGAACCACACAGCGAGTTACCGCTGCGCAAATCAACGACCTGAACATCGGCGGTTTCAAGGTGCCATCGGCGAAATTCGCCGTGGCTGCATTACCTCGTTTTGCTTTGCTGCAGGGCGGCACGAAGATCAGTGGGATTCTCGGGATGGACACGCTGTATATCTGCCACGCCATAATCGATCTCGATGGCATGAATCTCTTTTTGAAATGAGATCTAAGCAGACAATCACGGTTTACAGTGCGTCGTGTCAGGCGCCAAGCCTCGCTGGATCGGCTTGTCCTTAGCCCCGGCGGGTGCTCAACGCATTGGCGCAATGCGTTCCACTAAAGACTATCGGCTGAAACTAAATGGGCTGGCCTCGCCACGGCGATCCCATGACTGCGCTACACGCATCAAATTCCAGCACGGTCGGCCTAAAAATGCGCCGCCCCGGCCTTAAAATGAAGCCGCGCCTTCACGATCTTTAACAATATTAAGTACTTATTCCGCAAAACGCCGCACATTGTAAATACCTACGGTTTTAGCGGTAAGTATGGTGAACCTCGCAGAATAACGAACGTTTCCCGCAACTTGGCACGGATACTGATAACATCGGTGGTGCTGGTCCCCCCAGACGCCAAACATGCGTTCACTGGAAGGACTTGATCTCACATCCGAAGAGACCACTCAGAGTGACATGAGCGTTCCAGGAAAATCCGTCGCAACACGAATCCTGGTTTTAGAAGAGCACCCCTTGCTTCGCGACGGGATGACGGATTTCCTGAATGCTCAGCAAGACATGATGGTCTGCGGCCAGGCCGACAACATTCGTGATGCGCGTGATGAGGTCGCCAAGTGCAAGCCACAATTGCTGGTCACAGCTTTGCGTCTCGGTACCGGCGACAGTCTGGAATTCGTCAAGGCGCTGAAAGCTGAAAAACCCGCTTTGCTGATCCTTGTCTATTCTGCCTTTGAGGAAGCAATCTTCGCTGAACGCACCCTTCGCGCCGGTGCAGACGGCTATGTGATGAAAACAGCGCCGAAAGAAGAATTGCTGGCTGCGATTCGTGATGTTCTCAGCGGGAACATTTACGTCAGCCGCGACGTCGCGATGCGCGCATTTAAAAATTCGCTGGAATCGCGATCAGAACATCGTTCGGCGCCTTCTGCCATCGGCATTGAAAAGTTGTCCGACCGCGAGATGCACATCTTTAATTTGTTAGGCTCGGGACTCGGCAACACTCAAATCGCGCATTCGCTCAGTCTCAGCGTTAAAACGATTGAAAGCCATCGCGAAAATATCAAGCGCAAGCTCGACCTGAGTTGCAGCCGCGATCTTGTTGCCTGCGCCAGGAAATACGTGGAGGAAACTCTTTTGCCGGCGACAGAGGGCGCACTCGCCATTAAGGCCAAAAAGAAGGTAGTCCGCTTCCCCGCCGCGTGACGAGGCTTCGCCTCCTATGATTGGTTAAAAGGGTGGAACGCGTTGTCCTCAACGCGTTGCCTAATCAACTGCGGCTCTGCCGACCGGTTTGTATCTGCGCCTCCGGAGATGATTGAGACATCGTCCCAGCTATTTCCATTCATTTTATCATCTTCACTAGCGTTGCTGGCGTTTGAAATAGCTGGGCGGATCAACCCGCCTCACACAGATTCCTCATTCGACATTCTGTCATTCCTTCGTCATCCGTCGTGTGTTCGTGAGTGAATAAATCTCTTTGTCTGCCCACGAAACACACGGAAAGAAACGAAAGGTTTTTTTGCATCAATTAGCGCCTACCGGGCCGCAAGTCCGGCGGACTGGAATGTGGGCGCTTGCCGCCGAGCGGGAACAGGAAGCAGTGGATTGTCGTCTTTGAAATTTCGCGCCTTTAGTGTGTTTCGTGGGTAAATAAAATCTTTAACAACAAGTCTGGCATTGAGTGTTGGACGTTTGAAGTAGCTGGGCGGGTTCGCCCTCCTCTCTAACGCTTTAATCCTTTAACGGCGGCGACAGCCGTTCACCTAAGGAACATTTTTTCG
>JBJMXF010000174.1:0-3382 GCA_045809725.1 Candidatus Udaeobacter sp. | reverse complement strand
TCCGTTGACCGGCGTTGCTTTGGGGCATATCATCACGGCCAAATCGGGACTTCCTATTCAACACCCTCTCGTGTGGTGGTTTTTCGAATTACTTCTCGCGTTGGTAAACAGAGAGCCCTGAATTGTTGTTGAGGGCGAGTTGAACGCCAGGGTGGCGTTTCAGCAGACTCGCCTTTTGCCCAGAATCCCGTGACCGGTGTCCTTTATCGCCGCTCACACCCAAAAAAGGAGAGTTAACCCATGTTTAATGTATACAAGATCACAGATGCCGGCAACGCGCCGAGTAGCCCCGACCTAATGGGTTTGTTGATCATCCTGACAGATGACGGAATGTTTCTCGTGGACGCGGAGCGACGACCCCATGAAGCCCCACGTAAGCTGGGCAATGCGTTAATGGGGGTCGGCGGGCCGCCGTTCGCCCAATTCAAAACGCACTTCAAAGACCTGCATTGGACGCTCGACGTCAATACTCCCCTGTCGTCGGACGAACTGAGGGGCACATGGATCAACAGGAAGCAGGAACATGCCAATCCTGACGACGAAGATAATTGGACGGCCAAAGGCACTGGCACCGGGACCGGCACCGGTGATGACGATGAGGCACGTGCGGCGTCGGCGACGTACTAGTCGGCCAGACTTTGGAGTGCGGTGACCTTTATGTCGTGATCCTTCCTGGACCACCACTCAAGCCCGTGATTGGTCGCCGCACTCCAATGTGGGTTTCACGATGCGACACTCTGCCCCCTTAAAATATTCGCTGCTCGGCTATGTTGGCTGTGCCTTGCTGGTGATAGCGACGGCGCTGACCGGTCTTTCGTCCAGCCTGCAACAACCAGACTGGAGCAAGTTCCCTGCGCTTGCCCCAGTAGAGCGGGAGCTGAAAGGCGGCGAAACGCACTCGTATCGCGTAGACCTCCAGGCCGGCCAATTCCTGCACGCCGTGGTAGAACAACGCGACATCGACATCGGGATTTTTTTGTTTGGTCCCGACGGCAAACAGATCAGCGAGTCTAATAGTCCGAATGATCGTTGGGGCACTGAACCGATTGTGCTGGTTGCACCTGTCGCGGGTGAATACCGAATTGATGTGCGTTCGGGGAGCGCAAACGCTCCTGCCGGCAGCTATGGGATCAAGATCATTGCTTTACGAGATGCTACGTCAGCCGACAAAGATTATGTTAAGGCACAAAGGCTGGTTGATGATGGCCGGCTGTTACGAGCACAAGCGGCTGCCACAGCACGACGCGGCGCCATCGAGAAATTCGAAGCCGCTCTTCCGCTTTTCCGTGCCGCGGGCGACACCTACCGCGAAACAATCACTCTGTGGTTCATCGGCAGCACTTATGCGCGGCTGAATGAATTTCGCAAGGCCTCAGCGATTTTTTATGAGATTGTCACGCTGGCCCAAAAACTCAACGACCGCCGCATCGAAGCTGGAGCAGAGACATTTCTCGGAGGCGGGCACGACGTCCTCGGTGAACCAGGGAAAGCTCTCCAGCACTATGAACGCGCGCTCTCGTTGGCGAAAGAAAGCGGCAATCGTTCTGCTGAAGCTTCAGCACTAAACAATATCGGATTGCTTTACAACGAGATCGCCGATGGCCAAACGGCGCTCGAGTATTACACAAAGGCATTGGCAATTTTTCGAGCGTTAGCTTTGCAGCGGCGTACCGAATCGAGCGTGCTTCACAATATGGGCGTCGCCTATCTCCTGCTGGGCGCCGACGACAAGGCGCTCGATTATTTCCAACAAGCTCTGGCGTTATGCCGGTCCAACCAGGACAAAAATGGCGAAGCGGAAGAACTCAATAACATCGGCTTTGCTTATCGCCGACTCGAGCAGCCCCAGAAAGCGCTGGACTATCACAACCAGGCGCTCGCGATCCTGAAAGCGACGGGCGATAAGCGACTCATGGCCGTCACGCTCGATTACATCGGCACTGTTAACACTGTCATGGGCCAACCGGCAAAGGCGCTTGAATACCATCAACAGGCGTTGTCTTTGCACGTGGCTATCGAAGATAAACAAAACCAGGCCGCAGTCCTCAACAACATAGGGCGAGCGTACTACCTGCTTTCAGATCCCGCCAAAGCGTTCGACTATTACAACCAGGCGTTGGTTCTCTTTCGTGCGATTGAAGACCGCAACAACGCGGCGCGGTCGCTCCAAGGCCTCGCCCGCGTAGAAAAAAGCCGCGGCAACCTGGTCCAAGCCCGCAAAGATATCGAAGGAGCTCTCGCGTTGATCGAGACTGTTCGTGCTCGTTCCGGCAGTCAACAGCTTCGTGCCTCATACACCGCTTCAATGGAGAACGCGTACGAGTTGTACATCGATCTGCTGATGAAACTGCACGAGCAGGAACCCAAGGCAGGATTTGACGCAGCAGCATTACAAGCGAGTGAGCGAGGCCGCGCGCGCAGTCTGGTCGAGTTGCTCAATGAGGCTCGCGTCGATATTCGGCAGGGTGTAAGCGCGGATTTGGTGCTCAAAGAACGAGAGCTGAGCCAGGCATTGAATGCGAAAGCCCAACGCCAGATCCAACTAACGGCACAGAAGGGTAACGCCGAAGAGATCGCGACGCTGAATAGAGAGATCAGCGGACTCGAGGACGAGTTTCAGCAAGTGCAGGCGGCGATTCGTAAAAACAGTCCGCAGTACGCTGCCTTAACGCAACCGCAACCACTTGGTCTGAAAGATATTCAGCGCCAACTCGATGCAAATACCGTCTTGCTCGAATACTCACTCGGCGACGAGCAAAGTTACCTTTGGGTGGTAGCAAACAACACGCTCAAAACGTATCGACTCCCGAAACGAGCAGATATTCAAGTCGCAGCGCAGCAGGTTTATGACTCATTAACAGCGCGCGCAGTGTTCAAGTCTCTCGAAACACCTGAGCAGCGACAGACGCGAATTGCGGGCGCGGATGCTGAGGTTCGGCGGACCTCCACTGAGCTCAGCCGCATGATACTGGCTCCGGCGGCTGCGGAGTTTAGCGGTAAACGGCTGGTGGTCGTGGCGGATGGTGTTTTGCAATATGTGCCCTTCGCGGCGTTGTCTGTGGTTGGTCAAGCGGGAGGTTACCGCCCGCTCGTTGTCGATCACGAAGTTATCAGTCTACCGTCGGCTTCTGCGTTTGCAGTTCAACGTGACACGTTGGCCCGACGCAAACCCGCGCCGAAGGCGGTCGCCGTCATTGCTGACCCGGTCTTCTCTGCCAGTGATGCGCGATTGAACGCCAGCCCGGACGCTAGAGAAATGAGCGCGCCAGCCGCCACCCGCATCATTGAACACTTGCCGGGGAGTTCTAACGGGCAACTGGCTATCAGGCGCTTGCCTTTTACAAGACAGGAAGCCGATCAGATTCTGTCCGTTGCACCGTCA
>JBJMXF010000173.1:0-5163 GCA_045809725.1 Candidatus Udaeobacter sp. | reverse complement strand
GTATTGGTAGGGCATGGCGAGAATGACGAAATCCGAATGACAAATGACGAATTAAATCCGAATGACGAAGTCTGAAAACTCGCGACCGTCGCAGCGCATTGCTTCCTCATTCGTGCTTCGTCATTTTCGCAGCGCATTCATTAAGTGCGCGGAAGATCACCTCCTTTTCCGTTGCAATGTTCCTTCCAATAAACACCAAGTCGGTCCGATCGAATTCAAACCGCTCCAATTCCCAGCGGCCCGCCACGAAATTGAAAAGCTGCGTGCCATCAGCAAAACGGATGAAACCCTTCGCTCGAACCACGCTCGCCGGCAGGCCATTTGCAAAGTCTTCGAAACAGTCGCGCGAAAGAATGTTGCTGGAAGTAAAGGCGAAAGATTCGAATTCAGAGTGATGCCGGTGCTCCGGCGGTGCGATTTTCTTCTCGCGCCCAATTCCAAACAAAAGTTCCGGATCAATCCCGCAACGCTCGCTGCGAACGATTGCTGCGGTCGGATTGATTTGCCGTAGACTCATTTCAAGTGGCTCGATTTGCGCCGGCTCGATCAGATCGATCTTGTTCAACAGCAAGATGTCTGCGCTTTCGATTTGCAGACGTGTTGTGTGGCCCAGTTCCGGGAAACGAATAAGCATGTCGGCGTCGACGACTGAAACGACGCCGTCGAGTCGGCATCGCGGCAGCGCTTCCTGGATGTTGAACACCAGCGCTTCAGGTTCCGCGAGGCCGGTCGTCTCGACCACAATCCTCTCGGGAGCGATCTTCTCGATGACCTCGTTCACCGCCGCTTCGAATTCGCCGAGCAACGAGCAACAAACGCACCCGCCGCCGAGTTCGGCGATTCGCACGTTTTTGCCTTCAATAACTTTTGTGTCGATCGCGATTTCACCGAACTCATTCATCACAATGGCGATCTTCCCGGGTTGCGTTGCGAGAATGTGACGAAGCAAGGTTGTCTTCCCGCTGCCGAGCGGACCGGTGATCAACGTGATGGGTGTGCGAAGCATGTCTTAAAATGACGAAATCCGAATGACGAATGCCGAAGGAAATCCGAAGCGAGATTTGTAGGGCGTCTGTGTCAGACGCCATGGCATTTCCCAGAAACGCCCTACAATCATTGGTGCTTCTTCATTAATTCGTCATTCACGTCATCCTTTCACATTGCCAATCGGCGTGAATCGCGCGACCGGCTTGCTGATGCCTGCCAATTCGGTCGCGGCAATTACCTCATCAATATCTTTGTAAGCGCCGCCCGCTTCCTCCGCGAGACCTGCCCATGAACTGCTGCGAACGTAAATGCCGCGTGCTTCGAGATCGCGCTGAAGTTGTTTACCGTTCCATTGTTTGCGCGCCTTGGTGCGGCTCATCGTGCGGCCGCTCCCGTGCGCTGTGCTAAAGAAAGTTTCGGAACCGGAACTTGTGCCTGCGAGCAGATAGGAGCCAGTCTCCATGCTGCCCCCGATGATCACCGGCTGGCCCGTTTCGCAATAGCGTGCGGGCAACTCCTCGTGTCCCGGACCGAACGCGCGCGTCGAGCCTTTGCGATGCACGAGCAATGTCTTTTCCTTTCCGTTAACCACATGCCGTTCCAGTTTCGCGGTATTATGTGAAACATCGTAAACGGTCCGCATTTCGAGGTCTTCAGCGCTGCGGCCGAAAACTTCGGAAAAGACCTCCCGGATCCGGTGAAGAATTACCTGCCGATTGGCGAACGACATGTTCAATCCGCATTTCATCGCGCCGAAGTAATCGCGTCCTTCCGGTGAATCGAGTGGCGCGCACGCCAGCTCGCGATCCAAAATTTTGATGCCGTACTTTGGCTCCATCACTTTCAAGAATTTCTGGAGATAATCCGTGGCGACCTGATGTCCGAAGCCGCGGCTGCCGCAGTGAAACATCACCACGATCTGGTTCGGAATCGTGAGGCCGAATTTTTCCGCGAGTTCGTTGTCACGCACGTCCTCCGGTCGCGCGACCTGCACCTCGAGATAATGATTGCCGCTGCCAAGCGTGCCGACCTGGTTGTAGCCGCGCTCCACTGCGCGGTCGCTGATTTTCGCCGCGTCGGCGCCTGCGATGCAACCGTTCTCCTCGGTAAACTCGAGATCTTCCTTCCAGCCCAGATCGCGCTGGACGCACCAACGCGCGCCTTGTTCGACCAAGTCTCGAAACTCGCTTTGCGAGATTTTGAGGAACCCGTGAGTGCCAACGCCCGCCGGCACACGTTGAAAAAGACGATCGACGATTTCTTTCAAGTGCGGTTGTACATCTTCCAGGGTCAGGTTCGTAGTGATCAGGCGCATGCCGCAGTTAATGTCGAACCCGATGCCGCCAGGTGAGATCACGCCGCCTTCTTTCACATCCATACCGGCGACACCACCGATGGGAAATCCATAGCCGCTGTGGCCATCCGGCATGCAAAGCGCGTAACGCGCGATTCCCGGCAACGTGGCGACGTTGCTGATCTGTTGGTAAACAGCTTCGTCCATGTCGCGCACCAGTTTCTCCGTCGCGACGATCCGCGCCGGCACGCGCATCCCTTGCTTGTAGGTCACCGGCAATTCCCAAATCGTATCTGAAATTTTCTGGAGGCTATCGGTGATTGGCATAGGTATGCTCAGCAAGAAATCGCTACGCCTTTGCGTGTTGGAGGACGTGGCTGCGGCGCCGCTTCCTGGATGCTCGTGACAATGGGCTGCCTGCTGTCGCTCCGGCTTTGAGGAATGAATCGACCCAGCAGAAAACATTCTCCTTACGAATCATTCGCCGCATCCGCTTCATGCGTGCAGTGCGCTCGGCTGGGGACATACGGAAGGCGTTCACAATTGTGTCGGCCATCTGCTCGATGTCGTAAGGATTGACCAGCAACGCGTCGTGTTTTAGTTGCTCCGCTGCGCCTGCAAACTGGCTCAAGATGAGTGTGCCGTTCTCGTCAGAGCGGCATGCGCAATATTCTTTTGCGACGAGGTTCATTCCGTCCTTGAGCGGCGTGAGGAATGCGATGTCGCACGCGCGATAATGCGCGAGAAGTTCTTCCCGATCGAATCCGCGGAAATGATACTGCACCGGAATCCAGGTGCTCGTAGAGAAATGGCCGTTGATGTTGCCCACCAGCCGGTCAATGCGCCCTTTGAATTCGTGATACCGTGGAATTTCCACCCGGCTCGGCACGACGATCTGAATCAGCACGACGCGGCCGCGCATCTCCGGATAACGCTCGAGCGCGTCGCGAAATGCGCGGAGTCGTTCCGGAATTCCCTTGCTGTAATCCAGCCGGTCCGAACCCAACATCAACTGACAATCGGGAAAATTGGCACGCAACTGTTGCGACCTTTCCGCGACCGCCTCGGATTTTGCGCCGTTTTCGAACGACTCGAAATCGATGCCGATGGGAAAGTGCCCTATGCGAATTTCTCGCTTCTCAAATCCGATGACGAGCGTGTCGCTGCGGGAAAGAACCTTTGCGTCCGGCATGACGCGTCGCACGCATTGCAAGAAGTTGCGCACGTCGCGCCTGGTCTGGAACCCGAGAAGATCAAATTGCAACAGCGCGTGGAGAAGCCGCCGTTGTTGCGGCAGCTTCGCGAAAATGTCGTACGGCGGAAAGGGGATGTGCAGGAAAAATGTTAGTGCCGAGAGCTGTTGCGGCGCGTTTCGTTCTCTCAACGTCTGGGCGACGTACATCAGGTGATAATCGTGCACCCAGATGAAATCGTTCGGTCGCGCGTTGCGGATGATCACGTCCGCGTAACGTTCGTTTACTTGCTTGTAAGCCTGCCAATACGCCGGCTCGAAATTGCAAAAATTCTGCAGGTCATGAAACAACGGCCAGATAACCTCATTGGAATAGCCGTAATAAAATTCGTCGCGCTCGGTCTCGCTCAGCGCCACCGGCACGACATTATAACCGGCGTGTCGGGTGGCTGTGGCCAGCGGCTCGTTAGGGACTTGGCCCGCGATTCCGGGCCAGCCAATCCAGGTGCCGCCGCGCTCGCGCAGCACCGGCTCAACTGCGGAAACAAGTCCGCCGACCGCAGGCGTGACCGTCCAAAGATCCTCGCGTGAGGAATCAAGCGCGAAGGGCAATCGATTTGAAACGACGATCAGACGATTCATCCCAGCCGAAGGTAAAAACGTTGGTTCGTGTTCAAGAGCTTCCATAAATTGAATGCGTCCGTTGCGCATTGTGCGCAACGGCCTGAGGGCAGGCCGTCTGCAATATCAGGCAGATGGAGCCGGGCTGCCCTCAGCCCGTAAACGATAGAATCAACGCTTCACAACTAGCTTGTGGTTGCATGAAGGCTCAAAGACGTCCTTGGTTTCGGGATGCCTCCTTCGGCGCTGGATGTCATTCAAGAGATAATTGCATGCGCTGGCGGAAAACGGCCTGCCGTTTTTCTCGACTACGATGGCACCCTGACGCCCATTGTTAGTCACCCTGAGGACGCCTGGCTCTCAGAATCAATGCGACAGACGCTGCAATCGCTCGCCGCACGTGTGCCAGTCGCCATCCTGAGCGGACGGGATTTGGATGATATTCGCGGTCGCGTGCTCGTTGATGGCATCGTTTACGCCGGCAGTCATGGATTTGATATCGCGGGTGCGGGTGGAATACGCAGGGAGTTGGGTGCCGCGTACCTGCCGGTGCTCGACAAGGCAGAGATGGAACTACGCGACGCGCTTGATGAAATTCCAGGCGCGCAGTTGGAACGGAAACATTTTTCTGTCGCCGCGCATTATCGCAATGTGAACGAAACCGAGTCGTTCAAAGTTAGGCTAGCTGTGGTCGCAGTGGGAGAAAGACACCGCGAGCTGCGCAGGATGGAGGGCAAAAAAGTTTACGAACTGCTGCCCGATATTGATTGGAACAAAGGCAAAGCAATGCTCTGGCTGTTGGAAACTCTTGCTCTTGATCGCCGGAACGCGCTGCCGATCTACATCGGCGATGATCGCACCGATGAAGACGCCTTCTGTGCACTTGAGAAGCAGGGGATCGGCATTCTGGTCAGTGACAAACCACATATAACAGCAGCGAGTTATAGCCTAACCGATTCCGACGAAGTTGAGCGTTTTCTGGTCGAATTGATCGCCCGGTATCTTGACAGCTAGCGCGCGCCACACCTTGGGTGCAGCAACCTTCCCGCGCTTAACCAAAATGATCGGC
>JBJMXF010000172.1:0-14628 GCA_045809725.1 Candidatus Udaeobacter sp. | reverse complement strand
CGCCACAACAATGTTCTGGTCATTTATGGCTGACGTTTTCACCCCGGACCAAGCCAAACGCCTTTTCGGTTTTATTGCTGTCGGCGGATCAATAGGCGGAATCGTTGGTGGTTTGGTTACGAGTTCGCTTGCAGGAAAGCTGAGCACCGGACTCTTCCTACTCATCACAGCGGTCATGTTGGAGATTGCGGCGCAATGCGTGCGCCGATTTCCCGCCCATTTCAGTGATGGCTGTACGGCGTCTGTGTCAGACGCCGGCGTTTCACAGAGCGGAGCCGCGGGGGCGCGAGCGGCGCAGACGGGCAGCCCGACGGGTGAAGCTCGCGGGAGCGAGCGAATCAAACGCCCTACAAAAACCGAGGAGCAACCAATCGGGGGCAAATTCTGGGAAGGCGCGACGCACATTGCGCGATCTCCCTATCTACTTGGTCTCGCCTTGTTTCTCATGATCTATACGGTCACGAACACGTGGGCATATTTTCAACAATCTGATCTTGCAGGACATCAACTGCACGATCGCGCCGCGCGCACGTCCTTCCTCGCAAACATTGATATCGCGGTGAACACGATAACCGTGCTGATTCAGGTTTTCCTCACCGGCCGTCTAATGAAGTGGTTTGGAGTTGGGATCACGCTGGTGCTCATGCCGCTGTTGAGCGCGATCGGGTTCGCGGCAATTGGTTTCGCACCGGTTCTCACCGTCCTCGCGACGTTTCAGATTTTGCGACGGGCGGCAGGCTTCGCCTTACTTCGACCAGCGCGCGAAGTTCTGTTCACGGTGTTGCGGCGAGAAGACAAATACAAAGCCAAGAGCCTGATCGACACATTCGGCTACCGCTTGGGCGACCAAATAGGCGCGTGGTCCTACCCCTTAATGCGATGGCTTGGGCTGGGGCTGTCCGGTATTTCGTGGGTCGCAGTTCCGATAGGAGCGGGCTGGTGCGTTCTTAGCATCTGGCTGGGCCGCAAACAACGCCAGCTCGCTGAAGCAAGGCGCGACCAAGCCGCGCCCTGGGCCGGCGGAATTGCCGACTGAAGCGCTCAACACGCGAGACGCATGGTTCCCCCGGTGCTATTTTCCCAACTCGTATAGATACTCAACAAACGACATCGTCGCCCCGTCGAAGTCTTGGATTTTCGGGTTGGTGGATTCGATGATGTAATATTCGTCCGGCGCATGCGCGCCGCTGCCGTGGCCGAGTCCGAAATGTCCAGCCGCCAGCTTGAGCGGTTCGCCTGTGAAGACGTAACCCGGATATGAGCCGGCATTGCGCGGCCAGAGCAATGCGTTGATTCCGAATTTTTTGTAGGTTGCTAATTGCGCCTGGATCAATGCCGAATCTTTCGATGTCGCCGTCGGATCGTATCCGCCGGTCATGTTCACTTGGATGTCGCCGAAGCCGCGCTTCGCCAGATGGGCCTTCAACGCGGCAAGCGCGTCTGCCGCTTTCATATCGGGTACGAGTCTCATATCGATTTTGGCAACGGCGCGATGCGGAAGAACCGTCTTGCCGCCCGGACCAGTGTAGCCGCCCACGAGTCCTTCGATGTTGACAGTCGGCTGCGATTCGAGCCGTTCGTTCGCCTGTTCCCAAGGCAAATCGTTGATCCAATGCTGCACGGTGAACTGCTTTTTCGCCAGCTCCTCGCTGCGGGTCTTCGATACTTTTTCGATCATCGCTTTTTGTTCCGCACTCAGCGGAAGGGGCTTCGGATAATTATCGATCATGATCACGTTGCCATCGTCGGACACGAGTGTGTTGAGTGCTTTGACCAAATGCCACGCCGGACTGTCCACCATCGCCTTGAGCGAGGAATGAATATCCTTCTCCGGACCGCGTCCCCACTTTTCGCCGCTCGACACGAGCTCGAGCTCAATCACACCCTTCGATCCCAAGTTTACGGTGACGATTCCGTCAAGGTCCTGTGCGGCAAACGGCATGAAGACCCCAATACATTTCTTCAGCGCATCCAGAACCTCTGGTCGCCTAACGAGTTGCGGGATGTGCGGCGAACCGATCTCCTCTTCGCCTTCAGCCACCAACACCAGATTCACCGGCATTTTCTGTCCCGCGCCGCGAATCGCATGCAGAGCAGCGAGAAAAGCGGCTTCCGGACCCTTCTGGTTCACCGCGCCGCGACCGATCATCACCTTGCCAAGTGGCGGTTTGTCCACGACGCGCGCTTCGGTCGGCGGCGATGACCACTCCGACGGATCAAACTGTTTCACATCGTACATGAAATACAGCCCCACTGTTTTCGGCGCACCGGCGTCGAGGGTCGCGAATACGCCGGGCTTGCCGTCTGTGTTGATTACCGTCGCCTGTTGAAATCCCGCATCGCGCGCGAGCTTCGCCATGTACTCCGCGCCCTCGGGATATCCACGGTCCTCAGCCGCGATCGAAACCTGCGCAATCCAATCCCGCAACCGCTTCACCGCCTCATCATGCCGCTTCCTAATTTCGGATTTGATGTCGGCGTGTTCAGTTTCGGCTGAGTAGCAAAGTGGGTTCGTCGTCCAAAGAAGAGCGACAACAACACCACAGAGATAGACAAATCGCGTTCGTTCCATGCATCTTGAATGCGACACGACTGCTTTCGTTTCAAGCGAAAATCTGACTAGAACCCGCAATGGATTGTGCTCGCGCTGGCTGTTTTATTCTCAAGCGGTCTAGCAGGCTGCGCCACGTTCGGCGACTTCCCGTCGTTAGGCAGCTTGCGGCAGGCGCACACGCATTTCTGTCCAACTTCCATCGGAACGGACCAGCTCGACATCGCCACCATGTGCTCGAGCCAACTCCCGCGCGATGCTCAGACCCAGACCATGCCCTTGCACCCGTGCGCCGCCGCGCACCCGGAAAAAACGCTCGAACAACTGGCCGGCGCGCTCCGCAGGAACACCATCGCCGGTGTTGCCGATTGTCATTTCCACCTCGCCATTGACCGCTCGGGCTTCCACCCGGATGCGTCCGCCGGGAGTGTTATATTTAACGGCATTCTCGACGAGGTTCTGCGCAATCATCCCGACGAACGTAGGATCGGCCTTTAACCGCAGATGCTTCGGAATATGCGCTTCGACCGTTAGATCGAGCGGCTCGGCCAAAGTGAGTGCGTCATCAAGAACGCCTTCGAGCACTTCTCCTAATTCGAAATCTGCCTTGGACAGCTCGACCCGGCCAGCATCGGCGCGGGAGAGCAGAAGCAGGTTGTCCACCACTGAACTAAGCTGATGAATGCGATGTAGCAGGCCTTCGGCGCGGGCTTGCGTGCTTTCGCTGCAGTTCACGTCGGCCAGGACTTCTTCAACATCGGCGCGCAGGATCGCGATCGGGGTTTTCAAATGGTGCGAAGCGTCAGCAGAAAAACGGGCGGATTGTTCGAAGCTGCGCTGCAATCGTTCGAAGGTAGCGTTGAGCATTTCTATTAATCCCGCGATCTCATCGTGAGTCGGCGGGACAGGAAGACGCTGGTCGAGCCGCTGCGCGCTGATCCTATTGGCCGCCTGGCGAATTTTCTCAACCGGCGCGATCGCTTTACTCGCGACCCACGCGGAACCGATCAGGGTCACTAGAAGCACCGTCGGAATCGCGCCCAGCATTGCCAGGATAATATCGCGGCCAATTTGATTGATCTCCTTAAGGTCATCACCAGCGCGCAATGTGAGGCCGTTTTCACTAAACTCTGCCAGTCGGACGTTTTTCCCCTCGATTTTGTGGTTGTGAAATTTTTTTATGTCATCGCGCGGGAACGGCTGACGCAATCGCGGGGAAAGATAAAGGACGGCGCCGCTTGCGTCGGTTACTTCAACGAGGTGCTTACGTAGTGAGAGGGGCACGAAGATCTCCTTGAACGCGCGCCGGTTATTCGGGCCACCTTCGAAGTGTTCAACGTCACGAAAGAATTCCTGAGCGTCAGTTGTTAGGCGGCGATCGAACGCCGCGATCTCGGCCCCACGCATGATAAACCAGGTGGTGGTTGCGCCGGCGAGCGTAGCGGCCACGGCAAGCCCCGCGGAGTAAAGCGCGACCTTCCAGCGTAGCGGCCAGTTTCTCATTCCGGCTCACGAATCGTATAGCCCAGGTATCGGACGGTATGGATAAGCGGCGGCGAATCGATCTTTTTGCGCAGACGGCTGATGAAGGCTTCCACCAGTTTCACGCCGTACTCATGTTCTCGTTCCCAGACTCGCTCGCACAATTCGGTGCGACTAAAAATTCGACCAGGTTCGCGCATCAGCACACGCAATAAGGTGAGTTCTCGCGCTGATAACTCGATCCGGCGCTGCCCGCGATACAGTTTTCTGTCCACAAGGTTCAAAACTAAATCGCCGATTTGGAGTTTGATGGGCGCTTCCTCGGGAAAACGTCGCCCGAGCGCATTCACTCGCGCGACGAGTTCCTGCATCGCGAACGGCTTCGCGAGGTAATCATCCGCGCCCAGTCCGAGGCCCGTCACCCGATCACTTATTTCGCCCCGCGCGGTCAAGATAAGGACACGAGTGTCGATTTTCGACGCACGCAATTGTCTCAGCACTTCGAAGCCATCCATCCCTGGCAGCATTACATCGAGCACGAGAAGATCGTACCGCTTCAGCTCCGCTTTTCCCAAGGCAATCTCACCGTCGTGGACCATGATGGGCTGATGGCCAGCTTCAGTGAGGGCGCGGCAGATATGCTGGGCTAGGCGAACTTCATCTTCGACGACCAGGATTTCCATAAGCTCAGGTACCCACCCGCCGCGGTCGGCAAATGTGCCCGACGTTGCTGTTGCGAGTCGCGCGAGCCATAAAGGAGGAATTGCGGAGTCACAAAAAAGTTAGCGAGCGCGAAGCGATTACCTCGCAGTCACTGTCCGTGTGGCTTGACCGCCAAAATTACTGCGCACTGTGATGCTCTGTGGATTGACCGGCCACGCGAAATCGCCGCGGTATCTTCCGCCGCCATCGTTCGACAGAGTGCCGATTAGTTGATTACTGGACGTGACAAACACCTGCAACGTCGCTGTTGAGCGCGTGCTCGTCGCTTCAACGCGTAGTCTGCGGTTACCGACTGCGTATTCCGCGCGCGTGATCGAAACGGAGTCCGCGCCTCCGGCTGCGGGATTGATGGTCAAAGTAGCTGAACGCGACGTACCGTTTAGCGAAGCGGTTATTACGGCACTCGTCGTCACGGATACTTGAGTTGTGCTTATGCTGAAAGTCCTCGATTGCGAGCCAGCTGGAACGGTAACGCTGGCGGGCACGATGGCCGCGGCGTTGTTGCTAGCGAGTACGACCGTCGTCGCTGCCTGCGCGATTGCAGTTAGCGTTACGGTTCCAGTTGAAGAATTGCCACCTGTCACTGTGGTAGGATTCAATGACAAGCTTGCGACGCCCAGAGATGGCGGTGGTGTTGGCGTTGGTGGCGGCACGCCGGCGGTTGTGTTGGTTAAGACGTCAATCGTTGGCGTCCCGGCGCCGCCTTCTACAAAAGCGATGTCCGGTTTTGCATCGCCATTCCAATCGCCAGCGAGAATCATGATTCCGCCCCTACTGGGTGGCGGGACAAGGTAACGGTTCGGCGCCTGAAACGTGCCGTCGCCATTACCTCTCAAGATCTGCATCAAGCCATTGGTGCCTTCACCCATCGTGCGAGCAATATCGAGCAAGCCGTCGCGGTTATAATCGGCCACTGCCACGTGCAGCGGCGCGGAAGTTTCATCGATCTGAATGCGCGACCTGACCTGAAACGTCCCATTCCCGTTGCCGACGAGAATCGCGTTTCCGTTGCCGTTACCCAGTGGCACGACCAAATCCTGAATGCCATCGCGATTCAGGTCGCCCACACCAATGTCATTGCAGGCAGAAAAAAGGTCGCCGCCGGGAACTAGTGTCACCACGGGTTGCCGCGTGAATGTTCCATTGCCCACGCCAAGCAAAATAGAGAGCTCCGTGTTCCCGCCGCCGATCGCCACATCCTTAATCCCATCGCGATTCAAATCCAGTACCACCATGGCCATCGGGCCAGTTGCGACATCAATCTCGCTCGGCGTTTGAAATGTACCGTCGCCGTTACCGAGCAGAATCGTGATGCTACGGGCGGCACGGCATGGCGCGGTGAAACAAGCGATCGTGTGCATCACCACCAGATCGAGTTTTCCGTCGCCATTGAGATCGGTTGCTGCGATAGCAGGCGAATCGAATCCGGAAGTGTTTGGGAAAAAAGTCGGTGCGTTGAAGCTGCCGGTGCCGGTACCGGTGAGTAGTGCGAGGCTGAACTGAGGGCTGTCCAACGTGACCACCAAATCAATCCTACCGTCGCTGTTGAAATCACCCGCGGCCACCGCCTGTGTCTGCGTTCCAATGGGAAAATCGTTTTTCGGGCGAAACGTTCCGTCGCCGTTCCCCAACATAACCGACACTGCATTGGCGCCCGCTCCTGCAAGGTCGGGTCTGCCGTCCGCATTGAGATCAGCCGCGATATGACTGTTACCGAGCAGTGGGTACTGCTGGGTCGTGAACGTCGCGACCTGCGCCGAAACTTCGCCAAACGTCATTGCGTACGCCAGACCAAAAACAAATAAAGCGATAGCTGGCTGTGCACCCCTCCGCTTTTTCAATGTGTCGTTCCTCATCCGCTAAGAGCATCAAAAACGATGCAACTGCCAGCAAACCCGTAAAGGTTAACGATTCGTTACCTTCCAGACCGGGTAACCGGCGCTTGTTAGGCAAGATTCACCAAGCTGTATCTATCTGGACGTGCGACGTCCGGGAAACTCAGCAAGAATGATCCTTCGCGCGGATTATTCGCAGCTACAGCGCCAGCGTCTCCTGCTTCGAAGTTGATGGCGTTGCGCTGAAGCCGGTGAATTTTTTCACGAGATCATCAAGCTTGGCCACATAATAATCGACGTTCTCATCGCGGTTCTGCGGATCGAAATCGCTCGCGAGTTTCGCAGCTTCGTAGGCAGCGACCTTCTTCGGAGTAGCCTTGATGTAGTAGCTAATCTGATCGCCGGGCCTGTAGTTGCGGCCACTAGCCAGCGCGAGCTCGTACGCCGCCGCGCGATTACGCGCTGAGCCGGCGATTTTAGCGCGATACTTATCCAGTGAGTCTTGGAGCGTGTCTGTCTTCATCAGCATGTCAATCTTCCATTCTCGATTACGGATCTTTCGTTCGAATTCGTTCCGGAGATCGGCAATCGCTTCCGGCTTGGCTTGCATGATCATCTTGATCATTTCCTCTAGGAAAACGCGCTGGAATTTTTCGAAACCACGGGATTTTAGCGCGCCGCCTTTGATGACGACGTCGCCGTCTTTTGTGAGAAGCGCGTAATTCTTCGCTTTATAACTCAACATCGCGTCGAACTGTTCGTCGATCTCAACGTCGATGCCGGCTGGCAATTCTTTCGCCAAATCTGTCTGCAAATTGTCGATGTCGCTGTCATCGGGCGGCACGAAATAAATGCCATCGGTATCGACCTCAATCACCTGCGCTCCACGCCCGCTAAGCCAGTCGATCATCTTCTTCAGTAGATCGCGTCCGATCTGAGTTACACGAGCAGCGGCGTCGAAGTCTGCGAAATGTCCCTGCGCGAATCCAAGATAACCGTAAAAGCTGTTGAGCAGAATCTTGAACGTGTTTTGCAACGCCTGGAGGTGATGTTGTCTCGCGGGATTTCGTTCCGCTCGCATTCGTGCCTTGGCTTCGAGCCGGAAGTTGCGCAGATCGGTGAGTAAATGCCGAAAGATTTGCAGTTCGTCCGTCGCCGGGAAGCAGTCGAACTGCAACATGATAGAGGGATAAAGCGAGGCGACGTCGCAATGCCAGACATTGCGTGCCACTCCGGTGAAAAAGATGTCGGTGTAACCGCCTTCGAATCCGCGGGGCATAGGCAGTTCGGGAATGGAATGGCGTTGCCGAAAATATTCGCGCAGAAAGAGCGCGTTAATGCGCGTGGCGTTGCCGCGCACGATCACGTCCTGATAATTATAAGGAAAAATTTGCGCCTGAATGAAGTAGCTCGCGCTCAGCAGATCTGATAGCGCACGCGTTTCACGGACACCGCATAGCGCGCGTCGCTTAAACATTTCCGATTCGCTCAGGTACGCGCGTTCCAATTCCTTCCCGGTAAGTCCTGAAATCTCGTCGCTATCGCAGAGATCGAAATGCCGGGCGACATCGGTTCGTTCGAATCCTGCGAGAGAGCGCATACCGACGTCGTAAAATTGCGACAACAAAAATGTGTCGACGAAATGGCGGCCATCGATTGTGAACTTCGGATAATCGATGGTCTTCTCCGCGATTTGCAGTCGTGACGGGCGCGAGCGAAGAAAGCCGCCACTGCGTCCCCAATCGAGTTTGGTTTTGAGCTTCTTCGCGCGCGCGACAAGCAGCGGCAGATGTACGCGGAATAGATCGTGGCCTTCGATTACGTCCGGATCGCGTTCTTTGATGAGTGCGGTGAGTCGCCTGAGCGCGTTTCTCTCGGATTGTTCCAGGTCGTTCGGATCGACGACGATCAATTCTTCCCAGCCAGTGTTGCCCGACAGCGCGAGGCTCATGATGTGTTCGTCGTTCGCGAGCACTTCGAGTTGCATGCGATTCACTTCCTCGAAGGGCAAATCCTTGAACAAGCTGCGGCCAGTTGCGGTGAGATAATGTTGAACCGGATCGGTTAACGCGAAGAAATCGCGGCCGGCGTTCTTTAGTCCGTTGCGAAGGGCAATCAATTCTTTCCAGCTATCGACTGTGATGAGCCAGCCGTACTTCAGATTGCCGCGCACTTTCTCCGTCTCGATCCCAAGATCGACAACGTCCGAGTCGGCCCAGACAAACGGGTGAAACGGCTCGACGTCAGTAACGGTCGAACCATCACATTCCCGCCGATGCACGCGCACGGTGCCGGTTTCGCCCAATTCAACAGCCACAATTCGCGGCGTGGGGTCCGCGCCGAAGAGTAGCGTGTTCTTTTCGAATTCCATTCTCAAACAAACTCTCTGTCATTCCGAGCGAAGTCGAGGAATCTCTCAAAACACATCCAGAGATGTCTCGACTTCGCTCGACATGACAAAAAAATGCAATATGCGAAATCTGTGGATATAAATGCGGCATGAAGATTCGTTCATTGTTGATCTTTTTACTGTCGATCTGGGCTGCGCCTCTCGTTTTTTCGCAGCAAACGCCGCAATCACTTGCCGATGCTGAGCTTCCCTCCTTGCTTGCGATCTACAAAGACATTCACAGTCACCCGGAATTATCCGGACGAGAGGAGCGAACGGCAGCGTTAGTCGCGAAAGAATTGCGGGCAGCCGGTTGCGAAGTCACTGAGCAATTCGGCAAATATAATAATCCAACCCTAAAATGTTACGGCGTGATCGGGATCATGAAGAACGGGGAGGGTCCAAAGGTTTTGGTGCGCACAGACATGGACGCCTTGCCTGTTGGAGAGGAAACTGGGCTGCCGTACGCCAGCAGGGTCGTCGCGAAAAACCTTGAAGGCAAAGACGTGTCCGTCATGCATGCGTGCGGGCATGACGCACACATCTCCATGTTTGTCGGCGTAGCGCGCGCGCTGGCGAAACTGAAGGATCAATGGCATGGCACGATCATCTTTGTCGCACAACCGGCAGAGGAAACTGGCAGCGGCGCCCGGGCATTGCTCCAGGGTGGTCTTTACGAGCAATTTGGTAAACCCGATTGCGCCCTTGGTTTTCATGACAAGGCAGACATGCAAACCGGGCACATCGGGGTCACGGAAGGTTATACATATGCGAACGTCGATTCAGTGGATGTGACCGTGCGGGGCGTCGGCGGGCACGGCGCATACCCATACACGACCAAGGACCCAATCGTGCTTGCGGCGGAGATGATCAACGCGTGGCAAACGATTGCCTCACGTGAAAATAATCCGCTCAATCCGATTGTCATCACCGTCGGCTCGATTCATGGAGGCACAAAGCACAACATTATTCCAGATGAAGTGAAAATGCAGTTAACAGTGCGCACCTATAAGCCTGACGTGCGCGAGCGCGTGCTGGCTGCAATCGATCGTATCGCAAAAGGGATCGCCACGACAGGTGGCGTTCCGACCGAACGCGCACCGGTCGTAAACGTGTCGAAAGGCGAATTCACGCCTGCGACTTACAACAATCCGGAACTCACCAAACGGCTCCTTGCTGTCTGGAAACAGTCGTTAGGCACAGAAAATGTGGAGATTGTGGATCCGACAATGGGCGGGGAAGATTTTTCCGAATACAGCTTGCCAGACCATTCCATTCCCGCGGTTGATTTTCACGTGGGCGCCGTGGCGCCCGAGAAGATTATAGAGAGCAAAAAAACCGGAACACCGCTGCCGAGCCTGCATTCCAGCAAATTTGCGCCCGTTCCCGAGCCGACCATTCGCACGGGCGTTATCGCAGTGACGACGGGCGTGCTGGAGCTGATGAAGAAGTAGGCGAACGCCAAGTCATTCGTTGAATGGTTGAACGGTTGAAGCACCGATCCGATGTAATGACGTAACGATTTAATTTTTCAACGTCTGCGAAGGATCACTTCACCTTGACACGTTTCCGCAAATAAGTGGGCACATCGAGGTCTTCACCTTCGATGATGGTCGGTTCGCTTTTTTCAAAACGACCGCGTGTCACGGGCTCAAATTGCAAGACTTCCTGCTTGGCGGGCATGACTGGTTTTTCAATGGGCTGTTTCTCCTCCGCCCACGGGACCGGTTTCTCCTGCTGCGTAACCGCGTGTTCGGGCTCGTCGTTATGCGTAGATGCCTCTGGCGGTGCACTGGAGACAACGGGCTCCGTTTCAGCTGCGACAGGTTCTTCAATTGTAATCGTTTCCTCGAGAGCTCGAGCTTCGACGGCCGATTGTTCGGGTTGAATCTCAGGTTCCTGTGCTGCGCTTTCGTGTTGTACTCGAACCGGAGGGACTGCGGACGCGTTGTTCGCCGCGGCAGGCGGTTTCAATAAATCTGTTTCACCTTCTCCCGAAAGCGAGCTGATGATCGTCACGCTTAACCGGTCGCCCAGCCGACCGTCCACAGCTGCACCAAAGAGAATTTGCGTCTGGTCGCTTACATGACGCCCAAGTTCCTGCATAAGAATTTCAACCTCGGAGAGTGTCATGCCGGGACCGCCGGCTACCTGTACGAGGACGTGCGTTGCGTCAGCGAGCATCCGTCCACGATCCATCAATGGATTTTTCAGTGCCTGCGTGAGAGCCTGATGTGCGCGATTGTCCGAATCGGATTCACCGTAACCAAACAAGCAACGGCTATTCTGCGCGTTCAAAGCCGCCAGCAAATCATCGAAGCCGATGCGAATGAGTCCTGGTTGCTGGATAAGATTTACAATTGATCGAACGCTTTGGCTGATGGTGATATCCGCCATTGCAAAAGCTTGATGAATTCCCGCCTGCGGCGCACTCAGATCGCCCATTCGATCGTTCTCGAAACAGACTACCGCCTGGGCAAACTCGCTGAGGCGCACTAGTGCCTCGCGCGCCTGCACGTTGCGTCGTTTGCCTTCAAATCCAAATGGAAGAGTCACGAAAGCGATGACCAGCGCTCCGGCTTCACGGGCTGCCTGTGCAACGTACGGCGCCGCGCCTGATCCCGTCCCCCCACCGAGCCCTGCACAGATGAAAATCACACTCGCATCAGCGAGGGCTTCGCGAATTTCGTCGGCCGATTCCAAGGCTGCCTGGTAGCCGACATCGGGGTCGCCGCCGGCACCCAAACCACGCGACACACTACGGCCCAGTTGCACTTTGCGCGTCGCAACTGAACTGGTCAGTGAGTTTACATCGGTATTGATTGCGACCACATCGGCTCTCTCCAATCCGTCAAGCACGATGCGGTCTAGCGCGTTTAAACCCGCTCCACCCACGCTGACGATTTTGATCGGGATAAACTCTGCCAAACGTTCTGGGAGACTGTAGTTTTTGTTAAGCTGAATCATGTTTAATCACCAGGTTCGACAACTGCATTGTTGCGTGTTGTTGTGTGAGTGCTTCCTCTTCATCGGTTTCCGCTGAAAATTCTTCCAATAAATCGGCCGAGTCCTCGTGCGGGACGGTCGATGTGCATCACTTGCGCGAACTTGACCAGGCCAATTGCGGTAGAAAACTGAGGATTTTCGACTGCGGACGTCACACCCCAAGCGGCTTGCGCGTGCGTCAGGTTGGCCGGGATTTCGAAAATCTCGGACGCGAGGTAATCGATTCCGCTCAACAGACTGCAGCCGCCAGTAATGAAAATGCCGGCGCCCAGATAGCCGAGATACGGTTCCTCATCGAGTCTGCGTTTGAGCAACTCAAATGCTTCACGCATCCGCAGGTGAACGATCGTGTTCAGGGTTTCGCGCTCGATCTCTTTTCCTGCAAAACCGGAATCGTCCTTCAGCAAAATCATTTCGCCCGGCAAACAATTTCCCAGAACGCAGCTGCCCTCTTCGATTTTTAATTTCTCCGCGCGCGCCATTGGTATGCGCAGGCCCATGGAAATATCATTGGTGATGTGGTCGCCGCCAACAGCCAGACAACCGGTTTGTCGCACCGCGCCTTCAGAGTACAACACGTAATCAGTCGTTCCTCCGCCTATATCGATCACCAGCGCGCCGAGGTCCTTTTCCTGTTGTGTCAGCACAACCTGCGCCGAAGCCAGACCGCTAAAAACCACGTCATCGACGTCGAGCGGAAGTTCTTTCACGCATCGAATGGTGTTTTGAATTCGCGTGCGCACGCCGTGGATGATGTGGAAATCGGCTTCGAGTTTTTGACCAAACATGCCGGCCGGGTTTAGCACGCCCTGTTGTCCGTCGACCTGATAATGTTGAATGATCGAATGCAGGAACGCGTTTTGCGCAGGAATGCTCACTTCGCGCGCATTAATTTTTACGTCCTCGACGTCCTGATCTTCAATTTCATCGCGGTCTTCCGGCAGCATGACGCATCCGCGATTGTTAAAGCTCTGCAAATGTGATCCGGCGATAGCGATGTAAACGCTCTTGATCATCACGTCGCTTTTCTGTTCGGCATCGACAACTGCTTCGTGCACGCATTTCATTGCCGTTTCAAAATCAACGATCTCGCCCTTGCGCACGCCGCGCGACGGGGCCTGGCCTACGCCCAGGATTTTAAGCGTTCCGTCAGGTCGGCTTTCTCCGACGACCACGCAAATCTTGGAGGTCCCAATCTCGAGACCGACCATCAAACTATTGTTCCGCATTTGTTATTCCGCTTTCTTTTGTTGGTTACGAATTGGCTTCGCAGGGGGCGCAGCAGCAGCGCGTGATTTCAGCGCTGAAGATCCAGTTTCTTGTTTGCCGGAATCCTGATGACCTCGGTTTTCCTGCGCGTGCACTGGGATCGCTTTCATGATCCGCGGCTCGACAGGTGGCTCCAGGGTGTCGTTGATTACAGCCGCCGCCGGACTGGTGAACGTCACCGGAATATTGCGTTGCGCGACGAGGTTCAAAGTTTCGAGCTCCTGTTTGGTGTTATCGCAATAATCGAGAAACACTTGCAGCCGCCGCAGTTGCCCTTCGAGATCGTTCAAACCAAACATGACGCGGCTGCGATTTTTGTCCGTCACGAGCAGACAATAGGTTTTCGAAATATCGATCTCCCGAATTTGAAACCGCATTTGCAAAAAGTTGCTCTCGGTGAGACGCAGCAATTGGAGCGCAGTTTGTACTTCTGGCGATTCCACAACTTTGCCCGCTTCGAGACTCTCACTCGAGCAGCCCAGGATCAGCGGCAGGCCCAGATACTCGGGCAACAATTTTTTTTGCTTCATTAAAACACCCCGGGCGCCCACTAAAAAGGCAGTGTCCGACGCAAACGGATCGTTAATTTCCTTTTCGCTGGTGATCCATGCGACGGGTTTTCGTTCTACAATGCGAATGTCGATTTCGTTGGGTAATTTTCGAATGACCTCGACTTCGTCGGCTTGTGGAAGCTGCTGTATGCGATCGCGCATGCGAGCCAGATTCACGCTGAAGATATTTGCGCCTTCGTGCAGATCGGCTGCCTTTAGTACCTGCTCACGCTGAAGCGTGCCGTCGGTCTGCAATTCAATTGTTTGAACATGGTAATCTGGATTTTCGAAGACGAGTCGTTTAACAGCTTGGCGCGCACCTGCGTAGCCGCCTACGCACAAAATCACGAAGGCGGCCAACTTCCACATCACGCCCATCGCGCTGCGAATCCGGTGCTGGGTCGCTCTGCGCGAACGAACTTTCACGTCGAGCAGGTGTTGCTGCCGACGTTGCCGCACATTGGACAATCGCCGATTGAGCGCTCGGGGAGTTTGTTGGCGAAAACTCATCGCTTGTCTTCTGTTCTGCCCCGCACTTGCCCGCCACCACGTTGGCGACGGCGCGAAAGCGCGATAATCCGCGCGCAGAGATCAGGGTAAGCGATACCCGCTGCTGCAGCCGCCTCTGGCAGCAGGCTCGCCTCGGTCATGCCGGGAATGGTGTTGATCTCCAAAATGTACGGCCGTCCGTCTTCGGATAGGATTGCGTCCACACGCGCGTATACCTGCAGTCCGGCTGCGCGAAACGCACCGAGCGCCAGTTCCTGAATTTCTTTTGTTTTTCCCGCGTCGATGTTTGCCGGACAAACGTGCTCCGCTCCG
>JBJMXF010000171.1:0-4758 GCA_045809725.1 Candidatus Udaeobacter sp. | reverse complement strand
GGAACTCACAACTCTGAGTTAATTTAGGAAGCCCGGAATTGAGGAACGAGTTTCCAGCTCAGCGTTCGTTTGGCTTTTTCTTACCTTGCGGCTGGCCGGCGGGGTGAGGACCGTTCGCTCCTCCGGGGGGGCGGCGCGCTCCCTGTGGCGGGCCGTGCGCAGTCATCTGTTGGCGATGCGCGGCCATTTGTTGCTGATGCTGTCCATTCATCGGCTGATGATGCATCTGCTGCTGGTTCATCCCATGTTGGTTCATCCCGCGTTGATTCATGCCGTGCTGGTTCATCGCATTCTGACCGTGAGCGGCATTTCCATGCTCAGCCAATTGGTTGGATTGACCGTGCTTTGCCCCAACATTTTGGTTGTCGCCACGAACATTTTGCCGTTCATGTGCGTTCCCCTGGTTTTCTGACGCGTTTTTGTTGCCGTGTTGCTCGCCGTTCATTGCTGCTCCCTGCCCATGTTGGTCACCGGCCATGTTTCCAGGTTTGTTTTCACCTTTTCCCGCTCCGGCTGCCCCTGCGGCTCCAACGCCCTCTGCGCCTTTGCCCTGCCCGTGCGTTTGATTAAATGACTTGATCGCCTCGTGATTCACCTGGCCATTCTTCGCATGAAGATTGGGGTCCTTCTTTGCTATCTCCTGTCGTTGGAGTTGTTGGGAGGTCGGCGGCATTTTCTTGGCGTTTGCCGCGGCAGCTTTTTGTTCCGCAGTCGGCTGCGTTTTCACTCCGTTTGGACCGTTAAAGCTGGTGCGGTTAGCGTTCACATTCTTCTGGAAGGAATTATTGACGTAGGTGTTGTGAATGACGCTTTTGTTGACGTTCGTCACAGCGGTGTTGTACGCGAAGTGGTCTCCATTCCATCGCCCGCCCCAATAGCCATTTCCGGTGTAGCCATAACCGTAGTTAATGCCGCCGTAAAAACCGACATGCGGGCCCCAGTAACCCTGGTTAAAGACGTACGCGCCGTTGTTCCAGCCCCACCACGATGGTGTCCAAAGCACACCGACAGTTGGGGGCTCAACCCACACGCCCGGCACCCAATAATAATCGCTCTCGTACCCCCAGTATCCCGGAGTCCAAATGTAACCCTCGGCCGGAGCGGGAGGTTGCTCTATGACGGGCAGAGGCGGAGGAGCGACGTTAACTGATATGTCTACCTGGGCGAATGAGGACGCCAAAGGCAGCGCAAGAAGTGCAGCGAAAAGCAAGGGACGTAATTTGGTCATGTTCATGTTCTTAATGTGTAACCACACGCGGAGCAAGAAGTAGCAAAGAAGAATTGAAAAGATGCAGTCGGACGCTCGGCATCCTCTGCGCTGCAAACGTGAGATCCTTCGACTGCGCTCAGGATGACAATGCGAGCCGCATTGACTCATGCGCTCCCGCGCATTTCGACCTGTCGGTTGGAAAGCCCGGCCTCGGCTTCGCCTACGTTACGGGCTCATCTATGTCGCTCGTCGCCCTCTGCTCCATTGTCACTTAATCCGATCGAAGGTTTTCTGAAGAACTTCGAGGTCGCTGGGGTTGCCAATCTTTTCGCGCGTCTGCTCGATCCATTTTTTCTCCAGCGCATTTTTCGTGGGACGATCGGTTTCGTAAAACACCCCGAACACGCCGGGGAACGGAATATTGGCAAGTTTATACGCGGCGACCTCATCGGTGACATCGTGACGAAGTTCGTCCTCGGGTGTGTTGTCCCATTTCTTTTCCTGGATCACTTCGAAGCTTCCGCCTTTGCGCGGATTGGCCGGATCGAATACGTCCGGGAAAAATTCGACGCATTCACTCAAACATTCGATAACGCTAAACCCCTGGTGATCGAACGCGCGCTCCATCATCTGCATCATGTGAGCCACGTTCGCGGCGTGCGTGCGCGCGATGAAGGTGGCTCCGCCTGCGACTAATTTTTTCATCGGGTTCACCGGTTGATCGATCGCGCCTGTGGGATCGGTCTTCGATTTGAATCCGATCGGCGAGGTTGGCGACGTCTGCTTCTTCGTCAGCCCGTAGACGAAGTTGTCCATGATAAAATAAGTCATGTTGATGTTTTTACGGGCGCCGTGATCGAGGTGGTTGCCGCCGATGGAGAATCCGTCGCCGTCGCCGCCGAACAGGAAGACATGGAGATCTGGCCGGGCGAGACTGATGCCGCTCGCAAGCGGCACCGCGCGGCCATGAATGAAGTGGGCGCCGTGGCCGTTGACGAAATACGGAAAACGCGATGAACAACCGATCCCGGCAAGCGTGACAATTTTTTCGTGCTCGAGATTGCGTTTCTCGAGGACTTTGTAAAACGAGGCGAGCACCGCGAAATCCCCGCAACCGGGACACCATGTTGGATGGTCTGCGGTGATCGCTTTCTTTGTTAGTTTTTCGCGCGGTGGTTCCGCGATTGCGGCTGATGCAGCCGCTCCGACACCCGAACCGTCGCCATTTCCCATTGTTAATTGATTCATAAGATCAGTTCGGCGTCTGACAGAGACGCCCTACAATTCACATCAAACATCACACCTCATACATCAAACATGCGTCGCCTCAGCCGACGCCTTGCGGCACGATTTCCTTCAAGTGTTTCACATTTTCAGGGGCAGTATCACGATGCTGCACGTCGGCGCCTTCGCGTGGGATGTATCGCGCAAGGAAGGATTTTCCTTTGAATACGCCGTCCAAAATTTCTCTCACCCGAAAAGTGAGGCCATCGGTCTTGGTGAAACTCGTAATTTTCGGTTCGCAATAGCGAGCGCGCAAAATCGTGGCGAGCTGACCATATCCGTAAACGCCCTGGTCATTCATCTCGACGGTAACGATCCGCTTGAATTTCTCGAAGATCTTGTCCAGGCCGTTCGGCAATGGATGCAGATGGCGCAGATGTATCGCGCCGACTTTTTCTCCCTGGTGCCGCGCCAATGTGACGGCGTCGTGGATCGGACCGTAGGTTGATCCCCATCCGACCATCAATGTGCCTTCATGATTGCCGTGGATTTCGGGCACCGGAATTTCTTCGGCGAGCTTGCGCAATTTATTACGACGTTTCGCCGTCATCGCCATGTGCAGCTTTGGGCTGCCAGTGGGATGGCCCATTTCGTCGTGCTCCAGACCGGAGAGCAGCGGGTATTTCCCGTCGAGGATACGGGTGCCCGGTGCGACGTGCTGAGTGATTTGATCGATCGGATAAGGCTTATGCGTCTGCCGCGGCGTCAGGTTCGGTTTGGGATCGAGCATCAACTTCGCCAGATCGGGTTCGTCGAACGCCTCGATGCGCGTCGCCAGCGATGTATCGCTCAAAATGAAAACCGGCGTGCTGTATTTTCGCGCGATCCGTGCGGCTTCAATCGCAATATAGAAACAATCTTCTACGCTTGCTGCCGCGAGCACCACTCGCGGGCTGTCGCCGTGACTGCCGAAGATGGCCTGATGCAAATCACTTTGCTCAACGTTCGTAGGCAGCCCTGTGCTTGGGCCGCCGCGTTGAACATTGCAGATGACCAGCGGAATCTCGGCCATCGAGGCCCAACCGATCGCTTCGGCCTTCAGCGAAATGCCCGGCCCCGCGCTGCCAGTCACGGCAAGATAGCCGGAATACGAACAACCGATCGCGATCGACACCGATGCCAGCTCGTCTTCGGCTTGCACAAAAATGCCGCCGTACTTTGGCAGCTCGCGCCGCAAAGTTTCCATCACGGACGACCATGGCGTGATCGGGTAGCCGGCACCGAAGCGCACGCCGCCCGCGATCAGCCCGTAAGCGAGCGCCTGGTTACCATCCATCGTGATCTGGGGGCGACCGCTCGCTCTTGGTATGTGCTCAAAACGATAGTGTTTCGTTAAAACATTCCCGACTGGATATGCGTAACCAGCTTGGAACGCCATCAACGCGGTGTTCACCACGCTCTGGTCTTTGCCGCCGAATTTTTCGGTGATGATTCTTGTCAGTTTGTCGACATCGAGATTGAAAATCTTCGTTATCAGACCGAGCACGAAAATGTTTTTCCCCTTGTCCTTAGCCGTGCCGCCGAGCGCTTCAACCGTCAGTCCGGTAATCGGCACACCAACATAAACGAATCGTTTATCGTCGAGGTTCGGCTCGACGTTGTCCGAATCATAAAGCACCACGCCGCCTTCGCGGAGGAAACCGATGTGGTCCTGGTAACTGTGCTGGTAAAACGCGACCAGAAAATCCGCTTCATCGCCGGCCGACAACACTTCGCCTGAACCAATGCGTACCTGAAAGATGGACGGACCACCCGAGATCGTCGCAGGGATGGTCATGTAGGTCATAACGTCGTGCTCACTGCGGCCGGCCAGCCGGGCGAGGAACGCGCCGGCGGTTTGAATGCCATCCTGGGAATTACCAGCGAGCCGGATCACCGCGTCTTGAATGCTTTCAGGCCGCAGATCGGCTCTGTCGGTGTTCGGCTCGGTCGTTTGTGCGGCAGTATTCGGTCCTTCGGTCACGGGGTTAGAAAATTAACAGATTGAGACGCCATTTCCACCGCCAATTCGTTAGAAGTGGTGTCGTAAGGCGCTTCTGGTGGATCGGCTTCTCCGAAGACGCAAAAACAGCAGCAGTAAAAACCAGATAAGTCTGGCACCTGCGGCGCAACGTTCTGACAACGCGTTGAGGACAACACGTTCCACCGGCGACGCAGCCGGCGGTCGCGCCCTACCGTGGCGACGCCGCTTCCTGCTTTGCAATCGTAGACACGCCCAGCAGTTCTATCGGGCCAAGTTTTTTGTCGGCGATTGTCAGGTCCTG
>JBJMXF010000170.1:0-16761 GCA_045809725.1 Candidatus Udaeobacter sp. | reverse complement strand
GCGCGCGGACTTCGCAGGAGCCGTTTCGTCGCAAACACGCTCGATAGACATCGATGAGTCACTGGTCGCATTAAACGAACGCGAGCAATGCGAGCGGCGCATCGGAAAGACAGCGGAAGCGGACGCCGATCTGCGCCGGATCGAGGAATTAAAACAATAACATTAAATGGACCGGCGACTCTCTTTAACAGTCTTTTTTGTCATCTCCTGCGGCCTTGCGTTTAGTGCGCCTGCCACCCTCGCACGATCGAATGCCGACGACACAGAGGAAGAAGAAGCATCGACTGCAAAACCCGATGCGGGCGGCATTGTAATCGATCCGTCTAGCGGGAAGATCGCCGAAGGCGATACGATCACGATCACGTTTCCCGTCCCGATGATCGCCGCCGATCTCATCGATGTCGGTAATCAGCCAAGCCCTTTTGTTAGTGAGCCGAAGTTCGACGGCACGTTTCTTTGGAAAAGTCAGACTGAAGGCGTTTTCACCGTGACCTGCGTCGTGGCCGAAGCGCGACATCGGCTGACGCTGGATCCGGCGCTGAAAGACGCGATGGGCAAACCGTTTGTGGTGAAAGATTGGAGCGCGGAATTCAAAACTCCGAAGTTTGCGATCACAACTGAATTCACCGAGCGCAAACAATTGGCGGCCCGCCCGCAAATCTATCTCGACTCAAGTTATGCCGTTCGTCTCGATGAAGCGGCGCAGCACATTTACTTCCAAGACCGCGAGGCGCACCAGCGTTTTCCAGTCGAAGTAATTCAAACGGGTGAAGAGAAAACCGCCAACCCGCTGGAAGCGACCGGGTTTCGAGTCACGCCCCGCGCTCCGCTTCCAGTGGGACATACATTTGACCTTATCGTGAATGGCTTGCTCGACGCGAAAAGCCGCCGGCCGCTTCCGTATTTGCAAGTGATGCCCGCCGGTAAAACCGAACCGCTCGAAGTGCAATGGCTCGGCGCGTTCAATCATCCGTTGGGTGAGCCCATTATTCGCATCAAATTCGACGACACGATTGATCCCGTGGAAGTCACGCCGGGGCGGATTCGTGTCGAGCCTGCAGTAAAGGAAATGAAACTACTTGGCAGCGGCGATCAGATTCAAATTACAGGCGATTTCGATCCCAGGCAGCGCTACAAAGTCAGCATTTCGCCGGAACTAGAAGGCGAGCGAGGCTACGGAGTCGAGACTGAATCGCGTTGGGGCGCGACGTTTCGACCGAAGGAATCTTGCCTGATCTTCCCGTCCAGGCAGGTCTTTGCCCGCGCGCGCCAGGAACTCCGCTTTGCCTTCTTCCAAGTCAACACACCACAGGTCACATGGAAACTGGCGCGCATTCCCGCCGAGAAATTGTCGGCTGTCACCGCGCGCGTGAAAGAATTTGAAACGGACGCCCGGGATCCCATCACCGGCGACGTGGTAATTGATCCACGCACGGGAGTCGCGAAAGAATTTCAGACTGAATTGCTCGTCGAAGCTTTCCAACTGCCGGTGGCGAGCAGCGGCGCGTTTGAGGCTACGAGCAACGATACCGAAACACGACGCGAAGTCCGTTGTAGACCCGCCGAACCTTCCGCAAAGACGGGCGTCCCGGCAGCGAATGAAGCCTTCGCGGGACCATATCTCTTCGAAGCGAGCGCAACTCTGCCTGATGGTCGCATCGTCGGGAACCGATCGATCATTTGCGTTAACGATTACCTGCTCACGCAAAAACGAACGCCGACCAGGGTGATCATGCGTCTCGCGAAAATGTCCGACGCGAATTCCGTGGCCGGCGTGACAATTCGCGCGCTCACCGAAGAGAACATCGAACTCGCACGCGCAGTCACGGACAAGGAAGGCATCGCGGAATTTCCGAAGGATCAAGTTTTCCCGAAAACAAATGATTCGAAAGCGAAGAACACGCATCTCTTCATCGCGGACACTGCGACCGGCCCGGCGCTGCAATTTGCTGAAGCCACAGCATATTCCTCGGGAACTGATTCCGCTCCTTCGCCGAACAGACCGCACGCTGAGATTATCACTGATCGCAATCTTTATCGTCCTGGGCATATCGTGAAGATGAAGGGGTTGGCGCGGGACCTTACCGACTCTAGCGGCCTTACGATTCCAGTCGGCGCCTCCGTCCACTGGACAATAAAAGAAGGCGACGGCAGCCGGGTTCTCGGTGAAGGAGATACGACGTTATCGCTTTACGGCGGATGGGAAGCGGAGTGGAACGTGCCGGAGAAGGCAAAACTCGGAAGCTATGAGGTGCGTTGCGCTGTGGGTGGTCGCGACTACGCAGGCGTGACTGTGATCAGCATTCAGGAGTACCGCGTGCCGCTGTTTTCGGTCATGGTCGAAACAAAGACACCAGAAGTTGGCACCACCGCGCACGCGCGAATCTCCTCTGCTTATTTCCACGGCGCACCGAACGCAGGAGCGCGCGTGCACTGGAAAGCGAGCTGGACAACAATGGCTGACTTCGCCAGCGATTCCAACGAACCGTATCGAAAACGTTTTAATTCTTACTCCGAGATCGGTCCGCGCCTCGATGTGGACAGCGAAGACAGCAAAACAATTGAAGGCGATACGCAGCTCGATGCGCATGGTTTTGCTACGATTACCTGCGAATCCCCGTTCAAAGACAATCCCGCCGTCGGCCGCACGAGCGTGATTTGGCGTGCGGACGTTACCTCAATCGACGGACAAACACTCAGCGGCGGCGACACTGGCACGCTTTTCGCCACAGAAACGCGTCTCGGAGTCCGGGCTGAAGAGCAGGCTACCGAACCCGCCGGACCCTCGGCGCAAACCGAAATAAAAGTCGACATCGACGCTCTCAATCCCGAGGACAAGAAACAGAACGGCGTTCTTATTCGCGCCGATCTCTTCCACGTCACCACGAAGACGGTGAAAGAACAGCTCGCTCCGTTCGTTTATCGCTATCGAAACACGGATCAGTTCGCAAAAGTCGCATCACAAGAGTCGAAAACACCGGCCGAACTTTTTTTCCCAACAGCCGAGACAGGTCGTTACGTGGTTGCCGTCAACAGCACACAAGTAAAAGCACCGATGGTTAGCGATGAAACCACCGTTACCGGCGAACAACCGACGCAGCTACCAGTGGTCAACGAGACTACGTTCAAGATCGAGCGTCGCGCCGAGCCGTTTCTACCGGGTGAGAAAGCTGCGTTCACGATACAGGCGCCTTTCGGTGGCGTCGCGTGGGTATCCGTCGAAACGGATGAGGTGCTCGACACACTGCTCGTTCCTGTAAAAGGCAACGCCGGCCGCGTGGAAGTGCCCATCAAAGAACATTACGCACCCAACGCGACGGTTTCGATTTATCTGGTGAAGCCCGGCGGCGAAAACGCGCTGCCCCTCGAACGTTTCGCTTACAGTGAGATCGATGTCCGCCGGCCCGACCGGGAACTAAAGATTTTGCCGCATCTTGCCAGCAACACCGCAAAACCGGGTGACGTGGTCCGTGGTGAAGTGTTCGTAACATCGCAAGACAAACCGGTTGCCGACGCCGATCTGCTCGTGTTCGCAGTCGACGACGCGGTTCTCACCTTGGGCGATTGGAAGCTGCCGAACATTGGCGCGCGCTTTTACTCAAGGAATGGTTTCTCGGTGCGCACTTACGAAGCGCTCCACGGTTATATCGAAAATCTCTCCAAACTTAGTTTGACTGAAAAAGGATTCGTCATCGGCGACGGCGGAGAGGAATCGATCTCAAATATCAAAAATGTTCGCAAAGAATTTCGCACTCTCGCGTTTTGGCAGGGAAGTTTGAAGACTGGCGCTGATGGTAAGGTCGCGTTCGAGTTCGTCGCGCCAGATAACCTGACCACGTATCGCATCGTCGCGGTCGGCGAGACGAAACTGAATCAATTCGGCGGCGACGCCACCGAGACGGTGAAGATATCGAAACCGCTCCTTATCGATCTGGCGTTGCCGCGATTCCTGCGCGAGGGCGATGAAGTCGAATTGCGCGCCGTTGTCCGGCAAAACTTCGCTGACAGCGATGGCGTCACGATGCGGTGCGTGACGGACGCCAATATTAAGTTACTAGGCGGCGATGCGACGACTCTGTCAACGCAACGCGACGCGCCGACGGTGTTTCGTTTTAAGGCAAAAGTCACCGACCCAAATCTCGCGCCGACAAAGGTGCGCTTCGAAGCGACCTCGGACTCCAACAAACAAATGTCCGACGCGGTGGAGATCACAATTCCGGTGCAAGCGCCGACCATCGTGCGCAAGGAAAGCGTGGCCGCCGCTTTCAATCCCAACAAGTCGGGATTCGATGCTCGCCGAGCAATGCCCGAAGTCTGGAGGCGCGGCCGCGGCCATTTCACCACAACGATTTCAACGTCGCCGTGGTTGCCACAGATGTCCGGACTTCCGGTGATTCTGCAATATCCACACGGCTGTTTCGAACAAATTTCGACGAAGCTGCTGGGGTACAGTTTGCTCTCGAACGTTCTCGCTTACCTGCCCGATTTTCAGCAACGCGATGCCGAATATCGCGCCACCCTCGAGCGGGGGATGAAACAGTATGCCGATTCGGTCCAGGAGGACGGCACACTC
Source organism: Candidatus Udaeobacter sp. (assembly GCA_045809725.1). GTDB lineage: Bacteria > Verrucomicrobiota > Verrucomicrobiia > Chthoniobacterales > UBA10450 > Udaeobacter. The sequence continues at coordinate 12,188 of JBJMXF010000170.1, read as the reverse complement.
CCATACTGGCCCGGCGGCAATACAGGGAACGGTTTTGTCACGTGCCAGGCGCTTTGGTCTGTCAACGAATCCGTCAAGGCCGGTTTCGAGCCGCCGTCGGATTTGGAAGAGAAACTCGCAGGCGCCGTAAAGAAAATGCTCAAGGGACAGGTGCCGGCGCCGCGTTTTCAAAAATGCTTTGCGCTTTTCGTGCTGACTCAATCTAACAACGGCGATGATTACAAAAACGAGTCGCAGGAATTGTATCTCCACCGCAACGAAGGCAGCGACGAAGATCGCGCTTTGCTCGCAGTCGCGTTGCGTCAGCAAAACATCATGCCTCACGAACAGCAGCAACTTCTTCGTGAGATCGATAAGCCCATCAAAGAGCGCGCCTTTAATCCGTCCACGTTTTCGTCAATGACGCGCGCGGAGGCGATGCGCGCCTTCGCCTTCAACCTGATCGCGCCACCAACGTGGACGAAGCAGCGGAAACAACAGGCACGCGAACGCATGTCGAAGCTGATGGATGATGCCGGCTCGCTTTCGACTCAGGAAAATTTATGGCTCCTGCTGGCGTTTACATCAATGATCGGCGCCGAACCAACGCCTGAACTTCACCCTGGCCAACCGCCGCCGGCAGTGGTTTCAAAAAATGGCCGATCGGCTGCATGGGTCGATCACAACATCGAGAATGATCTTGTGATCAAGGGCCTGAATCAGAGCGCCCTAACCTTTCTTATGCAGGCGGAATATTCCACGAGCGAAGTTGATACTGACCGCGTGGACCGCGGATTTCGCATCGAGCGCGTTGTAAAAAATCTCACCGACGCAACGCGCGCAGGCACTCCGAATGCGCCATTAAAACTGGGGGACCAACTGCTCATCACGTACCGGCTGAACACACGGAAGCTTCAGAATTTTGTGGCACTGGAGGATGCGTTGCCAGCCGGTGTTGAAGTAGTGAATCCGAACCTTGCGCTGGTCGGTAAATTCTACCAATTGCCGGCACCTGATCCACAGGATCGTTTGTTAGACTTGTCGTACTCTGAGATGCGCGATCGCTCGGCGCTTCTTTATTTTGACACTGTCGATCCAGGGTCGGGCACGTACTCGATTCTCGCCCGCGCGACAGCGGCAGGCACGTTCCGGTGGCCAGCCATGCAAGTGGCGCCCATGTACGACAGCCGTTTCTCGGGCCTGTCGCCTTCAAGCGTATGCGTCGTCTCTGCCGATTGATTGCGGGGACCGCCACGCGCTCTCGCGTGCACGTTCGGCGCCCCCGCCGAAACAAACTTTCGTTCAAGTGTGATTGACAGCACCGAGCCCAATGCAGAGGAAAAGTTCGCGATCGCGAGACGCGCTCGCCAGCACGCGTGGACGCGTGCGCTCCCCGGAGTTTCGCATCCGCGTTGCCTGGTAGCTTCTATTTTTGTTATCGTTTTTGTCGTCATCGCGTTTGCGTGGTGGCTGCCAATACCTAACGAGCTGCAAAAATCGCCGGGCGGAACCTTAACGCTGCTGGATTATCGAGGACGCGAGATTGCCGAACTCGCCTCGCCGGAAGCGCGGACCCAATTTCCAGTCGCGCTCGAGCAGATGGGACCGTGGCTGCCACGCGTAACCGTGGCGCTGGAAGACCGGCGATTCTACGAACACCGCGGCGTTGACTGGCGCTCGACCGGTGCCGCCTGCGCACGCAATTTGCGATCGCGGCAAATTGTCTCTGGCGCGTCTACGATCACCCAGCAACTGTTGAAACTGGCGAGCAGTCGTGACCGGCGCACTTGGAGCAGCAAGCTGTACGAGGCAGTCGTCGCTTGGAAATTAGAACGTCGTTGGAGCAAGCAGCGCATTTTGTCGGAATACTTAAATCGCAACAGCTACGGCAACCGGCGACTGGGGCCGGAGGCTGCTGCTCGCGCGTATTTCGGAAAGCCGGCTCGCGATCTCACTTTAAGCGAAGCAATTTTCCTGGCTGGTCTGCCGCAAGCGCCAACGCGCTTCAATCCGTGGCGCCATCCGGAGGAAGCAAAGCGCAAGTACGCGCGGTCGCTCGCTCGGCTCGCTGATTTGGGAGTTATCACGCCCGACCAGCAATCGCTGCTTGCGGAGCCGCCGAAAATCGTGCGCAGCGATCCGCCGCGCTTTGCGCCACATTTTGTGGATGCAGTCGTGGCGCAAAACCCCGGGTTGCGCGGCACGGTTAGGACGACACTCGATGTTGATCTGCAAGCGACGGTCGAACGGTTGGCGCGCTCACACTTGTCAGCGTTAAACCGTCACGACATCACACAATCCGCTGTTGTCGTCATCGAAAACTCAACGGGCGCGATACGCGCCATGGTTGGATCGGAAAATTATTCTGTGTCCCAGGTCAACGGAGCGACGCAGCCGCGGAGTTGTGGATCAACTTTGAAACCGTTCGTTTACCTCGAGGCAATTGATAAACGGCTGTTCACCGCCGCCAGCTTGTTGCCCGACACGCCAGATGCAATTCGGAATGAGTACGCCGATTACGACCCACAAAATTACAGTCATCATTATTTCGGACCTGTGCGCTTGCGCGAAGCGCTCGCTTGTTCGCTGAATGTGCCGGCGGTATTTGTGCTGAGCCAGCTCGGCGCGCGGCCAACGTTCTACCAATTGCAGAAGTGGGGATTCAATTTTCCACAGGGCCTCGATGAATACGGCGCCGGGTTTATTCTGGGAAATGCGGAGACACGCCTCGTTGATCTAGCCGCCGCCTATGCCGGACTGGCTCGCGGCGGGACAGCGATGCACGCGAAATTTTTAACGTCGAACCATCAGCCGCTCAAGCGCATCGCCTCGCGAGAAGCGACAACAATTGTTACCGATATTTTGTGCGATAACGATGCGCGCCAGAAAAGTTTTGGCCTTCGTTCACCGCTCGCCTTCGAAGAACGCGTTGCAGCAAAAACCGGAACCAGCAGCGGCTTCCGAGACACCTGGACTGTTGGCTTCGACAAAGAACACACCGTCGCCGTTTGGGCAGGCAATTTCGATGGAAGACCAATGCGCGACACGTTTGCAGTTCGGGCGGCCTCACCGCTGTGGGCAGCCATCATGCAGGAATTGCTCAGGCGCGATCATCCTCTCGATCCAGCGACGGAAAACGATAAACTGATCCGGCGAGAGATTTGCAAAACGACCGGTCTGCTACCGTCCCGCTTTAATAACGCAAACATGCCAGAGGTTTTTCTTGCCGGAACGGAGCCGAACGAAGACTCGGCACATTACTTTGCGAACGATGGGAAATTGATTTTGCCCAATGACTACGCGCGCTGGTGCGCGACCCGTGACAATACGATCGGCGCACACGTGCAATCCGATTTTCACATCACCAGTCCGCCTGCGAACGCTCGTTATCAGATTGATCCTGTTCTGCCAGCCTCACAGCAGATGGTCGAACTCACTGCAGCATCAGCGGGCGCCGTGGAATGGTTTGTGAACGGTGCACAAGTGGTGCCCGCAAGGGACGGCCGCTTTTTCTGGCAGCTCGCCGCGGGGGAATGGAACGTGCGCGCCATTAGTCGCGAGAATTTCGCCGAGCAAAGAATTGTCGTCGAAAGCATGAGCAACTAGCGCCTTGGCTTTTTTGCTCGACTCAGCACGGATAATTTCGTAAAACCCGGGTGTGTTCGGGAGCAACCGTATCGCAAAGCGCGTTGTAGAGTCCGCTGTCTCAGCGGAGTTCCTCGAACTGGCGCGGTGTGACTGCGCTGAGGACAGCGCACGCTACAGCAAAGTTCGGTTGCTTGTCGTTTCTGTTGTGTTGTTTTGCGCAACAATAATGCCCGCGCGTGCGAGCACTATTCCCGTAACTAACACGAACGACAGTGGCTCGGGTTCGTTGCGCCAGCTTCTTCACGACGCACACGACGGCGACACGATCACATTCGCGGTGACTGGAACCATCGCCCTTACCAGCGGCGGACTAGCGATCAATAAAAGTCTGACGATTTCAGGTCCTGGCAAGGATCAACTCTCAATTGATGGCAACCAGGGCTTACTTGTGTTCGGAATTTTTCCCGATAAAACTGCAGTGATTTCCGGCCTGACAATCAGAAATGGCCAGACCGGGATTTGGAACGAGCGCGGAACGTTAACTGTTAGTAACTGCGCTGTCAGCGGCAATTCTGAGGTAGGACTGTTCAATGATGGCGTGGGGGTGTTGACCGTCAACAATTGCGTCGTCAGCGGGAATTTATACGGGATTTATAATAGCTACTATGTGTTAACGGTAAGTTATTGTGACGTTAGTGGAAACTCATACGGGATTTATGATGATCACGGCCAAACAAACGTCAGTAATTGCATTGTTAGCAGCAATCAATATGGCGGCGTCTTCAACAATGGCACGACAGGCGGCCCAAATGACCAGATTCTTGGCGGTTCTTTAACAATTGCCGGTAGCATTATCAACGACAACTCTGGACCCGGCGTCGACAACAATGCGGGCGGCGTAACGATCATCGACACCACAATCAGTGGCAACTCCGTCGGTAAGACTGGAGGCCAGTCCGGCGTGGGCGGCGGTGTTTACACCTATCAATACGGGGGAAAAATTCCGGGGAACCTCACCGTCATGAACAGCACGATCAGTGGTAACTTCGCATCTTCGTATGGCGGTGGAATCGTGGGAGGCAGTTTCGATATGATGATTGTCAACAGCACCGTGAGTGGCAACTCCGCCCCTACTTGCGGCGGCGTGTGCGGTGGAATGGAAATTGCAAACACAATCCTGAACGCGAACGCGTCGGGTAACATCGATGGCACTGTCACATCGCAAGGCTACAACATCAGCAGTGATGATGGCGGCGGCCTTTTGACTGGGCCGGGCGATCAGATCAACACTGACCCGCTGCTTGGTCCGTTGCGGAATCACGGAGGACCAACGCTCACGCATATGCCGATGCGAGGCAGCCCTGCGATTGACGCAGGGGATCCGAATTTTACTCCGCCACCTGATCACGACCAGCGCGGCGCGTGTTTTCTCCGGGTGTTCGGTGGTCGCATTGATGTCGGTTCAGTCGAGACACAGCTGCGACCACGATGCGTGACTCCAGCACCACGCCCGGCCGCACTGAAGTAAATAGTGATAAGTGATGAGTGATACCTGTTACAGTTGTCGATGCACGGTTCGTCCATGTATTTTACTTTGGTTCGCACTGTATCTCTCATTAGCGACTCAAACGGTCGCAGCGACCATCGCAGTAACTAACACGAACGACAGCGGCCCTGGCTCGTTGCGTCAAGCGCTCAGAGCCGCAAATGACGGTGACACGATAACATTCGCAGTAACTGGGACCATCGGGCTTACCAGCGGCGGTCTGCCAGTCAACAAGAGCCTGACGATCTCAGGTCCTGGTAAGGATCAACTCTCAGTTGATGGCAACCAGGCATTACTGGTGTTCGGGGTTTTTTTCGACAAAACTGCTACGATTTCCGGCCTCACAATCAGGAATGCCCAGACTGGGATTTGGAACGAAGGCGGACACTTAACCGTCAGCAACTGCGTCGTTAGTGGCAACTCAGGCGGTGGAATTTATAGTCATTACCGCGAGTTAGCGGTAGTTCATTGCAACGTTAGCGGGAACTCATACGGGATTTATAGTGATCACAGCGAAGCAAGCGTTACTAATTGCATCATTAACAGCAATCAATACGGCGGCGTCTTCAACAATGGCACGACAGGCGGCCCAAATGACCAAATCTTCGGCTTCGCTCCCCTAACAATCGCCGATAGCATCATCAACAATAACTTTGGACCCGGCGTCGACAACAATGCGGGTTTCGTAACAATTATCGACACAACAATCAGTGGCAACTCCGCCGATGAGACAGAAGGCGGCGTAGGCGGCGGTGTTTACACGTACCTGGGCGGTAAAATTCCGGGGAACCTCACAGTTATCAACAGCACCATCAGTGGTAACTTCGCTTCTTTCGATGGCGGTGGCATCGCTTGTGGCGAGTCGGGTTTGACGATCGTTAACAGCACGATCAGCGGCAACTCGGCTGGGGCTTACGGCGGCGGAATCGCGGCCGGCAGTTTCGGTATGATGATTGTCAACAGCACCGTAAGCGGCAACTCGGCTGCAAGTTGCGGCGGCGTATGCGGCGGAAAGGTGGAAATCCGAAACACGATCCTCAATGCGAACGCATCAGGAAACATCGAGGGCACCGTGACCTCGCACGGCTACAATCTCAGCAGTGACGACGGTGGCGGCCTTTTGACTGGTCCTGGCGATCAGATCAACACCGATCCATTGTTAGGTCCGCTACGGGATCACGGCGGGCCTACGCTTACACACATGCCAATGCGGGGCAGCCGAGCGATTGACGCGGGCGATCCGAATACTCCCCCGCCTAACCACGACCAGCGCGGCGCGTGTTTTCTCGGAATATTCGGTCCTCGCACTGACGTCGGTTCAGTTGAGACACAACCGAGGCCGCAGTGCGTCACTCCAGCACCACGGCCAACGCGGTGACGCTCTGAACTGCGGCGCTGGCATGTTAATGGGAGCTTTGTTGCCAAAGTGGCGTCAAGCTGCCGCACTCCAAAGCGCGCTTCGCGCGTCAAAATTGTGCTCGTCGATGAAGGCGGCCAACTGAAAGTCGGGTATTTCGATTCCTGCCGCCGTCGATGCTCGACTAGGGCTTTCTTTGCCACAAAGGCAGGCGAAATAAACTGCGATGCTGGTCCAAATCGCGACATTTGAATCTCGACAAACTGGCGAAAATTCTTCCGAACCAGGTTCCATGAAACCAGAGAACGCGCCACAGGCGCGTGGCTACAGCAAGCGGCCGAGCATGGACATTCTGGCGGGCCGATTGTAGGAATTCGTGATGGAAATTCCGCATGATCCCTCCGCTTCACGTTACGAGCATGCCGGCAAAGGTCTGCGCCGGAGCGACCTTAATCGTGATCCGGTTAAACAGTTTGGGAATTGGTTCACCGCCGCGATTGAGGCTGGTATTCGCGACGTCAACGCGATGAGTCTTGCGACGGCGGATCGTGACGCCAGACCGTCAGTCCGTATCGTTCTGTTGAAGAGCTTCGATCAAGATGGCTTCGTGTTTTTTACAAATTATGAAAGCACGAAGGGGAAACAGCTCGAGGCCAATCCGTACGCCGCGCTTGGGTTTTACTGGATCGAACTCGACCGGCAAGTTCGTGTCAGTGGAAAAGTGGAAAAGACCTCGCGTGACGAGTCGCAAACGTATTTTCATTCGCGGCCCGTTGGAAGCCAGTTGAGCGCATGGGCGTCGCGTCAAAGTGAAGTACTCGATGGCCGGCGTGTACTTGATGCGCGCATGGCGGAGATGACCGAGCGCTTCGGCGCCAAATCAATTCCGTTGCCGCCGCACTGGGGTGGTTATCGATTGAAACCCGACAAAATGGAATTTTGGCAGGGCCGTTCCAATCGTTTACACGACCGGTTTCGGTACACGCGGCAGGCGGATGGCGCCTGGTTGATCGAGCGGTTGGCGCCATAATTCTGGATTCGCGCGGTTAGCAGTTTGATTGTGATCCTGAGCGGAGCGAAGAAGCTCAGATTATTTTTTGGCAGGGCTGTCATTAAATCCGAGATGTTTCGCTTCGCTCAACATGACACTTGGCAAGATCGAAATCGTCCGCGGCGACATCACTAAACTAGACGTAGACGCGATCGTGAACGCTGCTAACACGACGCTCCTCGGCGGTGGCGGCGTGGATGGCGCAATTCACCGCGCCGCAGGCCCGGAACTGCTCGCCGAATGCCGCACGCTCGGCGGTTGTCGCTCAGGTGAAGCTAAAATTACACGCGGCTATCGCTTGCCCGCTCGCTTTGTCATTCACACAGTCGGTCCGATTTGGCGCGGCGGGAAACATGACGAAACGCGAACACTGGCAAATTGCTACCGAAATTCACTACAGCTCGCGCTTGAAAACGAAATCAAAACAGTGGCGTTTCCCGCGATCAGTTGCGGCGCTTACGGTTATCCGATTAAGGAAGCGGCGCAGATCGCATCCAAAGCGACGCGCGAATTTCTCGCCGCAAGCGATGAGTTGCAGAGAGTGATTTTCGCTGTTTGGGACGAAGACGTTTACAACGCTTATCTCCAAATCCTGTAGCCGCTTCCTGAGTGGGAAGCGTCACTTCCATTCGGTGCTGCGTTTCCGCACAGCAAAATGCCTGCATCGGAGAGACGCAATCGCGCCTCGACATACGATACAATTTTGTATGAATCCGAACGAAAATGATTTTACGAGGGACGAACCGCTTCCGACGCAGCAATTCCAGCCACGAGAACAAGACATTGGCTCAACTGGGCGCGAGCAGTTTCGTCGAGCAAAAGAAGAAGTGTCCACGCAAATGAGCCAGACGTGGGACCAAACCAAAGAAAAGGCGAGCCTGGCACTGGAGCGCACCGAAGATTTCATGCGCGAAAATCCTGTGCCGACGATTCTTGGCGCGCTCGGCCTTGGAATCGCCATCGGTTTGGCTATCCGCTACGCGGCTCCCAGCGAGCGCAAACACGAAATGGTGGTGGAGTCTCCGTGGGGGAAATTCAACTGGAGCGTCTTGTCGCTGCCATTTCTCTGGCCGCTGTTTAAATCAGCCCGCGATAAATCCGAGGACCTCATGCGGAACGGCGTTAAGCAGTGGAAAAAAATGGATGTAGAACAATACGCCAAGCCAATGCGCAGACGCTGGAAAGCGTGGACGCGCTGAGCGCAGGTTGAGTTGTTAAACTCCAGCGCACCGATCACACGTTCGGTGCCGCTCAGCAGGTCTTTCCTTAATCCGCTTCTCTACTGGCGACGGGCCCGCAGAGTCGAGTGCTTCAGCTAATGAAGGTTCTAAGCCGATCGTGTCTCGCGACACCAGGGCGGCCGTGTTTAGTGAGCAACATACAAATAGATCGTGATTAGCGCAGCTATAAGGATGATTGCAGTAATCCACCAAATTCTTTTGATCACTGGTTTGTGAGATGATCCAAACTCCTGTTTGACGAACTCTTGGTAATTGAAGTCCTCGTCCGGCAAATCCACCGCATCGTACACTTCGGCATTTTCGCGCCAGCCGGAATTATAGTCTGCTCCACACTGCGGACATGCCAGGGCGACCGCAGGAACATCTTCGCCGCACACTGGGCATACTTGCGGCGGCTTTAATTTACTCTTCATCGTTGGTTCGGAGTATCCAGGCTGATCCTGTGAACTTTGCAAATAGCAGGGCACCTAACGAGATAACGGAGCCAGGCCACGGTATCACTCGCAAAAAACACCGAACGCATTTCGCGACGGGGCCGTTAACAGCGTGGCTGAAACGGTTGCCCACTTCATCGTGAATACGATGAGACTTTGGCGATGAATGCAGTCCATTTCGGCCCAAGGCGGCCGGAATCGAGCAGGATTCTCGGGCACTGTTTGTACCCTAAATCGCGACCGTCATCGTAACGGATCATGCGCCAGTGCATGTGCGGTACAACATGATCGAGGGGGATATTATATTGGCGCATCAGCCTTGCCGTGAGCTGCGCGGTGCGGTCAATAGTAATGTCAAGATTGTTGCCGCGGTTAACACACATTTCGATGCCGATGGACGACCTGTTTCCCGGGCCTTCGTAATCAGCATGCTCTCCGGTCTCGTTAGTCGGCAGGGTTTGGTAAATCGAATGATCGTCCACAGTGAAATGCCAGGTAAGAAATCCAGTGCGATTGTGACTGCCCCGGAGGCCCTTGTTCATGGCCAGCGCGTGATTCAACGCGTTGGCGCTACGAGACGTATTGTCCGTCGAATGAATAGTGATAAATGTCGGTCGCATCGGCCGATGCAAAGGACGTCCGCATTTGTCGGGTGGGATGATGTACCGCGTAGCTCCTAATTCGGCACCGCTGACGGCGGCGCGTCGGGGAGTCACCGCACACGAAGAAAAGAAAAGGCCCACCAAAACAACCGCAAGAAACTCACACGTGCGAAGTTTGACCGTAATCATTTCTGCCTTTGCGAGAGAAGCGCCATTAAAGGGCTGCGGGGGTGAGAATCGTGTCGAACTCTTTGGCATTTAGGAAGTGGAATCGCTTCCGGCTTCAGACACAAGAGACCGCCAGAACGCTCGAACTTCATTAGCGTTGTCTTGAGCTGGTGCGCTCATTCGTCCCTCACCCTTTCGCGTAACCTCGGGCCGAATTCTACGCATTACCTGAGTGAACGGCCAGAAATGAGTTTTCAAAATGAGAGTTCACGGAAGGCCACATCAAATAGAAAGAAGAACAAAATGACAGACAAAAGAGCGAAGAAAACGATCAAAGTCCGTGACCTGGAGCCCACAAAGGACGTTACAGGCGGCGTTCGCCGGCTGTTGCGCCAGAGGGAGGACCCGAGACCTGCGCCACGCGGAGGCTATGGCATTCGTCGGATCCAATAACGGGAAAACGGTTAGCAAGTCGCACCGTGGTTCGATTCCCGCGGTGCGATCTTTGTTCACCGAGAAATCGACCCTAACGGGATTCGAACCCGTGTTACCGCCGTGAAAGGGCGGTGTCCTGGGCCTCTAGACGATAGGGTCAAAAAGCCGGGCAATATCGGAATTGCCATGCTTCGACGCAAGGCAAATCGCCGATGAGATTGTGAAAGCGCGAATCTGTCAATCCTTCGGTTGGAGCTCGTGGATCAACGTCGCAGCGCGCGTGGTTGCACCTTCGTGTTCGCCTAACGCAGCACGTGCGTTTTTCACCAGACGCTGACGCGCGTCGCCGTCGCGAAGAAGTTCGCCAACCGTACGCTCGAGCGAATCGGCATTATTAACCTGCATCGCGGCGTCATTTGAAACGAGTGTTTGAGCCAGCGTCGCAAAATTTTCCATATGCGGACCAAACACAACAGGCTTACCCGCGAGAATCGGTTCTACGGGATTTTGTCCGCCGTGCGCGGCAAGGCTTTTACCAACGAATACAACGGTCGCGATGCCGTACCAGCGTTGAAGATCACCAGTCGTATCGAGGAGCATGCAGTCCGCATTCACTGCGCCGCGGGTGGGCGCTTCGCTGGCGAGCGTGACACGCAACGGCAAAGTGCTCAAGTGTGTGCGGATTTCTTGCAGTCGTTCGACATGACGCGGCGCGATGAACAATCGCAGCGATGGAAATTGCTCGCGCAACCGAAGAAAAATTGTAGCCAGGATTTCTTCTTCGCCGCGATGCGTGCTGCCACCGAAGAGCACGAGTGAATCGGGGCTAATGTCAGGCAGCACGTCCGGCAGGGACGTGGCTACAGATTGCCTTTGTGCCTGAACATCAGGGTCGAATTTAATACTGCCCGTCACGCGAATTTTGTTTCGCAAAACGCCGAGTGCCGTCCATCGCTCTACATCACCTCGTTCCGGTACGCATACCAAATCGAGGAGGCGGAAGGTCGGCGCGACGAAAAACCGAAAACGTCTATAGCGTCGCTCAGACCGCGGAGACAATCGCGCGTTGACCAACGAGAGCGGGATGCGGAGCGCGTGCGCTGCGGCGGCAAGATTGGGCCAAACCTCCGCTTCCACCAGAACAATGCGCGCAGGCTGAATAACCGAAACCGCTCGACGCATAATGGGCCAGTAATCGAGTGGCGTGTACATGACTTCGATCCACGACGGTGCAGTCCTGCTCGCTAGGGCAAAGCCGGTGGTTGTCGTCGTGGTCAGCACACATCGCAAGTCCGGTTCGATCGCGCGTAACGCATTTGCGAGTTTCAACGCAATGTTTACTTCTCCCACGCTTACCGCGTGCAGCCATGTTGGATGTTGCTTCGAAAGCCGGTTCCGCACCTCGCCGTCGTAAATTCCGAGCCGCTGCCCAAATTTTGCGCGGTACCCTCCGCGGCGAATCATCTTGGCGACATAGCCCGGCAAAAAGATCAAAAGCCCGAGCGGCCAAAGGAAGTTGTAAAGGAATCGTATCACAGCTGATGACATTTCAGTAGATAATTCGGTCGTGTCGAGCGCGTTCGAGACATCCCGACAAATCAGCTTTGCGTTTTGTCCCAGGATTGTTCGAGTCCGCTCGGAATGACGTGCATCAATTGGCGCTAGACAGGAACAACACTTCGGTTGCGCCGTACGCTTTCTGTCGAAGAACGCGCCAAAGATTCATTGGAGGGAGAATGTCGGTGGGACTTTTCTCTAAAACGAAAATGCCTTCCGGCTCGAGCAAC
>JBJMXF010000169.1:0-18735 GCA_045809725.1 Candidatus Udaeobacter sp. | reverse complement strand
TGATGACGATTCCCATCAAGGCGACGCGTTGTCCTCATTGTACAACTGAGCTTTCGCAGTCTGCCTCGCGTTAAGGCTGTAGCTGGTACTTGCTAAAGCCGCCGCCTTTGCGCCTGTTCCTAGGGAATTTCCCCAAAAATCGCTTGCCTCACGCCGAGCCGCCTGCTATTAAGGCCCGAAACGGATGCCTAGATGCCTTAACCTAGCGTTCGCGGGAGCTTTAGCTTGCCTTGTCACAGGCTGCGCGACGCAATCAGCGAAACCGACTCTCACCAATGGACAGCGCCTTCCAAAGGTGCGCACGACTGCGTACACACAACACGAAGGAGGCAGCGGGGCTCACAACGCAGTCGGCACGTATCTTTCCGGGCGGCATGTGTTAAGTGCAGCTTCAGACTGGTCGCGATACCCTCTCGGAACGCGCTTTCGCCTCGCTGACACTAGCGAAGAGTACGTGATAGACGATTACGGAAACGCATTGGTCGGCACGAGCACTATCGATCTGTATAAGGGCAGCCGGTCGGAGGTACGAGACTGGGGTGTCCGCTATGTCGACATCGACATTTTGCAATGGGGTTCGGAGGAAGAAAGTTTGAAAGTTCTTGCACCACGTTGCAAACACAATTGCGTTCGGAAGATGGTCGCAGCTCTCGAAAAGAAAAAAAGCAAAGCCGTCGCGCAAAATACTTCCGGACGCACATCGGGTTCAAATTAACTCGGGCGGCAAGCGACCAGCGCGATAGCAGCGCTAAGATGGCGGCGAGTTGCTTTTGATTTACTGCCGATCACACTGCATTTTCCCCGCCAATGAAAATTTTCGTGGTTGGTGGTGCAGGCTACATCGGGAGCGTTTGCTCCGAGCTCTTGCTGAATAAGGGGCATGAAGTTGTCATCTTCGACAACTTGACTGAAGGCCATCGGAGCGCTGTTGATTCCCGGGCGGATTTCGTTCAAGGCGATCTTGCAGATCGCCAGGAAATCGAGGCTGCCCTTTCCACTCATCGCCCGCACGCGGTGATGCACTTCGCAGCGAACGCGCTCGTTGGCGAGTCGATGCAAAACCCATCCAAATATTTTCGCAACAATGTTTGCAATGGGTTGAATCTGCTCGATGCCATGGTCGCGACCGGTGTGCGACGGATCATCTTTTCATCGACGTGCGCCCTTTTTGGTCCGCCCGATCGCCTGCCAATCGACGAAACCGCGCAGCCGCGTCCCATCAGTCCATATGGCGAATCCAAACTGGTTTTTGAGAAAATTCTCCGCTGGTACGACCAGATTCATGGGGTGAAATTTGTTTGCCTGCGTTACTTCAATGCCTGCGGCGCAAGCGAAAGATTTGGCGAGGACCATCGACCGGAGACACATCTCATTCCAGCGGTGCTGCAGGTGGCACTAGGTGAAAAACCGAACGTGGAGATTTACGGAACCGACTACGACACGCCCGACGGAACTTGCATTCGCGATTACATTCACATTCTCGATCTCGCCAACGCGCATATTTTGGCTCTCGGCGAAACAGCGACCGGCTGTTACAATCTCGGCACTGGCGGCGGTTCGAGCGTTCGTGAAGTGATTGAATCGTGCCGCAAAATCACGGGACGAAAAATCGACACGCTTGAGAAACCCCGCAGACCCGGCGACCCGCCCCGGCTCATCGCTTCGTCAAAAAAAATCCAGAAGGAACTTGGTTGGCAACCGCGATTCCAATCGATCGACGCAATCGTCGAGAGCGCTTGGAATTGGCATCAGAAGTTTCCTCGCGGCTACGAAGACTAAAGCCGGTGCAAGTACTGCTGTAGGGTCCGCTGTCCTCAGCGGAGCTCGCGGTCGCGGCAATTAAGATTTTGCGCTGAGGACAGCGCACACTACAGCCATGTGAATAGAACTAGGTAGACAGCAGGCTGCCGAGAGCTGCTTCAACCGTCTCGATTTCGAGATCACCAAGTTTACCGCTCGGCGGCCTGAGGACTCGTACATTCTCGTTCATCGGAGCCCAAACATTTGGATCCGTCGGACCGAAAAGGAGAATGCAATCCGCGCCGACGGCCGCGGCCAGATGCGAAATTCCACTATCGTGGCCGATGAATATTGCGTGCTCCAGCACGGCTGCGAGGCGAGGCAGCGACAGATTCCTGGCGAAATGCACACCGCCATTTTTCCACTCGCGTTCCAATTCGTTGGTCTGAGCTTCGTCGGCTTCGCCAGAAACCACTACCAAGCTTCCCATGCGTGCGAAGCGATTGGCTGGCGAAAACAGATCAATCCAGTTTTCCAATGGCCAGTTCTTTTCGTGGCTGCCGCTTCCCGGGTGTATCGCAATAATCGGTTGCCGCACCGATCTGAGAAATTCGCGAGCAAACTCTCGATCTTCTATTGAAGGAAAAATTCTCTCGGCAAAATCTGTAACGTTGATTGCCAGTTCCTCGATCGGCCGCGCAAGCTGCCGCGTCGCGTGGCCGGCGTTTTCAACGATCCGTGCGGGTCCGCATATCAGATTTTGGACGCCACATCGACGAAGATTTGTTTCGAAGATCTGGTCCGGGTCATACAAGTAACTGACGATCAAATCGAAGCTCGCGAAATACTTGGACAGTTCCGCAGGCAATTCCGACTTGCGCGCAAAAAATCTCGCCAGCAGTCCGTATTCGATCGACTGCACTGCCTGCGCATAGAACCGATTCTCTGCGAGCACTGCAATGTGCTTGTACCCGAGAATGTCCATGTGCGCCTGCGGCCGCGCGTCACGGAGTGCTTTGAGGGCTGGCAAGGTGAGAATGAAATCGCCAATTGCTCCGCCGCGGATCACCAGAATGCGGTTCATCTATCTTGTGTAGCCACGTTCTCGCCGGCCGTGTTCATCATGAATAGAACAGTCCGCCTGAGCCGGCACAGGCCGGTGGCTACCGAGAAGTCTCTAGTATTGCGTAAACGCGAAGCTGAGAAGTACGCAGCCGTAAGCCAGCACCAAAGCATGTAAACAGCGCCACCGAAAAACACTGCGAGCGCTCCAATTAATCTGGTCGCGAAGGACATACGGAATAGCTACCCAGAACAACCCTGCGATAATCAGCAAGTAAGCAAACACCGTCACGAGCAGGCGACTCGTTTCATAGCGCAAAAAAGCGGCGTCGAGCAGCGGTTCGGCCGCGAGCAAACACAGAATCCCGAGAGCGCGTACCGGGAGGAATTCATCCACGAAAAAGAGCGTGAGGATGTAACCAACTGGTAGGGCAATCAGGAGGGGACGACGAAACCCGGCGAATTCGCCCATCTGGATCGTGGCGAGCAACCACATGGTCCACGCCAGGCAAATCGTGAGCAGCACAATTCCAGCAACGCGAGAACGCGGAAATTGTTTCACAGATTGCGCGAAATCGGGTTTCATCAGTCCAAGGACACCGACCGCAACGAGAAAGGCGCCGGCGATTATTCCTGCTGTATGCAAAGAGAGATGGTAAGTCATGCGTCGAACTGCACTGATCGCGTGTGAGTTTGATACGGTCACGCAAGTTTTCAACTTGCGATTGAACATGCGCTATTCCAGGAAGGGCATCCCGTAGAGGCTGAATCCGTTGGCCCGCTCGATTCGCACATTCACAAGCTCTCCAACAAACTTCTCGCCTTCGCCTTTGGACGGTCGGCTGGGCAAAGGCGGAAATACAACAATCTTGTTTGTGCGGGTTCGCCCCATCAGTCGTGAGCGATTTGTTTTGCTCGGCCCTTCGCAAAGCACTTCCACCTGGCTTCCCACCAGGCGCTCGAGAATCCGGCGATTCGAATTGTTTATCACCTCGAGCAAATCTTGATTGCGCTGCTCTTTGACGTTTTCGTCGATTTGATCCGGCATTTTCGCAGCGGGAGTATCGCGCCGCCGTGAGTAGCGAAACACGAACGCGTTATCGAACTCGATTTCCTCGACCAAATCACGCGTTTGTTTGTAATCGTCTTCTGTTTCACCAGGAAACCCGACGATTATGTCACTGGTAATCGCAATCGGATCGCGCGCCCGCCGAATTCGCCGCACAAGCTCGACATATTTTTCTGCCGTGTACGCACGGTGCATCGCTTTCAGGATTTTGTTCGAGCCCGATTGCAACGGCAGATGGACGTGCTCGGCGAGTTTCGGCAAACGGGAGATCGCTTCGATTAAGTCTTCGCGGAAACCGATGGGGTGAGGGGACGTGAAACGAAGTCGCTCAAGACCTTCCACTTCGTGAACGGCTTCGAGCAACTGCACGAACGGAGACTTGTTGTCGATCTTCGGAAATTCGTGACGACCGTAAAGATTCACAATCTGTCCCAGTAGGGTGACTTCTTTGACGCCGCGCGAAACCAGATCGCGCACTTCGGTCACGATCTCGCCGATCGCACGGCTGCGTTCCGCCCCGCGCGTCTGCGGAACGATGCAGAATGTGCAGTGCATGTTACATCCCTGCATGATTGAAACAAAAGCCGTCGCTTGCCTTGGCATCAGGTGCTGGTCACGAATGGTCGATTGCGAGCCAATTTCTTCGTCGACATCAACGATCGAAAATCGCACATCGTCGATCGCGCGATTTTGGTAGGGCGCGACCGCCGGGCACGCGGGTTTCCGTGCCACCAACTCATCCACGTAATCAGCCACGCGGTGAAATTTTTGCGTGCCGAGGACAAGATCGACGTGCGGTAAATCTTTCAGCAGAGAGGCGCCACGTGCCTGCGCCATGCAGCCGAGGAATCCGAAAACCATGTGCGGCCTTTCTTTAGCCAGCCGCCCGAGCATTCCCATTTTACCGAGCGCTTTTTGGTCAGCCATGTCGCGCACACTGCATGTGTTCAGAAGCACAATGTCGGCTTCCGACTCGTGCCCGACCCGCTCGTATCCGCGCGCCACGAGTGAATGAGAGACCTGCTCCGAGTCGCGCTCGTTCATCTGGCACCCATAAGTTTTGATGAAAAATTTGGGCATCGAGGAGCCAAAACAATACATGGCGAGCAAAGGTCGTCCAAGACACCGCACACGGATTGGTTCCAGCGCATTTCAATTACACTGTCATGTTGACCGTAAGCGAAACATCTCTGGTTATTGCTCTTTTGCGGAATCAAAAATGATCTGAGATTCTTCGCTTCGCTCAGAATGACAATGCCTGTCTGTTTTGCGTAGCCGGCGGATTTGCTGATCCATACTCATCCACTGTTACGACGTTCGTGACATTCCTGGCAGTCGTGCCTTAAATCTCCGCATGTCTAAAATGAACGACCAAGCTCCGGCGATTGGGATTATCGGTGGAAGCGGGCTCTATCAGATGGAGGAGTTGCTGGATACGGCTGAACACAAAATCGACACACCGTTTGGACCGCCTTCAGACCTGCTTGTCGGTGGAAAATTAAGCGGCCGTCAGATCTATTTTTTGCCGCGACATGGCCGCGGGCATCGTATCCTTCCGCACGAAATAAATTATCGCGCCAACATTTACGCGCTGCGTTCGTTGAACGTCCGCTGGATCATCTCGGTCGCGGCGGTCGGCAGCCTGCAGGAAAAATACGCGCCGAGAGACCTGGTCTTACCCTCGCAGTTTTTCGATCGCACCAGTCAGCGCACGGCGCACACATTTTTCGGTGAAGGCATTGCCGCGCACGTTGGCTTCGCAGAACCGATCAGCACGAATCTGCGCAACATCGTAGCTGAATCGGCCAGATCACTGGGATACACGATTCACAACGGCGGCACTTACGTGAACATGGACGGCCCGGCATTCTCGACGCGTGCGGAATCTGAATTCAATCACCGCAACGGGTTCGACGTGATCGCCATGACCAATCTTCCAGAGGCAAAGCTGGCGCGCGAAGCGGAGATTGCATTCGCTACCGTGGCCATGATCACTGACTACGATTCCTGGAAAATCGAAGAGGAACCGGTCTCGGCCGAGATCGTTCTTAGTCATTTGTTAGCAAACGCAGAGACGGCGCGCAGGGTGATCGCAGACGTCATACCGCGAATTCCCGATGAGCCCAACTGGCCGGAACATTCCGCGTTGGACACGGCGCTAGTCACCGACCGCAAGTTGTGGCCTGAAGCCACTATACAAAAGCTGAAACCGATTTTGGCGCGCTTGGTTGCCGAGTAAGGTCGCCGTGTTTTCTTGTGATTGCGATGTGCGCGCAGGCGACGCGCGCCCCCACGTTTGCGGTCACGAGCAATTGAATTTCGAGCCGAAGCGATTGAGAATCACAAAATGAAAACGCGTTGCTTCGATCACATCGATTTACGGGTAACTAACATGGAAGCGGCGACAAAGTTCTACGCAAAAATTATGCCGCAGCTTGGGTTCGTTCACGAAAGTCCGGGCGACGATTATTACACGTTCTATGCTGGCGGTGGAGAACGGCCGTTGGAATTTTTCTGTCTCAGTGAGGACAAGAACCATCGTCCTAATGCTACGCGGATTGCGTTTTGGGCAGACACGCGCGAAGAAGTTGATCAGCTTTCAAAACTCGTGCGCGACGCTGGCGGAAAAAACCTTGAGGGTCCCGAAGTTTGCGAGGATTACAGTCCCGGCTACTACGCCTTTTTTTTCGAGGACCCCGATGGCAACAAACTCGAAGTTTGCTGTCGAGAGAAGCCGGTGTTTGCGAGTTAACCTGTAGAGGCCGTAGTCCCAGCTACAATCATCGCGATTGGCAGGGGACACATCTGCCGCTACACTTGGGAAGTGGCCGACTTAAGAACGAAGCTTCCGGCGCACCACGAACCTGCCATTTTGCAGGGGGCACGTCGTGTTCGCTATCTGAAGTTGATCGCCCTGTTCAAAATCGGCAAGGGCGCGCTGCTGCTGCTGGCAGGTGCTTCACTGCTTTTTCTGAACACGCGTGGTCGCTGGATGGATGCGTTGTCGGACTGGACGGCGGACGAAATCCTGCTCGAGCACAGCCGCACTGTCGTCTGGCTGCTTCACAAACTGCAAGCGGTGCTCGCGAACGGCGCCGTCAAAGCGACAGGGTTCCTGGCGTTGTTTTATGCGGCAGTTCTTTTTACCGAAGGAATTGGCGTTTACATGCAGCAGCGCTGGGCAGAGTTACTCATGATTTTCGCCACCGCGAGTCTAATTCCCATTGAACTCCGGCATCTCTGGCACCGGCCCGGTGTGGTCGGCGCGCTCATATTGCTGGCGAATTGTTTCATCGTCTGGTTCTTATATCGCGTGCTCAAACCCGACAAACCCAACGTTGAAATCGCGCCTGAGCCCGAACTGGTCGAGACTGTTTAGGTGCATTGATTTGTTGCGACCGCCGACACACTCGGCACGGCGGTGAGGGTCGAATACTTTAGCGGAAACACGAGGAATCTGCTGCCCATGCAAAGGCCGAACGTTGATGACGACCTGACTTTGTTGACGGACTTCGGCAAAACTGAAGGGATCGTCGTTGAGGTGCTCGATAACCCTGCAACTGAAGAGGGAGTTTTGCTCAAGGTCATGGCGCGCGGCCCATTCGAGCAAGGCCAGCAGGTCTGGATCGTTGGTCCTGATCGATCGAAGGTCGGGGCGACTGTTGAGGACGTTTTCAAGCAGACGATCGACAGTGAGGTGACGCTCTCGACAGTATTGCCGGCATAATGGTCAGGGCGGCGCGCTGCGCCGACGGCACGTCGCAGCGCGGCGTCCCTACCTACACATCGCTGATTTCTAGAAGAACTGCTCCGGCGCGTTTCATCTCGTCGAGCGCGCGAGCGATGTCACTGGCCTCAAGCTCCATCCCGCGCAGCCGTCCGCGGCATTGCCTTTAGATTCCGTCATGGGATTCCTCAACTTCGCTCAGAATGACCGTCACTGCGGCGCGGTGAGGTGAGCAGAGAACCAATCGCTTGCCAGCTTGGCCACTTGCTCCAGTGAACCCGGCTCCTCAAACAGGTGCGTTGCGCCGGGAATAATCTCCAGCTTGACTTCACAGCACATCTGGTCGCGCGCGATTTCGTTTAGCTCGATGACCATGTCATCGTTGCCGCCGACGATGAGCAACGTCCGGGCCTGAACTGTTGGCAAGGCGTCGCCAGCAAGATCGGGACGTCCACCGCGCGAAACGACCGCACCGACCTCCTGCGGAAGTTCCGCTGCCGCAACCAACGCCGCAGCGCCGCCTGTGCTTGAGCCGAAGTATCCGATGCGGAGATCGCGTGTTTCCTTTTGTTGCCTGGTCCAGTTTGTCGCGTGCACAAGGCGTTCGGCCAGTAAATCAATGTTGAATCGATGCTCACGAGTGTAGATGTCGAGCGCTTCTTCTTCAGGCGTCAGTAAATCAAAAAGTAACGTTCCGAGACCGCCACTATTGAGTGTGCGCGCGACAAATTGATTACGCGGACTGTGCCGGCTGCTCCCGCTGCCGTGCGCAAACAGCACGAGCGCGACGGCATTGGCTGGAATGGTTAAGTTTCCAAAGAGAACTGCAGGGCCAGCGTGTATCTGCACTTCGCTCATCGCTTACAAGCTCCTCTTGCCCCTACTCCTGCTCTTGCTCCTGATCGTAAATTTGTAATTCGACTAAGAGCATGAGCATGAGCAAGAGTAGGATTAAGAATGTGAACTAAAGCTTGAACGGAAATGTTTCGGGTAACTCGCCTTCGTCCCACGTGCTGGTTCGCTCCAGTGGCTCAACGGCTCGCGTTTCATCGATGTGGATAATTGCATCGAACTGCTCCGGCAGCCGCGCATGGAAATAATGACTCAGCCGCTCGCTCTCTGGCCGATATATCACTCCGATCGCGCGCTCGATCCGCCGCTGTTGTAACACGCCAATCTGACCAGCGCCGCGCAAATCGATCCAGAACCGAGGCAAGCCGGTCTCGTGAAACAGATGTTCGTAACTGCCCTCCAGCGCTGGCCGGACATTTTTGCGCTCGGCCGGTGCACCCCAATCTGATGCCGCAGTAACGGTGCCCTGATACGTGCTGAAACCAATCAGCGCAGCCTCCTTTCCAAATCGCTCGCGAATTAATTGCCCCACATTCACTTCGCCGTAGTGGCTCATCTCCGTGGCGCGGGCATCGCCCAGGTGGGAATTGTGCGCCCAGACAATCGCTTTCGGTTGTCGGCTTCCATTAAGATGCGTGACCAGATTTTCGATCGTCTCCACCATGTGCCGATCGCGCAGATTCCACGATGACGCGCGCCCGCGAAACATGGAGCGATAGTATTGCTCCGCATCTTTGACGAGCCGCGCGTTTTGTTCCGCGAAGAAAAGTTCCTCTGAGGCAGCTTCGCCGTCGCGGCTCAAGAATTCCGCCGCTTTTTGCTGCAACTCAATCAGTTGCTCGACCACCGCGTTTTCGCAAGATTCCACTGCGCCGACAGTCGTCGCATATCCGTACTCCTGCGGATTGCGACTGAAATGATCGAAGCAGGAGTAACGCAACCGCGCGCGTTCCGCCGCGGCGGGATCGACTTTGTCGAGGTATCCGAGCACGGCTTCGATTGACGCGTGCAGGCTGTACAGATCCAAGCCATAGAATCCAACCGCCGCCTCTTTCCGACCGAGACGCTGGTTAAAAGCACGCAGCCACTCGACGAACTCAACTACGACCGTGTTGCGCCACATCCAGGTGGGGAACCGCCGAAAACCCGACAGCGCTGCATCTGCGCTTGCGGCGGGAAGGCCCAGCACGTACCGGTGAACGCGAGCTGAGTCCGGCCAGTCCGCCTCGAGTGCGACAATCGAGAAGCCTTTCTCAGTAATGAGCCGCTTGCTGATTGCGGCGCGCTCGGAATAAAACTCGTGACTGCCGTGCGTCGCTTCGCCCATCAGAACAAAACGCGCATCACCGATCAACTCCAGCAGCTTGTCACAATCATTTGCGTCGCCAGAGAGTGGCTGCGCAATTTCGCGAACAAATTCTGGATCTGTCATTGGTGATCTGTCCCGTTTGGCTCCTGCGCGGCGGCGTGCTTCAGCAGTTCGCGCACATCGTCGTCGCTAGTCTGCGAGAAGTTTTCGTAATACTGACCGACAGCTTGAAAGAATGGAGGCGTGCTTAGGCAGATGGTTTCATCGGCTTCGTGTGCAATCTCCTGGCAGGTGTCTGGCGGTCCTACTGGCACCGCAACGACGATCTTCGTGGCGCCGCGCTGCCGCAGCGCTTTGACCGCGGCGCGCATGGTCGCGCCGGTAGCCAATCCGTCATCGACGAGGATGACGGTTTTGTCGCGCAACTCCGGGGCGGCGCGTTCTTCACGGTAAATTTGTTCGCGCCTCTCAAGTTCGGCTGTTTCCTTCGTGGTTACTGCTTCAATCGCCTCGGTTGCGTACGGAATCGCGCGGACAACATCTTCATTCAAAACCCGCACTCCGCCGGATGCGATCGCGCCAGCAGCCAGTTCTTCGAAGCCAGGCACGCCAAGTTTGCGCACAATGAAAACGTCGAGCGGCGCGCGCAGGCGCTTCGCCACTTCGTAAGCAACAGGCACGCCGCCGCGCGGGAGACCGAGCACGATCACGTCACCGAGTCCTGCATATTTCTCGAGCTTCTCCGCCAATAGCCGGCCAGCTTCTGCTCTGTTTGGAAAAGCTCGTTCCATGCGACTGACCGCTTAATCCTTTCGGTGGCGATTTGACAACTGGCCGTTGAGGCAAATCCCCTTTCTTAAGATTACGCTTTTCGGTGCAGCGTCGCGCGTTGCGGAGGGAGCTGTGTGAACTGCATCCGCTACGCTGCCAGCGTTAACCCGCCGCTAGTTTTAGCCGGCAGGATTTCTGTCTGGCCAGGCCGGAGGCGATGGCAAATCCAAACGCTTCGTCTTCAGCTCGTCCTGTAACTCCTGAATGGCGCGATCGAGTTGTTGATCTTCGCCTTTGAATTCTTTCCCAGGATCATTGTCGACCACGATATCAGGATCGACTCCATGACCTTCGACGATCCATTGTTTGCCGTCTTTGGAATACAGCGCGAACTCCGGTTTGAAGAATTGTCCGCCATCAACCAGCGGTAGGGATTCGCGAATGCCGGTGGTACCGCCCCAGGTGCGTTTGCCGATGAGTTTGCCCAGTCCAAGCGATTTAAACCGGTAAGGGAAAATGTCGCCATCGGAGGCGGAGAATTCGTTGATCAAAGTTACCATTGGTCCGGTGAACGTTTGTGACGGATCGGTTTGCGGCATGCCGTTGCGCGCGATGCCGATCATCACCAGCGCGCGTCGCAATCGCTCGATCACAAGCGGCGAGACAAAGCCGCCGCCGTTGCCGCGAACATCAACAATCAGCGCGTGTTTCCGAATTTGTGGAAAGTAAAGCTTGGTGAACTCGTTCAGGCCGGCCTGGCTCATGTCGGGAATGTGAATGTAACCAATCTCGCCACCTGTTTTCTTAGTCACGTAATCGATGTTCCGTTGCACCCAGTCGATGTAATACAGTGGCCCTTCATCGTCGGTCGGCACAACAGTGACGTCACGCGCGCCGGCGTCGGTCGGTTTGGAATTCACCCGCAGGACCACTTGTTTGCCAGCGGTGCCGATGAGCGCGTCGTACAGGTTCGGCAAACTCGAGACCGGCGTGTTGTTGACGGCCAGAATGTAATCGCCGGGTTTCACATTCACGCCAATGTCACTGAGAGGTGAGCGCGTTTTCTTGTCCCAGTTTTCGCCAGGTAAAATGCGATCGATGCGATAGGAATGGGAGGCGGGATCGCGCGAAAGTTCCGCGCCAAGCAGACCCAATTTGATGCGCGGAGTGTCCGGCCGCTCGCCCCCGCCAACATATGCGTGGCCGATGTTCAATTCGCCGATCATTTCGCCTAACAAGTAGGTGAGATCGTTGCGATGATTCACGAACGGCAACAGCGCCGCGTATTTATCTCGCATCGCCTTCCAATCGACGCCGTCCATCGTCGGCGAGAAAAAGAAGTCGCGCATTTGCCGCCAACACTCGAAGTAGATCTGGCGCCACTCCGCACGGCGATCCAGTTGCATGTCGAGTCCCTGGAGCTTGTGCTCGTGATCCTTGGTCTCAATCTTGTCTTTAGGGATGTCGATGATGGCGTAGTCTTTTTTGATCTTCACCAGCATCTTTTTTCCGTCGAAAGTGATCTGATAATTGTTGGCGTCGCCGATCACCGTCTCTTTGCGATCGTCCAGATTGTAAGCGCAGAGATGCGATTTCTTGTCTTTCTCCTGGAAGAGCTCTTCGTCATTCTCTCCCACCTCGTCGGCAGCTGTGCGGCGCAGGTAAAAGATCCGATTATCATCCAGCATCCGGATGTTGCGATAGTTCCCGGGTGTGATTTCCAGACCGACAATCCGATTTTGGATTCCATCGGTATCAACTTTCAGTACAACCGGCTTTTTCGATGTCTCGTCCGGTTTTTTCTCGCCGGGCCTTGCCTCTGGTTTTTTCTCCTCGCCTTGCTTGGCTTTGTCTTTTTCTCGTTTTTCCGCAGCCTTACCGACTTCATCACTCTTCGGCGCGAGCGGGTTGGCGGTGTCTTTGGCCAGCGTAACGAGATAAACGCGCTGCATGTCGCGATAGACATTCGCGAATTCCTGATCGCCAAACGTCGGTTTGAAATCGCGCGCGGAAGCGAGCAACAGATATTTTCCGTCATCGCTGAAGACCGGTTCGCCCGAACCGTACCAACTATCGGTGACGGCGGTCTGCTGTTTATTGGCGAGCGAGTACAGGTAAACGCGCGGCATGTCGTTCTCTTCGGGTCGCGCCCAAGTGATCCACTGACTGTCGGGCGACCAGTTATAACCCTGGATCTCGCCAAATTTATCCTGGTCGACCTGGGTCATCGCCTTGGACGCAACATCGACATAGCGCAACCGCTGCAAGCGATCGCTCCAGAGTAGTTTCTTGCTGTCGGGCGACCATTTCGGCGCGTAGTAATAAGTGTCGCCACTGTTGGTGATTTGTTGCGGCTCGCCTTTGCCGTCCTGCGAGCGCACATACAGTTCGTTCTCGCCGGTCGCGTCCGAGTTGTACGCGATCCATTTTCCGTCGGGCGACCAAACCGCATCCCGTTCGTGCGCTCCTGAAGTTTTGCTCAGGTTGCGCGGCGTCCCGTTCTTCGCGGGAACCGAAAAGAGCTCGCCGCGAGCTACGACGACTGTGCGTTCGCCGTCAGGCGCGAGATTTACAGATTGGACATGCTTCGCCGCATCGACCAATCCACCGCGCCCGCCGTCGAAATCTTCCTTGATGTCGATAGGCACGGGCGTGGCCTGCGCTGTGGCGAGATCATAACGCCAGATCTGACCAGCCTGCTCAAACACGATCGATTGTTTGCCAATTGAGGGAAATTTAATGTCGAAATCCGTGAAGTGCGTCAGCTGCTTTGTTTCCTTCGTTCCGAGATCCACAACGTAGAGATTCATGCGGTTATCCCGGTCAGAGATGAAATAGATTTTGTTGTCCGGTCCCCACATCGGGCAGATATCCTGGGCGGGATTGCTCGTTAGGTTTTCCGTGGCGCCGGTTTTAAAATCGTAAAGCCAAACGTCATCCGCCATGCCGCCGCGATAATGTTTCCATGTGCGGAATTCGCGGAAGATGCGGTTGAAGGCCATCTTCGAATCGTCCGGCGAAAACGAAGTGAATCCGCCGCGCGGCACCGGCAATTGTTGCGGCAATTCTGAGTCCAGACCGACGGCGAAAAGCGAGCCGACGAAATCGTTGAACGATCTCATGCGCGAGCGGAAGACGATGAGAGGCTTCGTGTTTTCCCATGCCATCACGATGTTATTGGGACCCATGCGATCAGAAACATCATCACGACCCAATGTGGCGGAAGTCGTCAGGCGTTTCGGCACGCCGCCGTCGGCTAGCATCACGTAAACTTCTCTGTTGCCGTCGTACTCCGAACTAAAAGCAATTTGAGTGCCGTCCGGCGAAAATCGCGAAAACGAAGTGTAACCCGGCCCGCTTGTCAGGCGGCGCGCTGTGCCGCCGTCTTTGCCGACGGTGTACAATTGCCCTCCGTAACAGAACACGATGTCCTTATCATTCGTGGTCGGAAAACGCAACAGCCGCGTGGTGTTGGGGCTGCCACCGGACGGATTCGCCGTGGCGACCGGATTTTGCGCCGGGGCAGTTGCCAACGAGCAAATGGCAATCGCCATCGAGAGAGAAAACAAACGAGAACGAATATTCATAAAGTAACGAGAGCGAAGTGAGCAAAGTGCCGTTGAACCCCTCGGATGCAACAGCGATTTCTTCTACGGTAAGATGCCTCTGGCAGAGTAATCGGATTCAAATGATTCCACAGAGTGAAGACGTCACGGATTGCAAATCTTGTCTAAGATTCCGCGTCCGAACGGATCACGATCCGCGGAGGTTTCTCAGCAACTGCGGACTACACGCAGCGTAAGGTCGTGCGTCGCGAGGCGCAACGCACTACACTGAACGATCGTTCATGGAATGGCTCAGTGATCCGGATGCTTGGATCGGACTGTTAACGTTAACAGTTCTCGAACTCGTTCTGGGCATCGACAACATCGTTTTCATCTCAATCCTGTCAGGAAAACTCCCTGCACATGAACAAAAGAAGGCGCGTCTTATCGGGCTCAGTATGGCCATGCTCATGCGCATCCTGCTGCTGTTATCGATCACATGGATCATGGGCCTTACGCGTCCGCTCTTTACCATAGCCGGTTTTGAAGTCACCGGCCGCGCGATCATCCTGGTCGCGGGGGGCTTGTTTCTTCTCGTAAAAAGCACGCATGAAATTCATGACCAGATGGAAGAGCACGTGCAGCGGCAAGCCCCCGTCGTGGCGTCATTCTTCGCCGTCCTCGTGCAAATTAGTCTGCTCGACATCGTGTTCTCGCTGGACTCGGTGATCACCGCTATCGGGATGGTCGATGAAATCGCCATCATGATCATCGCAGTCGTTCTGGCGGTGATTGTCATGATGGTGTTCGCTGGCCCCGTGAGCGGCTTCGTCGGACGTCATCCCACAATTAAAATGCTCGCGCTTAGCTTTCTGCTTCTTATCGGGATGAACCTCGTGGCCGAAGGTGTCGGCTTTCACATTCCGAAGGGCTACATCTATTTTGCGATGGCGTTCGCGCTGTTCGTAGAAATGCTGAACTTTAAAATGCGATCCCGAAAACCTGCGCCGCGCGCGCTACAAAGCCGGCGACTGCAGAAGGCAATCGATCGCATCGAAGCGCCGCACTGAATCTGTGAAGCTGGCGGTCGCTCAGTTACATTTGCCCAGCCTCAGACGCGTCGGACATCACTCGACCGATTGAGAGGTTCAAGGCTTCCAGTCAACAGCGTGCTCCTCAAGGTAGGCATCCACTGCGCTGCCTATAGTCGGATAGAAGTCGGCGGCACCGAAGCGATCGAATAGTTCGAAGCGTTTTAGCTTGTCCTTTACTGGATCCTTCATCTCGGCGAACCGCAGCTCGATGCCGGATTCGGCCAGGCTGTGCTCGAGCTCCGCAAGCATGTCAGCCGAAGTCACGTCGATGCTGGTGACCGGCTCGGCAGTGACGATAATTCGCCGCACCGGAGTCGGCGATTCTGCAATGGCATCGAGGACTCGCTGGTGAAAGAGCTCGGCGTTCGCGAAGAAGAGAGGCGCGTCCCACCGAAACAGCAGGAGCCCGGGAATGCGACGCGCCGCAGGGTAGCGCGCGATGTCGTGATAGCCGCGAATGCCTTCGACCCGGCCGAGCACTGCGAAGTGCGGTCGCCAGCCATCCCATAGGAACTCGATGACCGCGATGACGATGGCAATTCCGATGCCGGGAATCACCCCGAACACGGCAACTCCGAAAAAACAAACGATCGACAGCCAGAATTCCCATTGCTGAATGCGGAAAATACGTCGCAGATCCGCGAATTCGAACAAGCCGATCGCCGCGGCGATCACGACCGCAGCGAGCGCGCTGCTGGGAAGGTTCTTCAGTAGGTCAGGTGCGAACATCAAAAGGAGCGCGACCGCAATCGCGCCTACAACCCCGGTGAGCTGGCTCTTTGCTCCAGCCGCTTCTGCGACTGGAGTGCGTGATGAGCTGCTGCTGATGGGGAATCCCTGAAATAGGCCGGCGGCAAGATTGGCTGCGCCCAGCCCTATCATCTCCTGATTCGGATCAACGGGCGTGCGAATTTTCGCGGCGTACGTCCGCGATAGCACGCTCGTGTCCGCGAACGCGACCATTGCGACTGCACATCCGCCGATAATGACTTTGCCGATGTCAGCAAAACTGATGATTGGCAAGGCAAACGACGGAAGTCCCTCCGGCAGCGGCCCGAGAACCTTTACACCGGCGGTAAGATTGAGATTCAGTATACCAACCACGATAGTCGCGGCGACGACAGCGAGCAGAAGACCGGGGATGCGCTTGTAGGGCTTGAGCAAAAGAATCGCCGCGAGCGTGCCGGCGCCGACTGCGAAGGACGTCCAGTTCACTTTTCCGCCGACAATGCCTTCGGTGATGCGCGCGAGATCGCGCAATGGACCGGCGTCATTGATCGAGAAGCCAAAGAGCTTGGGCAACTGGCTGATCAGCACTGTAAGCGCGATACCGTTCATGTAGCCGTAGCGGATCGGCTTCGAGAGAAGCTCGGTAATGAAGCCCAGCCGCAACACACCTATCAACATGCAAACCAGACCCGACACCACGGCCATCATGCTCGCGACGGCTACCGCACGCGCAACGTCGCCGCCCGAGAGAGGGAGCACGACCGCAAGAATCACTGGTGCGAGAGATGAATCTGGCCCGAGCACAAGGATGCGGCTGGGACCAAAGAGTGCGTACGCGAGCAAAGGCACGATCGAGGCATACAGCCCGTAAATTCCGGGAACGCCCGAAGCCAATGCATAAGCAATACCGACCGGCACCAGCATAGTGGTCAGCACCAGACCAGCCATGACATCGTGCGGAAGCCAGCCGGCTTTGTACCCGCTCAGGATCTGAAGTCCCGGTAGCCAACGCTGCCAGCGCCTCATATTGAGTGATTGTTATTCGCGATCATTCGATAGGTCGTGTTGGATTCCGATCTTTTAACGACCAATCGTCAATGATCTACTAGAACTCGCAAAATGGATCGCATTCGAATTTACAGTTCGAGGGATCGCGTCCAACGCGTGGAAAGCAACTCCACGACGTCTTTACTTGTGAACGCGCATGAGTGAATAGTTCAATCTTATCCACGTCACTGAGTTTCAAGGGAAGTGAAAACGGTCTGGCGCGTCTTTGTTTATCTAAAACGGTATCCGCTGCTCGCGTGCGCGACGTTGGCTTGCGCAATCGTGGGTACGCTCATGATGATCGTTCCACCTGCGGCGACCAAATACATTCTCGACAACGTCATCAACGGTCACCATCCCGAACGTTTGCTTCCGCTGCTTATGCTCGTGGCTATCGCCATGTTGATTCAACGAGCCTTGGATTATCTACGCCTGTTGCTCAACAGCACCTTTGAGCAAAGAGTTATTTTCGATCTGCGCCGCGATCTTTATTCGCACATTCAAACTCTGCCACTCCGCTGGTTCGATAATCGCGCCACCGGCGATTTAATGACACGGATTCTGGAGGACGTGGGCTCAGTCGAGCGCGTCCTCATCGACGGCATCGAGAAAGGAACGGTGGCGATATTGCAGATCGTGGTGGTGGTGGCGGGAATGTTCTACCTGAGCACAAAACTGGCGCTGGTCGCGCTCGCGCCGGTGCCGTTGCTCGCCGCCGGCGCGCTTTGGTATACGCTCACCGCGCACCGACGATATCGTGTGCATCGCCGCGCCGCTTCGTCGATGAATTCGCTCCTGCACGACAATCTCGCAGGCATTCGGCAGATCAAAAGTTTCGTGCGCGAGCCCGACGAAGATCGTCGGTTCAACAAAGAGAGCAACGAGTTGCGCCGCGCCACCTTTGTCGTCACGCGCGTGTGGGCGCTTTACCATTCTTCAATGTATTTGTTTGGGTCGCTCGGCGTGCTGCTGGTGGTGGCTGTGGGCGCGCGCGATATTTTATCAGGCGCTTTGCAGTTGGGGGATTTTGGCGCTTTTCTTGTGCTTGCGAGTTTTCTTTACGAGCCAGTAGGGAAACTGCATGAACTCAATCAACTGGTGCAGGCGGGACGCGCCTCCGGCGAACGCGTCTTCGAAATCCTCGATTCAGAAGGCGAGCCGGAGGGTGGCAAAACGTTTGCAGACACGATGCGCGGCGAGATTGAGTTCCGGCATGCCAGTTTCAGTTACTCCGGCGAGCTGCCGACGCTGAGTGACATTTCATTTCATGCACGCCGGGGTGAGACGGTCGCGCTTGTCGGCACGACCGGCGCGGGAAAATCGACGATCATTAATTTACTCACGCGCTTCTACGAGTTCGATAGCGGCGAGATTTTAGTCGACGGAAGTCCGATTCGTGATTTCAACATTCGCGCATTACGGCAACAGATCGGGATGGTGACGCAGGAATGCTTTTTGTTTAACGGCACCATCCGCGAGAACCTGCAAATTGGGAAGCCTGATGCGACGGATGAAGAACTGCTGGAGGCAGCGGCAGTCGCAAACGCGCGTCCCTTCATCGATCGGCTGCCGGATGGATTGAGCAGCGTCGTGGGGGAACGCGGGGTAAAGTTGAGTGTGGGCGAAAAGCAGCGGCTTTCGATTGCGCGGGCACTGTTGAAGGATCCGCCAATTCTAATTTTGGATGAAGCGACGGCGAGCGTGGACACGACAACGGAGCGACTCATCCAGGAAGCGCTGGAGACTCTGATGTTCGACCGTACTTGCATCGTAATCGCGCACCGGCTTTC
>JBJMXF010000168.1:0-4403 GCA_045809725.1 Candidatus Udaeobacter sp. | reverse complement strand
CTGCCTCGACAGATTTCAACAGCTTCGCGATCGCCTGCCCCTGGTCGCCGCGGGGTTCGAAGTTGGATTCAAGCTGAAACGGCATCGATAATTTTAGCACAATATGGACAGCAGCGTCCGTGCTGGCTTTGTTGGCACGCTTTCGCGGAATTAGATTTTAGAAATTGGAAACATCGCGGAAGATTGCGGTCAACCCATGTCCTCTGAATCCGGAACGTCACTCCGATTACAGATTGGCCACGTTCTGTTTATGGATCTGGTCGCTTATTCGACTCAGCTTCTCGATGAGCAGCGTCAATACCAGGAGCAGCTGGCTGAAGTTGTCAATGATACCGAGCAGGTCCGCAGTGCCAAAGAAGCAGGAAAATTAATCCGACTTCCCGCGGGCGACGGGATGGCACTCGTGTTCTTTGACAGTCCCGAAGCGCCGGTGCGGTGTGCGATGGAGATCAGCAAAAAGCTGAAGGAATATCCCCAACTGAAGCTTCGGATGGGCGTTCACAGCGGGCCAATTGATGAAGTTCGCGACGTAAACGACCGACCAAACGTTGCAGGCGCTGGAATCAATCTTGCCCGGCGCGTGATGGATTGGGGAGATGGCGGTCATATTCTGTTGTCCAAAAGAGTGGCCGAGGATCTTGCTCACTCGCGACAATGGGGTCGCTATTTGCATGACTTGGGAGAATGCGCCGGCAAGCACGGTGTTCCCATCTTCCTGGTCAATTTCTACGGAGACGGTATCGGAAATCCCCAACTGCCTAAAGCAATTCGACAGGCCCGGATGGAAGAGGCGGCTAAGGCTGCGGCAACCGGTGTTCCACGAACCTTTCGACGCGTTTATTTGGCGATCGCGGCCACGGTTGTTTCGATTGCTATCGTCGGTCTCGGCCTCTGGGTTTTTTGGAGGCACGGTCAGGCATCGTTCCTTCCTGAGGAGAAAAGCATCGCCGTGTTGCCGTTCGAGAACTTTAGTCCGGCAAAAGACAACGCGTTTTTCGCGGACGGCATTCAGGATGACATCCTAACGAGTTTGGCAAAGATCAAAGACCTCCGAGTGATCAGTCGTTCCTCGGTAATGGGATTTCGTGACGCGGCAACGCAGAACCTGCGCGATATCGGCAGGAGGCTCGCCGTGGCCAACATTCTCGAGGGCAGCGTGCGCAAGGAAGGCGACCGGGTGGTGGTGAATGTGCAATTGATCGACACACAAAGTAACCGCCAGATCTGGGCGAATCGTTACGACCGCACCCTGGTTGATTCGCTCGGGTTGCAGGGAGAACTGGCCAGCGAAATTGCCGACATGCTTCGCGCGAGACTTAGCGCAGACGAAAAGGCGCAGGCAGCAGCGAAACCGACACAAAACGCCGATGCGTACGTTTTTTATCTTCGCGCGAACCAGATTTCCCGCAATCCCGACACGCTGCTGGAGGATTACAAAACCGCCGAGCACCTTTACATGCAGGCTATCGAACTCGATCCGAATTTCGCGCTCGCTCACGCGCGGCTCGCATCTGTTTGTGCTGAAGTCTTCCGTTATTATGAACCGACCGAGAGTTGGAGAACGAAAGCCTTCGCTGAAGCGGAAACTGCGCTTCGACTGCAGCCGAATCTCGCCGAAGGCCATTTCGCGCTCGGCCAGTGCATTTACTGGATGGACAAAGACTACGACAAGGCGCTGGAGCAATTTGAGATCGCGTCGCGTTTATCTCCAAATAACGCGGATACACGCCGGCTGATCGCAGCGATTAAACGCCGGCAGGGCAAATGGCAGGAGGCGCTTGGGGCATACCAACGCGTTGCGAAGCTCGATCCGCAAAATCCCAACACCGCGCGCGAACTTATGTACACGAACTCGTCCATGCGGCGATGGCCGGAAGCGGTGCATTGGGCCGAGCAAATGCGCGTTCTGGCTCCGTCGTCGCTTGTGGCAAAAATCCAAAACGGCTACGCCAATTTTCAATGGAAAGGAGACACTCGTCTGCTGAAGTCGATGCTGGATGGAATTCCAGCCGGTGTTGATCCAGACGGCAGTGTCACCGCAGCCCGATGGGACGTGGCCATGTTGCAACGTGATTATTCCGCGGCCAAAAAGGTTCTGGAAACATCGTCGGTCAACGAAACTTCGTATAGCATCGCGGGATTGACGCCGAAAATTTTCCTGGAAGGCTGCACATATCTTGCCGAGGGAGATAATGCGAGCGCTCAAAAGGCGTTCGAAAAGGCAAGACCAGCTTTCGAAGCAGCGGTTAGAGAAGCCCCGGAAAGCGCCGAGCGCCATGCCAGCCTCGGCTGGCTTTACGCGTTGATGGAGCGGAAGAACGATGCCGTCGCGGAGGGACAACGAGCAGTTGAGCTCAAACCGGAATCCAAAGATGCCGTCGACGGTTCACTCATGAATGGCTATCTCGCGCTGATCTACGCTCGAGTCGGTGAAAATGATCTAGCTATTCCGTTGATCGACCGTCTGCTCGCCACGCCAGGGGCAGTTGATAGCACCGATTACAGCATCACCGTCAACGATCTGAAACATCGCTGGGAATGGGACCCAATCCGCAACGATCCGCGTTTTCAGAAATTGATCGAGAACGAATCGTCTTCGGAGCTCAAACATTAACCAATTCGGCGGGTTGGCTAGCAAGTCTCAAAGTTCCCGTTGCCAACCGAGGAGCAAAAGCGAGGCTTGCTGCCAAGGCCGATCCACCCGTGAAACCGAAAGACTTTTTTGCCGAACTGAAACGACGAAGAGTTTATAGCGTCGCAGTCACGTACGCAGTCGTGGCGTGGCTGCTGGTTCAGGTCGTGACGCAGGTGTTTCCGCCGTTCGAAGTACCCAACTGGGCTGAGCGCCTTGTGATAATCGCCATCGTGCTGGGATTCCCGATCGCGCTGGTGTTTGCGTGGATTTATGACATCACGAGTCACGGTATCGTGCGGACGCAAGAAGCGCAGCGGCAGGAAAGGGGACAGACGGTTGAACCTTCGCCTGCAACGGACAGATCAATCGCGGTACTGCCTTTTACCGATTTAAGTCCGGGGAAGGATCACGCGTACTTCAGCGACGGAGTTGCTGAGGAGATACTGACAGCGCTGGCAAAAGTCGACGGCTTGCGAGTCGCAGCACGGCGTTCTTCGTTTTGGTTCAGGGGAAAAGAAGCCCAATTGCCGGAGATCGCGCAAAGGCTCAACGTGCATCATGTGCTGGAGGGAAGCGTCCGCCGTGATGGCAATCTTGTTCGAGTCGCGGCCGAACTGATTGATGCCCGAAACGGATTCACGATCTGGTCGGAGACATACGAGCGCGAAATGCATGGTATATTCGCGGTACAAGATGAGATCACCTGTTCGATCGTCGATGCGCTGAAACTCAAACTCCAGATCTTACCTCCCCCGCGCTCTCGCAGCACGGATGCCTACGACCTGTATTTGCAGGGCTTGTTTCTGTCGGACAAAAGCACGGAAGAATCGCTGCGGACGAGCCTGGAGTTCTTCAGGCGAGCGCTCGACAAAGATCCGCGGTTCGCGCGCGCGTGGACGGGAATTGCAAAGTCGTGGCTCTGGTTGGCGGATGCGTATGTAAAACCACTCGAAGCCTATTCCAACGTCCGCGAGGCCGCGCTAAATGCGATCAACATCGACGACGGTGAAGCAGAGGCGCATGTGTATTTAGCGGAAACTAAACGGATCCTCGATTGGGACCTGCGCGGCGCCGAAGCGGAATACCTCCGCGCTTTGGAAATCGATTCCAACTCCACAACCTCGAATTATTTCATCGCTGCATTTTACGCCGCGATCGGCGAGCGCGAGAAAACTCTAAGGTATCTAAGCCGCACGGCGAAAATTGATCCTGCGTCATTGTGGGTCAGCAATTTCGCCGGCGAGATCTACCGATACTTCGGATTGATCGATGAAGCGATGGCCGCTGGCGAGCGATCGTTGCAGCTTGATCCCACATTTCTTTACAGTGAACCGCTGCTGGCCGCGCTTTACCGTGAAATGGGGCGCTTCGATGACGCAATCGCGTTATACAAAAAGTCCCAAGACCTCAGCGGCCGAGTGCCTTTTGGTCTTGCGATCACATATGGGAAGATGAAGCGCCGGGAGGAAGCGCGGGAAATTCTCAAGGCGGTTTGCGCGAGTCGCGGGAGTTATACGCCCGGAGACGCGATTGCGCATGTGCATGTAGTGTTGGACGAACACGAGAATGCCATGCGCGAATTGCAACGCGCATACGACGAACATTCCTCGTCATTGCACTTCATCGGCATCGCTCCCGAATTCGCGCCGCTGCGTTCGGACAAACGTTTCATCTCGATTGGTGAAAGAATCGGGCTCGAACCTCAAAAGGTGTTTGCGGTAGCAGTGGCTTGATTATTGAATGATGACGTCTCGACCGTGGCCGTGAG
>JBJMXF010000167.1:0-6822 GCA_045809725.1 Candidatus Udaeobacter sp. | reverse complement strand
AGGGGGATACTGACTGCGCGTTCTTTCCAACGTTCAGCATGAATCCATCATTTCCAAAACATCTCCTCGGGTCTTGCCAGCACGTGGTTCGCACCGTGGATGCCACGGCTTCGCCGGTCGCTTGGACAACAATTGGGCCACGGCTTGCCCAGCATCGTGGCAACTATATAACCGCAGCCACCGAAGCTCCAGGTAACTCGGATGTGATTTACGCGGTCAGAAATGACAATGCCGTTTTTGTTACCTCCAATGCTGGCGAAGGTGATGGCGCTACGTGGATCCAGGTCATGCAAACGCCCAATCTGGACGATATTCATGCCGTGAGCGTCCATCCCACCGATCCGCGGACAGCGTATCTCGCCTGCAATTCAGGTGTCTATAAGACCACCGACATGGGAACAACCTGGGTTGAACAGGGAGTCCAGGATCTCATCTATCGAGATGTTGCGATCGACCCGGCAAATCCTGAACATATCTTCGCCGCTTCTAATGCGGGCGTTTTCGCCAGCACCGATGGCGGACTGACATGGGGTAACCTAAGCGACGGCATTCCGACAGGAATGGTAGTTACCTCGCTATCACTGAATGCCACAAACCGCCAACTGGCCGCCGCAACCTTTGGGCGTGGAGTTTATATGCTTGACGTAGGCGAATCCGAGCGGGCGCATCCCGCCCCGCGTCCCACTCGGCACTGAAGACATGATTTCGGAGGAATGTATGCTGAATTCAATCGCGATAATCCCGAGCTCGCAGGATGAAGTGACATCTTCTGGCCACGCCATGAATTGCGATGCTACCAGATCCGTGAACGGCAGTTCGACTGGGTTCAAGAGGACACGAACCTTTCAAACGAAGGCGAGCAGTTTTCTCTCAGAATTGAAACGACGAAAGGTTTACAAAGTCGAGGTCGCGTATGGTGTTGCCTCATGGCTACTGATCCAGGCCGCGTCGATTTTTCTGCCGACGTTCAATGCGCCGCCGTGTATGATGAAAGCAATCGTCGTGTTTCTCGCCCTGGGTTTCATTCTTTCCGCAATTCTCGCGTGGGTCTTTGACATAACGCCGCAAGGAATAAAGCGAACGGCGGACATTTCGCCGGACGAAGCGGTTGAGATTGTTCGGCAGCTCGAGGCACACGCCCGCCAGGAATTCGTCCGCGGTTACTTATCTGCCTTGATTTACGCAGGACTGGGCGACAAAACGAAAGCGATTGATTACCTCAAATGCGAGTACCTCAATCACGGCCACATCGATCCTACAGCAATGTCAGTCGACGCCATGCTTGTTGAGCTGCGAGGCCATCCGCGCTTCCAGGCATTCGCAGAGATGCCGCAGTAAATATCACGCGCGCGCGATTGAACTGACAGCATTGACTCACGTTCGATGATTCTGTCCCACAAATACAAATTCATCTTCATCAAAACTGCAAAGACCGCCGGCACGAGCATCGAAGTGTTTCTGTCCAAACATTGTGGTGGGCAAGACATCTTAACGCCGATTGTGCCCCGTGTTGAAGGACATCAACCGCGTAATTATGAGGGCCTGATTAATCCGATTCCTGAAATCCTCGAACGACCAGGAAAATTTTTCTCCGTGCTGCACCGCACAATCACAAGCGGCACGAAATATTATAACCACATGCCGGCGCGCGAGGTGAGGCAACGCGTTCCCTTGGATGTCTGGAACGGCTACTTCAAATTTTGTGTAGAACGAAATCCGTGGGACAAAGTTTTGTCTCATTACAACATGCACGCGGCGCGTGAAGGCGGCGGGCTTTCGCTCGACGAGTATCTCGCTCGCGGCCGGTTTCCCATTAATGATTTCCGATACCTGGATCGTTCACGGAGCAAAATCATTGTCGATCGAATTGTTCGCTTTGAAAACCTGCTTGCGGAGTTGGGTGAAATTTTCGCGCAGCTTAACATTCCGTTTGATGGCAGCCTCGGGGTCGCAGCGAAATCGGAATATCGCGCCGACCGGCGGCCATATCAGGAAGTGTTCAACGAGCAACAACGGCGAATCGTAGAGAAAGCATTCGCCAAAGAAATTGAGCTGCATGGTTATCGATTTGAGGCGTAACTCGAAACAGATTTGCCAGATCAATCCAAGCTTGCCTTTCGTGCCGGCGTTTGTTTCCATTTTAATATGCCTCCTGCGGAACATCCGTTGACGTCGCTGAGCGCGAGCGACGAGACCGTGGATAATCCGGCGATCTTTGCTACCACCCACTGGAGCGTGGTGCTCGAAGCGCAGGGTGAATCGCCGGCGGCACAGAACGCTCTCGAAAAACTTTGTCGCACGTATTGGCGGCCGATCCATGGTTACGTGCGGCGGCATGGTGCCGGCGCTGAAGACGCCGAAGATCTTACCCAGGGCTTTTTCGCGTTGTTACTCGAGCGCAAGGATCTGAACAGTGTGCGCAAGGAAAAAGGACGACTTCGTTCGTACCTCCTTACCTCAGTGAAACATTTTCTCGCTGACGAGTCGCGTCGTGCATTGGCCGTCAAACGCGGCAGGGGCCAACACTTGATTCCATTCGACGACATTCAGGAGGGACAACGCATCGAGGGCGAACGCTGTGATCGACTCACCGCGGATCAAATCTACGAACGGCGTTGGGCATTCGCGGTGTTGGAGCAAGTAATGGCGCGGCTTCGCGAAGAGTATCGTAGCGCTGGCAATGTGGGCTTCTTTGATCAGATGAAGAAAATGCTCATGGACGAACCGGACCGTCCATCGCAAGCCCAGGTGGCAATTGAATTCGGGATGACTGAGAACGCAGTTAAGCAAGCGTTCTACCGATTTCGTCAGCGTTACCAGACGTTATTGCGCGAGGAAATCGCACATACCGTCGCTACTCCAGGCGACGTCGAAGACGAATTGCACTATCTGATCTCTGTAGTCCGGACGTAGCGTTATTTTACCCAACGCAATTCAGCTTACGCCCAGTCGTGCCGCCCAAAGGCGTAGCGCGTGTGCATCTGAGATCCGCGCCTCTCTCTTTTCGACTCTTAACGCTTCAACCGTTTAACAGTTCAATCTCGCCAAGCGAAATTCCGCGTAACTTCGGGCCAAATCTTACGCAGTACCGGATGAACACACAAAAAGGAGGATCGGAACCTATGAACAATCAAGATGGCGGAACACTAATTATAACTTTTCTGCTTCTCCTTCCCTGGCTGGGCCGCGCCGTACTATCGGCCGTCGCGCTATGGCGAGACCGCGTCGAAACGCAAGGCCGGAAAGCAAGACACTTTTAAAGCGAATTTGGCTCGCCAACGGATTCCGGCGACACTGCAACCGAACTTCGCCATCCTTTGCATCTGAATGTTGCGGCAGACCCGCGCAGTTGTTGGCTGCCCCACGTTCGCCTGCAGGCACCTACGCCTATAGGTGCTTCTAACGCTGTTAACCGATAGGTCAACAGTAACAACACGAGCTAGCCGCACCATTCGGCCCGCTCAACAACCTATCTCTCCGGTGAGGTGGCCTATCTTATATCTGTCTGATCCACAGTTCTTCGACCTTTTCCGCGTAACCTCGCGCCGGCCTTTACGCATTACCTGAGCGAACGGCTGGAAATGAGTTCTCAATGACGAGAGTCACCGAAGGCCAAAACAAAAGAGGAAAATAAAGAAAATGAAAAATCAAAACAGTGTAATCATAATGCTGGTGTCGGCGCTTGCGTTTGCGCTTGCGCCAGTCATCAACGCGGAGCAGAGCGTTGACGGTGGCCCTGATCCCATACAACTCGGCTCTAATCCCACCCTGACGTCCGCTTCAGCGGTTGTCACTATCCATAGCACCGACAATGTCACCCGGGGAAGGATCGGTTCATTCGTGCTGGCCATGAAGTCCACACGCATGTTGGGTGGAACGTACGTAAACTTCAAGGTGAGCGGTACCGCCATCGCTGGAGTTGATTATGTTCTGCTTGTGTCTCCGGCGTACATCGGACAAGCCGGCTATGGCGTGATCCACGTCAAAACACTGCCTGACCAAAGGGGATTAGCCTCCCGCCAGGCGCGCAGCGTTATAGTGACTCTGGAAGCTGGCCCAGGATATGCAGTAGGCGCAGCTCGCTCAGCCACAATGTGGATTAAACCTGCGTTTGAGGCGACCCACTAACACTGCACGAACGGCGCGCCACGCTGTCCTCGAGCACTTTTCGAGGCAGCGTGGCTTCGCGTCTGGAGCCGCCGCAGGTAACGAATCCGCGCTCGCTCCGCTTCCCTTCTGTAACACTTCAACCGTTTAACGGTTTCAACCTCGCGAGGCGAACTTCGCGCGTAACCTCGCGCCGGCTTTTACGCATTACCTCAGTGAACGGCCGAAAATGAGTCCTCAATGACGAGAGCTCATTGAAAGCCTAACAAAGAAAGAAGATCAAATACATGAAAAATAGAAATAACATATACACAACTACACTGGTCGCTCTTGCGTTTGCGTTCGCGCCAGTCATCAATGCGAAGCCGGGCCCTATTAAGTGGCCCCCTCCCGCATCGGTCGGCGAGGCTGCGGAATCCCCGGTTATCACTATCCATAGCACCGATAATGTTACCCGTGGGAACATCGGATCATTCGTCCTGGCTATGCAGGCTGCACTGGACACTATGCCTGCACTCAGCTTCGGCGGACGGTATGTTAACTTCAAGGTCAGCGGCACCGCTATCGCTGGAGTTGATTACGTTCTGCTTGTGTCGCCGACCCGCATTGGACAATCCGGCTACGGAGTGATCCAAGTGAAAACGTTGCCTGATCAAAGGGGATCATCGTTCCGTCAGGCCTATAGCGTTGTAGTCACTCTGGAATCTGGTCCAGGGTATTCACTAGGCGCAAATAGGTCAGCCACAATGTGGATTAAGCCTTGAGGTTGATCCTTCGACAGCGCAACTACAACGCGACGGGGCGTCTGCAAAGGCGCCCCTGCTCGTTTGGCGGAACGTCGCCTCGCGCCTTTACTAACTCGACGCGTCGCGCCTTACTCATACGTTGAGCTTGTCATTAGTAAGATCCTGCCATCGATGGATCTCGGTGGTAAAACGGGAAATCAACGAACTGTGTTGCGGATCCGAGTAAAGATTGCGCATTTCGAATGGATCCTCATTCAAGTTGTACAATTCGTTCAGATCCTTGTCGCGCAGGCAGAGCTTCCAGCCCTCAGGAGAAACCAGCGTTCGTGTGGATTCTTCGACCGCGCGCTTGATGATACGGCGCCGGGCGAGCTTGCTGCCCTTTTTCACTTTCGTACGGTTCGGAGCCCATTCGAGAAAGACATTGTTTGGCAAAGCGGTCGCGTCATTGATCAATGGCAACAGACTTTTGCCCGCGCACTGCGGGTGATTTGGTTGGCCGAGAAGATCGAGCAGTGTCGGCACAAAATCGATGTGGCTGACCGGGTTTGAAATCGTCTTTTGCCGCGTTTGGCCCCCCAACCGAATCAGCCACGGAACGCGCGTGGCTTCTTCGAACATCGTCTCTTTCCCAAAGAGATGATGCGCGCCGAGGCTGTCGCCGTGGTCGCTCGTGTGAACCACAATCGTGTGCTCCGCCAGGCCGCATCGTTCCAGGCAACCTAGGATTGCGCCAATGCTTTGATCGACCAACGTGACGAGGCCGAGGTAACGTTGTTTGATGCTGCGGTATTCGTCAGGTGTAATGCCGAAGAATAACTGAATCGGCAGTCGCTCGCGGTCCAACAACGCTTCAGCTTGCTGCCACTCGCGCATCAAGCGGTAACGCAACGGAATGTCTTGGTGTTCGGGAAGAGTAGCCGTCGCATCGAGCGCCACCTCGCCGAGCGGATTCGAATCGTTAAGCGGACCGTTGTAAGGCGAATGCGGTTCGACGAACGCGACGACTAAAATAAAAGGATCGCGCTGATGTTTCTCGATGAAGTGGCATGCGTGTTCCTCGAGAAACTTTGGTCGCGACAATTCGATCGGAAGATTGCTGACGGCTACTTCCGAGAATCGTCCGTTCGCTTTGTCCGGCGCAATGTTCTTTGAAATCAGAAAATTGCTGTAGTCGCCCTGACCATCGGTGGAAATCCAATGGTGAAAACCACGGCCGACAGGCCCGTTTTCACCAAGGTGCCATTTGCCGATGTAACCGGTGCGATAATCCTGGTTCTGCATTAACTCCGGAAAAACGCGAAACCGTGGGTCGAGTGGCACGCTGTTGTGTGTGCACCCATTGATGTGCGGCCACGTTCCTGTCATGAGCGATGAGCGCGAAGGCGTGCAAACCGGATGCGTGACGTACGTCCGCTCGAAAATCACAGATTCCGACGCAAGCTTGTTCAGGTTCGGCGCATGAACCTTTACCCCTCCGTAGCAGGCGAGCGTGTCTGCCCGCTGCTGATCCGGAAGAAATAGAATTAAGTTCGGCTTGCGGTGTGCGGCCATGAATACAAGTGCGCACTAAATCAGCGGTCACCGCCTACTGCAACGCTTCGTCCGTGGAGCGCACGCGCCTCGCGTGCACATTTCGGCGCCCTCCCCGAAATACGTCAGAGACCGGCGCGTCACTGAATGCAAGTTGCGCAAACAGAATTGCGCTCCGAAACGCTGTGACAAAGGTTGGGTACCGGCAGCTCGCCGCGGCGACCGCTCCCCGGAAGTTTCGCGTCGCAACCCTCGCCGATCCAGTGTTTCATCATCCGCATGAAACGCTTTTTGATTCTACACGTTTTCGCTGCGTTACTCGTTACTATGGCTCAGGCCGCAACGAGTTTTGAATTGGCCGCAAAAGCGACAAACGAGCTCGGGATCGACCTTCACCGGCAGCTCGCGACCGGTGACGAAAACCTCTGCATCTCGC